>CAJWTS010000025.1 GCA_913047795.1 uncultured Verrucomicrobiota bacterium | reverse complement strand
TACCGTGATGATCGCGTCGACCGTCAGCGCGTTGCCATCAAGCGTGTAGGAATCAACATCAACCTCTAAGATGCCGGTCCCGGACGGGGTGATCTCAACGAAGTCCACATCGCTCGCTGAGACATCTACGAACTCATTACCTGTCCAATCTTCGCCAATAAAGTCAGGGTAGTTGCCCCCTTCACTGGCTTTAAAGGCATGCGGAATAATTCCGTCGAGATCTTCGCCAAAAAATGAAAATTCCAGGTTGTAGCGTCCACCGTCGCCGGAGATGCGATTCCACAGCGTGCCGGGATCCATTCGGCCGCGCATGCGTTCCATCACGAATTTGCCGCCCTCGTTGCCTTTCGCTTTCACCGAGACGACCTTGAAGAACGACTGCCCCGACCGGTAAATATCCCCCTCCACCAGGCCCGAGATATCGTCATCCGTAATGGATTTAAATCGTTTCTTGTCGCCCTCTTCGAGGCCTTCCATCTGCCGCGCCACGGCCCCGGTTGCGTCGTCCGTGACATCTTCGATGCCGTCCAGATCCAGCTTGAGTTCGTCCTCCTGCGCCATTGCCGGCGCGGGCAAGTACACGAGTGCCGCAGCAAACAGTGCAGCCGTTGTCCATGCTTTCATGCTTCTCATCGCTTTCGTCCTTTCTATGTGTTCGGTATCTTTATCGAAATCTTCCGTCGGCCTATCCACGTTCCCGCATCACTTCCCGTTCTTCTCCGCTTTCACGACGCGGGCCAACAAATCTCGCGCGTCTTCCAGAATGGTCTCATCGCTTTCCGGAAACTCTTGGATACAGCGGTCGAGATAGGCGCGCGCATCGTCCCAGCGACGCAGTTCGACAGCGCAGCGGCCCGCCTCGAGCAGGGGTTCGGCACGCGGATAGAAATCAATACTGCGGCGCAACAACTTGTAGGCGGCGGCGCGGTCCGGCGGCGACTGCGCCAGCGCGCGCCGGGCCAGATGGAAATGGGCATCCGCCTTGAGGTCGCCGTAGGTCTCGGCTTGGGCCAGGTCGCGTAGTTTCGAGTGCCCCGCCGTTGCATCGCCCGTCTCGATCATGGCCAGGGCCAGGTAGAAATCGACGTAAGGACGTCGCACGGCGTTCGGCCGAAGCTTTGTAAACGCCGCGCTATGCGCACGCATCTTGCCCCAGTTTCGTGCGCGATAGCAGGTCCGCACGAGACCAACATAAGCTTCGTCCGCGGCTGCAAACCCGCTGTGGTCCGTCACCAGGCGTTCAAACACCGGTATGGCAGCGTCAAACGCGTCCAGTCGAACGTTGGACCGCGCGAGCATCAGCAACGCGGCCGGACACGACTCGTGGTTGCGCAGGCCAGGATCGTCAAAAAAAGGTTGTAGCGCGCGGCGGCTCCCGGCCCAGTCGAACTTCTTCCAGAACAGGTAACCCAGCGCGTAGCGAATCTTACCCGGGTCGAGATCCTCCGGCGGCAGTCGACGCACACCATTCCAGCGCGTACCGGGTCGCAGGCGCTCCGCAGCCGGCACGGGGATCGGCTTGCCCTCCTTATCCAGCGGATTCGGCTGACCATACTCGTCCAAGAGCGCTGAGTATGCCGCACGCGCATCGTCATAAAGCTCGCCCTCGGTGCCGAAATGGCCCATGAGCATCAGCGCGGACGACCGGAACTTGTTGTCCCGCAGCCCGTCGATATAGGGCTGGTATACCAACACCATGGATTCGTAGTCGCCGGCCTGAATCAGCTCACGGCCCGCGGCGTACTCGGCCACGTCATACTGATCATCGCGCCCATACAAGACACGATTCTCGTTGGGATGGCGCTTCATGGGCGAGTAGAGCTCGAGGTACTGTTTGAAAATCTCGGCAGCGCGCGCGTGGTCCCCGATCTTACCGTAGAGCTCGCCCGCGCGCAGCGTGGCGCTCTTGACATAGGGCACGGCGCGCGAGTTGTTCACCCAGCGCATAAACGTCTTGGCATATCCCTTCGAACCAAAGTCCATCGAGCTGTTTACGACTCGCGTCCACAACGCGTTTGCCGTCTCGCGTTTGGCCTCGGCCGAATCCATCGGTCGCGCGTTCAGCGTCATGTAAAGCGCTTCCGCAACCCGCGGATTCAGGTGGTCCTGGTTGCGAACAACCCAGTCATAGGCTTCCAGCATCTTGGCACGATGCCCCTGCGCGTACCAGCAATGGGCGACGCGGATCGCGGCCTCGTACGCGCGCTCCAGAGCCGGATCAATCACGGCCGGACGTTTCCACGATCCCAGAACGTTGCGCGAGGTATCCATCGCCGGACCGTAACGCGTCACGTAGAGCTGATATTCCCGCGCGGCTTCGGAGTACTGTTTCTTGAGATACAGCATATCGGCTACGTGAAATTGAGCTTCGCGCACCTCGGGCGCATATTCCGGTCCGTCCAGGATGATCTTGTAAAGCATGACGATGGCATCCTGCACCATGGCCTCGCTGTTCGCTACCGAGGCCATGCCCGTGAGATAAGTCTTCGGTTCACGCTGTTTCACATCCTTCTTCTTATCCTCGTCGGTCCCCTGCTCTTCCTTGCGCTTGTTCGCCAATCGATACAGCTCCTGGTAGGCGTCGAACGCTTTCCGGGATTCACCCACACGCTCGGCCAGCACGGCGATACCCTCAAGGATCTCCGTCTTGTGGAGCGACTCGGGAGCTTCGCGTAGGGCCGTCTCAAATTGTGTCAAGCCATCACGCCAGATCGCCGTGTGATCGGCAGCCATTGCGATGTCCGACACCAACGCGGCCACCGAACCGATTCGGACCCGGATATAGATTTCCATGTCCAATTGCGCGAGTACCGCGGGCGCATACTTTTTCAATAACCCGTGATATCCCTCGATCAGTTTCGTCAACTGCGTGAGGCTCGCCGGGTTCACGCGCACACTCTCCAATTCGCCGTCCAGCAATTGTACGTCCGCCTGCAGTGCCAGGATGGACCCCGGGTTCGCCGCAATACGATCCTTGAGAAAGCGTTTTTCGTCCGCCGACTCACTGCCGAGCGACGCCAGGCCCTTCTCATCGAGCCGCGAGCGACAATTGAGGATACGCCCCAGCAGGTTCATCTTCGAACCGACGCTGCGCAGTTGAAGGAAAAGGTCCAGCGCAGCACTCCAGCGCTCGGCCCGGTACTCGTACTCCGCGACCTGGTAGAGACTATGCTCCAGGATCAGTTGCTGCCGTTCCGTGATGGGCCGGCGCGACGCCTCAGCGGCACGCCGATAATGGGTCATCGCCTCCTCCATTTTCTGCTGCTTGTCCTGCTGGATCCGCGCGATCTCGAACCAGGCCTCGCACGCAAGCAACCCGTTGCGCACCCGCTCGGCCGTAACGCCAAGCGCCTTCAATGCCTCGATCGCACGATCCAGATTATCGGTTTCGCGATAACAGAGGGCGATGATGAACGCCGCTTCCGCGGCTTCGGGCCGTTCGGAAAACTCGGTCTGCACCTGCGTGCTGACGGCAATGGCACTCTTGTACTGCTTCTGTTCGAAGAGATGCCGCGCCAGGCGCAGGTAGAGATCCACCGTGCGCGGACTGGCCGCATAGCGTTCGGCGTACTCCTCGACGGCTTTCTTGGCCAAGTCGGTTTGGCCGGCCTTCATCCACACGATCGCGACCTTGTAGGCCGCCTCCTGCGCGAGCGGCGATCGAATACGATTTTTGAGCACGTTGAACATCACGGCCGCCTCGTCCGGCTGGCCCGCCAACGCGTAGTAGCCTGCGCAGAGCATCTGCGCCTCGTCCTCTGATACACCCGCACCCTCGGTCAGCAATCCGCGCAGCACCCTGATTCCCTCCCCATACTTCTCGGCTTCGCCAAGCAGCCTGGACAAACGCATGTGCGTGTCCGCACGATGCTTGAAGCTGCGACTCGGGCCGGCGGCGATCACCTGGCGAAAGGATGCGATCGCCGCTTCGATCGCACCAATGTTGTCGTGGCAAATCCCAATTCGATATCGGACGTCGCGACCACGTACATGATCCGGATGTTTCTTGAGAAATGTTTCGTAGACGGCGATGGCCTTGCGAAAGGCGCCGTCCTTCTCATGGCGCGCGGCCGCCGCGACCGCCTCCTCCGGCGAAAGCGCAGCGGCGGCGCCGGCGATCACGCAGGCCGCCAGGGCGATAACAATGATGCGAAGGTCTTTCACGGCGTCTCCGAAGTTTCAACGTCTGCCGGACGCGTCCGGGCGATGTAGAGCGCATTCTGCTTCACACGCGCCGCGTATGGCGAGATCGGATATCGTTCAAGAATTTCCTCAAACCGATCCATGGCCAGATCCTCTTGATCCAGTTCTTCATAACAGCGTGCGAGGTGAAAGGTAGCCCGCACCTTGGGTTCCACGGCATTAATCGCAAAGAGCAGGTGCTGGAAGCCGTCCCGGGCGGCGTCGTATTCCCCGCGCGCCATGCGAAGCCGGCCGGCGCGCACGAGCGCATCACCGGCAAGCAGACCATCCGGCGAGTTGCCGGCGGCGTCGAGTTTGATCAACGCCGCGTCCGTCGCGCCCTCCTGCAAATCCAGAAGAGCGGAAACGTAGTAGATCCAACTGGCGCGCGCGGCGATGTCGGCGCCCGCCGCCGCCCGCCGAGCATCACTCAAGGCCTCATACTGCTTTATGAAACTTGCCTCCTCATTCGGCAACGGCTGACGCTTGGGCTCCGAGCTAATCATGTACGACAGGTAGTGCATCATGAGACGATTGATTGACTGGCGCACCTTCGAGGACTCGTAGCGCATCAGGTCGCGATACTGGGTCAGCGCCTCGCGTTCCTTGCCCGGCTGCCGCACGTAGACCAGGGCCAGCGCCTCGCGCACCTTAAGCCATTCGCCACGGCCACCGCTGCCGGAGAAGGCCTGCGCATAGAATGACTCGGCACGCGCGTAGTCGCACATATCGAAATAGATGCGGCCGGCCTCGTAGTCGAGCTTGTAGGCTTCAATCGTATCCTTCGACGCGCGGCGTAATTGCTCAAGCGCGTCCAACGCGTTGCCATAGTCCTTGAGTCCCTTGTAAATATCCAGCTTCAGCTTCAACGCTTCGACATAGCGCCGCGTCTGCGGGTAGCGAATCAGCAGGGTCTGCACGTTCTCCAGCGCTTCGAACATCCGGTTGTCCTTGCGATACACGGTCGCGAGCCGGTAGTACGCTTTTTGGGCCATGGCCGGACTCGCGTTCTCGACACGCAGTCCCAGGTCGTACGCCGCCATCAGCCGGTACAACAGTTCAAGCGCGGTCAAATCATCAAAGGCGGCCGCGGTCACCTGGATGTTCGCCGCGGCAACGGCCGGGTCGAGGTCCACTTCGATATTGGTGTTGAACCGAATAAACGGCAGAACACGTTCGGCCAGGCCCTCCGCCTCGAAAGCCCCGGACACTTTCAGCGCCAGCCCTACCTGGGTGTCGTAACTGAGCTTCTTCTTCAACTTCTCGAGCGGGATCAATTCGTCCCATGATTCGCGCTTGTAGAGGATCACGCGCTCCTCGGCAGCCGTACTGTAGTGACGAACGGCCTCGCGGAAGCGGCGGTCACGTTCAAAGACCCAACCGAGCCAATACGCCGCCTCGTAGTAATGCGTGTGCGATGGTGTGTCGAAGACTTTCATGTACTCGCGCAAGGCGAGCTTCATCTTCTCGTATTCCTTCAGGAAGTAGAAATTGACCGCGATGTTGAACAACGCGCGTTCGGCATAGGCCGTATCCATGCCAAAGCGACGCAATTCGTTGAAGCTGTCGTTCGACTCGGCCATCAACTCGACGAGTCGATCGCGTTGAATCACGCGCACGTCAAGGCCCAGGGGTTCGATCGCGTGTTCGAAGAAGGCCAGGCAACCGGACGGCTTCGCCCCCGGCGGTTCACGCAATTCATGGGCCAGCACATCGTCGCGATCCACGCCCTCGGCCCAGAAGACACGCGAACCGGTCAACTCCTCAACGCGTTCGATCACGTTAAATATCATGGCACCGCCCGCATGCACGGTCTCGAATACACCGTAGGGTTTGGCCAGCATCGGGAAGCGGTCCCGCTTCGGATCGAAAATTTCGATGGCGCGGACTTGCTCCTTACCAGCGAACTCGTCGAGTTCGAGTGGGCTCAATGTGGCCAGGCCACCCGACGTGCCGAGGTCGAAATCGATTCCGAAACGGTCCAGATCGACAGCGAGGCGAACATACTCTTCCAGCCGCCCACCCTGTTGCAGGCGCGCCAAGGCAGCAGGGTCCACGCGGCGTGTCGCCAGCGTATCGGCCACGCCACCGCTGGTTTTTGCGGGTGACCAGATAAACGGCACGCCGAAGGTGCGCGAGACGCGGTACAGAACTTCACTCGCCGTGGGACCCGGCGCCTCGGAGGACCAGCGGATATCCTTCACCTGTTGAAAGGGCTGATGGAACTTCAGGACCGAGATCGACTTCAAGATTTGCCTGGGGTAGACCTCGAGTCCCAGGCGCGGCACACCGCCCGCGTCCGCGGACGATGCCTTGCGACCGGCCTTATTGAAGTAAAGCCCGGCGAGATAGAGCAGGTGCATCACCTCTTCGCGGTCCAGATCGCTCTTGCGTGCCACACGACGATAGGCGCGCGCGGCCGACTCGTAGCGCTCCTGCGCGACGTACCAGTCCGCCAACGCCAACGTCATCCTCTGGTAGCGGTTATCGCCGCGATATTCGCTTTCGCGTGTCTCGTAGCGTGTCTGGGCACTCTCGCGGGTGGCGGCGTCGGCCGATTTAAACATAGCCTCGATCAATCCAAGTTCGATGTCCTTGCGAAAGTCCGTCTCGTCCACTCCCGACAGTTTCAATGAATCGTTGAACGCCTTCGCCGCACGGGCGGCATCACCGCCGCCGGGAATCGGTGTTGGCGCGCGCGCGCCCAACCGCCGCGCGCTGGGTCCGGCCGGGATGCTGCCCAACTCCGCGCGGCCCAGGAGATAGTACGCGCGCGCGCGGATCTGGCGCCAACGGTCCGCGGTTACACCGCTGTACGGCGTGGTTCCGGCCTTTACAATCGTGCCGGCTGCCTCGGCGCAGGCAGCCCAGTCCGGTGCCCGGACCTCGCCGCGGCCGCGCGAATCGTAGACGCGTCGCCCGTGATGTTCCGCGAGGCTGAGCAAAGCCTGTGCCGCTTCGCTGGTGCGCGGATTCCGGCGCACCATGCGGTTCCAGACATCGACGTTATCTTCGGTCGAAGTTGTGACGGCCACATCGGCGCCGGCCTGTTTCATCTCCGCCAACAGGGGCTTCGCTTCAGTAGCGAGCGCGGTCAATGGGAAGCGTTGGATCAACTCGGAGAAATGGGACGCCGCCTTCTGCGTCAGGGCCGCCCGCGCCGCCCGCGATTTCGGGTCTGCGCCGGGCAACGCATTGGCGCGCTGCCGATAGATCTTGCCCAGCGCGAGGTGAGCCGCGGGTGCGTACTTTGTTGATTGTACAGAAACGAGATAATGCGTTTCGGCGCGCGTCGGGTCGGTCTGTGCATCATAGATCTCGCCCAAACCGTGCTGGGCCTGGTAATAGCCACCCGCGCTGGAAGCCACTTTCTTGAGATGTACCTTGGCTGCCTCGGCGTCGGCCTTCTTCCCTTCACGATACGCGTAGCCGAGCAGCAAATGCATGTTGGAGCGCATGACGCCTTCCGGTACGCGACGCAATAAATCGTTGGGCAACGCCTCGATGACGGCGGCGTAGTCGCGACGCTGGTAGGCAATCTGCGCCAGCAGCAGGCGCGCCTGCCACTTCATGTGGTCCACATGCGCCACGTTCTCCAGCCACTTCGTGGCCTCGTTCCACTGCTTGCGCTCGATGCGGTACTTCGCAATCTGCAACGCCATGGAGTCCACGCCCTGCATCAGATCCCGCGGGATCGGCCGGCGCTGCGCTTTCAGTTCACTGACCACACCGCGCATTTCGTGCACCGCCCTGGTAAAGAGCGACATCGCGCGATCGTCCTGCCCGGCCTTAATGTAGAGGTCACCAAGCGTCTTCCCGGCGAGCGCGGCGTTGTAGTAGCCGTAACGCTTAACGTTATCACTCAAGCGACGGTAGTCGGCCTCGATTTTTGTGATCTTGGCCTGCAGTCCGCCGGATCCGGCGGCGCTCAACTTGACACGAATTCCGAGCAAGGTGCCCACACGCTTATCCGCCGGATACTTACGAATGAAACTTTCGATTCGCTCAAGTGCGCCCGCATGATCCTTGAGCCGGTAAGCGATCATGGCCAACCGCGATTCACAGATCTTCTTACCCTTCTCCGACACTTGCTGTCGCAAGGCGCGTGAGAACAGGGGGCGGGCCACGGCGTATTCGGCAAGCAGGTAGTGGCATTCGGCCAACATGCGGAGTTCGGTGGATCGCTGTCCCTCCGCGGCGGCGACGACGATCGGCTGCAGGATCTTAACCGCATCGACGTACATGCGCTTACGCATCAACTCGGTTGCCTGCTGGATCTGCGGACTCTGGGCCAACGCCGGCATCGCCGCCAGGGACGCCAGGCCCAGTGCGCCGATGAGGATCAATCTGATGCCCGCCAGCGGGCGTTGTGGGTTCGTATGCTTCATACCGGAATAGATCAAACCGTTGTGTGTGCCAGACCGGGGGACATATATAAAGGAAAATAAGCCGCAGTCGATCATGACGCGGCCAACGCGGCCTGTGCGTCCCGTCGGCGTGAATTCAGCACAAACCATACCAGTCTGGGACAAGCAACGGGTACGGCCAAAATTCCCCGCTAAGCCGGCCGCGCGGCCGCGCCTTTAGACACCGGTGTGCTGCGATCAGGCCCTAAATTGCGTACTCCTGTATGCAATATCCGCGTACGAGGGGTGGTCCGCCGTAGCCAGTTCGGACCATCCGCTGAACGGACTTGCCACCCGGTACGGGTCGGTTAGGTTTCCAGTAAAGTCACGGCCAGTCTACCACTCCAATGGCGTGGCGGTGGCTTCACCCATGCTTGACCACGGCATGCGACTCGTGAATGCTGTTCTCCATGCCAACTGGCGCAGCTACACGAGTCCTCGCCGTACTGATCGGCACAACCCTGATCGCCTGTTCAGAGGACATGGAGAACGTTCGGCAGCGGCTCAAGGTGCCGCCGAACCAGGTGCTGATCCTGAACCCCTTCGAGGGAGCGCAGGTCAATCACGCCGACCTGCCGATCACCGTCGCCAGCGGCTACGGCGTCCTGACCTTCCTCAGCATCACCGTCAACGGCAAGCTTGCCGTGAAGGTCGCCAATGTCGAGGCCGGGGGCATGGAAGACATCGTACTGCCGAAGAAGCATCTCAAGCACGGTAAGAATCGGTTACGAATCGACTCCTGGCACCAGATGCCGGGACAGACCCATCGCCTCGCGCCGTTCACCGCGCCGGAAATCACGGTCCACGTCCGGGGCGTGAAATCTAAATAGAAGACCCATGCCATTCACCTTCGACGACCTTAAGAGCAAGACCGTTGTTCTGACCGGTGCCGCCTGGGGCATTGGCCGCGGGCTGACAGGTGGATTGCTCGACCAGGGATTGAACCTCGTGCTCATCGACCGCGACGCGGAGCAACTCGCACGGAATACCGCCGCCCTCGGCTGCGACAAGCAGGTGACTTGCCTGCACGGCGATCTCGCTGATCCCGATGAACGCGCCCGGCTCGCCTCGGAGATCGCCGAGGTGGCACCCAGCCTGTGGGGGATCATCCACAATGCGGGCATTGATCCGCGTCGTCCGCTGGACCGAACCGACACGGACTTCATGCGGGAGGTCATGGCCACAAACGTTGAACCGGCGGTGGACCTGACGCGGCAGCTTCTGCCCGGGCTACGCGCAGATGGTGGCGGGCGGATTATCCTGATCGGATCCATCACCTTCGAAATCGGAACGGCGCTGCTAAGCGCGTACGTGGCGAGCAAGGGTGCGCTCGTCGGGCTCGCGCGATCGCTCGCGCATGAACTGGGTCCGGACGGGATCACGGTGAACTGCATTGAACCCGGCGCCATTGACGTCGAAAAAAACGCCGAACAATACACGGATGAAACGCGGCGGCTTGTGCTCGCGGGCCAATCCCTACAGCGTTCCCTGGAACCAGGCGACCTGCTGGGGTTGATCTGCCTGCTGCTGAGCGACGCCTCGCAAGCCATCAGCGGCCAGGTGATCGGCGTCGATGGCGGATGTGTCCACCCCTGGGCCGCCCCGTCGACGCAGGAGCACATGGTTGATGAGTAATCCGTACAAGGCTGTCGACACCGCAATCCGTCTGTAGCGCGGGGCCGCACCGGCCCCATCACAACGCAAGGAACGGAACGCACCGGTCATGGCGGTGTACTTGACTGTCATGAAATCTATGGCAACCTACATCAAATCATGACGAAGGCCAGCATGACATTGACCCAGGAACAGATCGACCAATTTCACAAGCACGGCTATCTGAAGGTCGGCAAGGTTCTGCAGGACGACGAGATCGAACTGCTGCGCGAGCAGTACGATCTCGAATTCGAAAAGGCCCGCGACAATAACGCGTACCGCAATCTTGCAACGAACGATGGCGGCTCCGTTGACGAAAAGGAATCGGCTCCGCAGCAGATGCTGCAGATCATGCAGATGTGCGAGCGCAACATTCACTTCCGGCAACTACTCTTTAATCAGAGAATACTCGACATGGCCGAGGATCTGATTGGCCCAAATATTCAGCTGTTTCATGACCAGGCGCTATTTAAGCCGGCCGGCCACGGCGGCGCTGTGTTCTGGCACCAGGACAATGGGTATTGGAAATGCAGTCCGGCGAACCTGATCTCATGCTGGCTAACGCTGGACGACGTCGATGTCCACAATGGCGCGATGCAGGTGATCCCCGGCAGCCACCTGACCCCGATCCGGCACGAGATCAGTCAAGACACGAACGCATTGCTGGACCTGAAGGATGTAGACCCGTCGCAGGCAACTGTGAACGATCTGCCTGCCGGTGGCTGTATGTTCCACCACTGCCAGACGCTGCACTACACGGCTCCCAACGAGACCGAGAACCAGCGCCGTGCCTTCGCCATCCACATGATGCCGCCGGGCACGCGACGGGCCGATAACGAGAGCGACACGATCCCCATGCCCGTCAGTTTCAAGCAACCTCTCCTGCGTGCCGGTTAAATTCACGCCCGGCTGTTCGCGCCCCATCGTGCAGACCCCCATAAAGAAAACCTCCACTGGACCCGTGGGCGGACGACCCATGGCCATGGGCACGCAGTCGGTCATCTCGACCGGACACACCCTCGCCACCGAAGTCGGCATGCAGATCCTGCGACGCGGCGGAAATGCCGCCGATGCGGCCGTGGCCGCCGGTTTCGCACTCGCGGTGACCAAGCCGCATCAGAACGGCATCGCCGGCGAGGTCCCGATGTTGGTGTACGATGCGACAGACCAGAAGACCTGGGCCGTGAGCGGCGCGGGCGTTGCGCCACGCGCGGCAACGCTTGAGCAGTACCAATCTTACGGCATCGATGTGATTCCCGGAGACGGCTTCCTGCCGATAACGGTACCGTCGGCAGTGGCCACCTACTTGCTCGTACTCGAACGTTTCGGCACGCTGCGCCTCTCCGACGTGCTGGCACCCGCGGTCGAGATGGCCGAACGTGGCTTTCCGATGTATGACGCCCTGCGCGATGCAATTGCCGGATCTGCCGAACGTTACCGAAACGAGTGGCCGGCATCGGCCGAAAAATTCCTGCATGACGACAATGCGCCGCCCTGCGGATTCATCTGGAAACAGCCGCACTGGGCCGCCACGTTCCAGGCATTAATCGATCACGACCGCGAACAGTCCGATCGCGCGGCTGGAATCGCCGCCGCGCGCGCCGCCTTCTACGAAGGTCCCACGGCCGCGACCATAGCGGCGTTCTGTCAATCAACGGAGATCATGGATGCATCGGGGGAGGCGCATCGCGGTCTGCTGAGCGTCGAGGACCTCGCATCTTTCGAAGCCGGCGTGGAAGACCCGGTCACAACGGCCTGGCAGGATCTCGAGATCCACAAATGCAGCACCTGGACGCAGGGCGCCGTCCTTCTGCAGTCGCTCAACCTGCTTAAGGGACACGACCTTGCGGGCATGGGTCACAATTCGACCGATGCGATCCACACGATCACGGAATGCATGAAGCTTGCCTTCGCCGATCGTGAATTCTACTACGGTGACACCGATTTTGTGGATGTGCCACTGGATGAACTCCTGTCCGCCACCTACGCAGATCAACGGCGCATGCTCGTGGATCCGGATCACGCATCGGAGGAATTACGGCCGGGCAATCGTGATCCGATCAGCGCGACGGGCATCAACGATGTCAATGTTTGCTTTTCCGACGGCGACACAACGAACTTCGAGGTCATCGACTCGGCCGGCAACATGGTATCCGGCATGCCGAGCGGGGGGTGGCTGATGTCATCCCCCGTCGTGCCGGGTCTCGGCTTCCCGCTCGGAACACGTGGCCAGATGTTCTCATTGGTCGCGGGCCATCCCAATTGCATGGCGCCCGGCAAACGGCCACGCCAGACGCTGACCCCCTCGCTAGCAACGCGCGGCGGCCGGCCCTGCATGGTATTCGGCAGCCCGGGCGGCGACTGCCAGGATCAGTGGGCCTTACAGTTCCTGCTCAACGTGACGGTTTACGGCATGTCGCTCCAGGAAGCCGTGGAAGCACCGACATTCTGGACGCACCATTTCCCGAATTCATTCTATCCGCGCGGCGCGGAGCCGGCGTCGCTGTACATCGAACGGCGCGTCCCGGAAAACGTACGCGAAGCGCTGACCGGCAAAGGACACCGCGTTACGGTCCAGCCGGCGTTCGCAGGTGGCAATACGCTGGCCGCCAGCATCGATCCAGATAGCGGCCTGCGTTGCGCCGCGGCGTCGCCGCGCCTGAATCCTGCTTCCGCTACGGGTTGGTGACACCGCGTGAAATCCGACGAATCAAAATCACTTTACGACCGCGCGTGCAGGTCCCTGGCAACCGGAGTATCGACCGGGTTTCGACGCAACGTGACGCCCGTGCCGCTCTACATGGAGCGCGGCGCGGGTCCGTACTTCTACGACGTCGACGGCAACGAGTGGCTCGACTACGGGCTGGCCTGGGGACCATTGATTCTGGGCAACAACCATCCGCGCTTGACCGAGGCGGTCACGCAACAGATGACACGTGGCTACACCTTTGGCGCGCAGCACCACGGCGAAATCGAGCTGGCCGAGAAGATGATCGAAGTCATCCCGGGTGCCGAGCAGGTGATCTTCTCCAACACCGGCTCGGAAGCCGTGCAGGCGGCCCTGCGCATGGCGCGCGGTGCCACGGAACGCGAGAAAATCATCAAGTTCGAAGGGCACTACCACGGCTGGCAGAACAACATGCTGGTCAGTAACCACCCCTCCCCTGACGAGTTCGGAACAACGGTACCGGATTGCGGTGGTCAACCACCGTCGGAGTATGCACTGACCCTGACCTGCCCGTGGAACGACCTCGATGCGCTCGGCGCGATGCTGGATGAGAACAGGGGCGAGATCGCCGCCGTGATTACCGAACCGATCCTGGTCAATGGCGGCTCATGCATGCCGCGCGACGGCTACCTCGCCGGCCTGATCGATCTCTGCCGGGAGCACGGCGCCGTCTCGATCTTCGACGAGGTCATCACCGGCTTCCGCATCGGGCTCGGCGGCGCGCGCGAGTACTTCGACCTGGAGCCGGATCTTTCGATTTACGCCAAGGCCATGGCCGGCGGATTCTCAATGTCCGCCGTGGCCGGCCGGAAATCGGTCTTCGACGCCCTGGTCGACGGCCGCACAGGACACTTCGGCACTTACAACGGAAACCCGATCTGCGTCGCAGCCGCGATCGCCACGATCGAGGCGCTGTCCGAGCCCGGCGTTTACGAACGCATGCACACGCATGGCCACGCGATCCGCGAGATGATCGAGCGGGCCGCGGGCGACCGCAAATTGGTCACCACCGGCACGGGCACGGCCTTCCACTTGCACTTCGGACTCGATAAGCCGCCGGCCAGCATTCGCGAGGTCATGCAGGCCGACGATGAAACCGGCACTGCGTTCACTGCAAACATGCAGGAACGCGGGATCTACAACCTGCCGGGTGGCCGATGGTACGTCGGCGCGACGCACGGCGAGCGTGAAATCGAACGCGTGCGGGTCGCAATCGAAGCGTCGATGGCGGCGCTGCGCCCGATATCAGCCCCAACTGAGAACTGACACGTCGCTATTTTGAGCTTCGGCATATCTCTTGTACGTGGTCCCGAGCCTGCCTGGCCATCACGCAGGTGCCGATCTCGACAATGCAACCCCGCTGCAAATCCCGCTGGAGTTGGCGCTATATGCTATGATAGTTACGATTCATTCGACGGGTAAGCATCGAAGGAGAGACCATGACACGACTGACGGACGATCAGTGGCAATCATACGAAACCGACGGATACCTTTTCCTGGGCCGGCTTCTGGACGACGAGCAGTTGCGGGCCCTGCAGCAACGCATCGACGATATCATGCTGGGCACGGCTGCGATCGACTACGATCGCACAATGATGCAGCTCGATAGCGACAGCGGCGACTATGGCGACCTGGGGGAGCAGACCAAGGGTCACAAAGGCGCCACGCTGAACTATCGCAAGATACAGGATCTGGAATGGGATGCGCTGTTCCTCAAATACATCCAGCATCCGCTGTTGCAGGACATCTGTCGCCGCGTTTACGGGGACGACGCCCCGGTCTCCTGTTTCCGCGCAATGTTCTTCAACAAGCCCGCCGGCAGGGGCACGATGCTGCCCTGGCACCAGGATCGCTGGAACGACCTTGATCGGGACCCGCAGGTCACGATCTGGACCGCCCTCGACCCCGCCACGGCTCAGAACGGCTGCGTGCAGATCATTCCCGGAAGCCACCGCGAATTGATCAACCCCGATCATCCCTCCGCGTTCCTGACCGAAGAACAGGCGGACACGCATTGCAGTGGGGAACCTGTCCACCTGGAACTGCAACCCGGCGAGGTCATGCTCCTGCATAACTGGTTGCTGCATTCGTCCGATGTGAATCGCAGCGAAGGGTCGCGTCGCGCGTTCAGCACCTGCTACATGGATGCGACCACGACGTATACGGACGGACGGGCGACCAAGTTTCCAATCGTGGTCGGCGACGGGTCTCTGACCGTCGACTCAGCCGAGAAGGTGATTGATCCGGCACTCGCGACCCGCTAGTCGAAGCATCCTCACGGCAGCACGCAAGTGCCTCACCAAAAACCAACCCCCGGTTCGCCGACGATGACTTTCTTTTCGCGGAGCCGACTCCCGGCCGCAACAAGATGGCAGCTATGCACAGCAGCATCGACTCTATCTGTCGCGAGCACCTCGTGACGCGCCCGAGGAGCATCGGCCCCTGCCGGACTGCGCAAACGTGGATCACTACCGCAAAGTGAGCGCTCCGCCGGAACGTACGTGGCAGGACCCGTGGACAGCAAAGCTGATCGGAGCCGCCGAACCATAGGCGTCTTTCGCCTGTCTCACGCGATACCCTTCGGCACGGGGGCCGGCCGGCCGGTCTCGATCGACTTGCGGGCGGCAACCATCATGGCCAACACTTCAAACGCGTTCTCGAGTGTTCCCTCCGGTTCGCCGCCGGCAAAGAAGCGGCGCATGGCGGCAACCTGCGGCGGATAGGGACCACGCGTGTTGAGGAACGGCACTGCCGTTCCTCCCACCTGCAGACGACCGCCGTAGGCATAGTTTCTCCGCTGCGTCTCGACCACGCCCTGTCGGCCGCCGTCATATTCGACCACGCTCACGACGCCGGACCCCGTCTCGTGTGCAGTCACCCGTCGAGCGCCTGGCCCCATCGCACGTTCGAGCATTTCAAACGCATGCACGCCGTACCAGACCAGCGAGTCCCCGGTCGGTGCTGTACCCAACATGCCATGCACGTTGACCCAGTCCGGATCTCCCACCTGCTTTAGGCCGTCCAGAAGCTCACGGCAGAAGCGCAGGCTCGAGCCCGACATGACGCGTGTCTTGTGCTCTTTCGCCAGGCGCAGAATCGCGCGACCATCACGAACGGTGCCAGCCAGGGGTTTGTCGATAAACACCGGCTTACCCAGCGCGGCCACCTGCTTGAAGTACTTGAGATGCGGTGCCGGATCGTTGATCTCGATCATAATCGCATCGACGCCCTCGACCGTCTCTTTCACGGACTCCGTGACACGCACGCCCCATTCTTCCATCTGTTCCTGGCGCTGATCGAGACCCGCCGCATCTTGAAAGGGTGTCTCGAAGCGCGTGCAAGCAACCACGCGCATGCCGCGCACCTTGTCTTCGCGCGGACAGTCGGGCGCCTGCATGATACGTGTAAACTCGATACTGTGGCTGGTATCCAGCCCGACTATTCCGACCTTGATCAGCTTCGCCATGGAACTCTCCGTTGTTCGTTAACTCGCTTCGCCGGCGGCAGCACAGGGCATGCGACAGGCACGGAACGAAAACCTAAAGCCAAGTTTGTAAAAGCGCAATGCTTGTGCACGGAATGCACCGGCGAAGACTTGCCTTACCGCAAGGAGGATGGAAGAATTGCTCCGATGGTAGATACCTCATCATGCTACAGAATGCCTGCTCTGCATGGCCGGGAGCGGGAAAAGGCTTGCGCAACCCGTTCGCCCGGGGCTTCATTTAACACTTGGAGGCTAGCACCATGACCTTTCCACATCTTCCCGACGGTATTCAGCTCAGTGTTCGCGTTCGACCGGACGCCTCGGAGGAAGACCTCAGCTTTGTTGAGCAAATCGGTATCGATCATGTTTTCGTGTGGTTCAAAGGCGAGACCCTCGATCTCGAAACCATCAAGGCATTTCGCGCGCGCACCGCCGCGCATGGCCTGAACCTGTTCAACGCGGGTTTTCTGCCGCTCTGCAAAAACTCCAAAATCCACCTGGCTTTGCCGGGCCGGGACGAAGCCATTGAGGCGTTCTGCGACTACCTGCGCATGCTTGCCGAAGCGGAAATTTACACCACAACCTTCACATGGGAGGTAGCGGGAGATACGACGAGCAGCCCGAAGGAACCGGCGCGCGGTGGCGCTTTTTGTCGCGCCGTTGATATGGCCACACTTGATAAGGCGCCCCTGTCGCACGGCCGGCGCTATAGCGCGGAGGAACTCTGGGCCAATTTCACCTACTTCATGAATGCCGTGATACCGGTGGCCGAGGAGGTGGGTGTGCGTCTGGCACTGCATCCCAACGACCCTCCCGTGCCGGAGCTTGGCGGTGTTCCGTGCCTGATCCACAACCTGGCGGGCTACCGCAAAGCTTTCGAGATCTGCGACAGCGAGTATTTTGGTATGGAATTCTGCACAGGTTGTTGGCTCGAAGGCGCCGATAATTTTGGCGACATGTTTGCCGCCATCGAGGAGTTCGTCCGCCGCGGCAAGGTGTTCATTGCGCATTTCCGCAATGTCAGCGCACCTTTACCGCATTTTGTGGAATCTTTTATCGACGATGGATACATGGATATGCATCGGGTGATGCAGGCCTTCCAGGATGCCGGCTACCGTGGGACGCTCGTGCCCGATCACGCTGATGAGATGGGGGGCAGCATGAGGGGTCAGGCCGGCATGGCCTTTGTCGTCGGTTACATGCGCGCCCTGCTCGAACGCGCGTCAGGGATACGCGGGAACCCGCATGGCCGCCCTGCCCCCTAGGCCCATCGATTGGCCGCTTTACTTTCTTGTAGCCGGATGCATTAGCCTTCAGACTCTATTGCCATGCCGGAAAGCAACGAAGTCCTGATCATCGTCGGCGACGCCACCGAAACGGTGGATACGCTCTACCCCCACCTGCGCGTACAGGAAGACGGGTTCGTTCCCGTCGTGGCCGCTCCCGAGGCGCGGCGCTACCACATGGTGCTGCACGAGCCGGCACCCGGCTGGGAAATCACGCGTGAGTTCGAAGGCTATACCATCCAGGCCGACATCGCGTTCAAGGACGTGAACCCCGAGGAATACGTCGGCATCTTCTTCTCCGGCGGACGTGCGCCCGAATACATCCGCTATGACGAAGACCTGGTGCGCATCACGCGCTACTTCTTCGAGCACAACAAGCCGGTCGGCTGTGTGTGTCACGGTGTCGAGATTCCGGCCTATGCAGACTGCGTCAAGGGACGCCGCATGGCCACGGTTCCCAAGTGCCGATTCGACTTGGAAGTGTGCGGTGGCATCTTCGTGGACGAGCCCTGCGTGATCGACGGCAACCTCGTTAGCGGCCGCGTCTGGCCCGACCACGGGAAGTACATGAAGCCCTGGATGCAGTTACTGATTGACGAGCGGGAAAGAATGAAAGCGGCCGGCGCGTAGGCGCATGCAGACCGACGTCAAGCGTGTCGTATTTGCGGCACCGAACCAGGTCAACTACCAAACCGAAGCGGAGACCCTGACCCCGTTGCCTGACGGGATTGTGATCGAGACGCGTTACTCCTGCATCAGCTCGGGCACGGAACTCGCCAAGCTCACCGGCCTTCAGCCGTTTTCGTTCCCGTCGCAGATCGGCAACCGGGCTATCGGTCGCGTCGTCGAAGCGGGCCCGGACTGTCGCACGTTGAAACCCGGAGACCTGGTGTTCAGCCACACGCCGCACAGCAGTCATGCCCAGGGCAATTTGCTTGTTGCCGGACTGCCGGATGAACTGGATCGGCCCGAAGCGTCGATGCTGGGCCTGGCCCTGGTCGCGACCTGTGGTGTGTGTGTGGCGAAGCCGGCGGAAGGCAGCTGGGCCGTCGTCACGGGCGCGGGCCTGGTCGGACAGCTGCTTTCGCAGATCCTGCTTGCCCGGGGCGTCACGCCGATTCTTGTGGACCGTATCGGAGAGCGTCTTGATCGCGCCCGTGCCTGTGCCATCGAGCACGTCGTAAACGCGGAGCATGACGAGCCAACGGCCGCCGTGATGGAGCTTACCGACGGGCGCGGCGCGGCGTCAGCTTTTGAGTGCACGGGTATACCGGCACTGGCTCTGCTGGCGGCTTCCTGCTGCGCGCAGTCGGGGCAACTCGTGCTCGTAGGCTCTCCGCGGCAGGAGCATGTTGCGGACCTGACCCCGCTGCTGAAATGCGTACATGAGTGGCGACCGCATGGTGACCTCACGATCCGAGGCGCACACGAGTGGAAGATTCCCTTGTATCCGTCGCCAGAGAGCGAATTCAGCCAGGAGCAGAACCTGCAGGATCTCTCCGACCTGGTGCTGCGGGGACGCCTGAACCTGGCCCCGTTGATGACGACCCTCTGCCCTCCCGAAAATTGCCAGCAGGCCTATGATCAGTTGAGGAATGACCCGCAGAACAATATAGGGACAGTCTTCGATTGGACGCTTGCATGAAACTCGGTTACAGCAACTACGGGATGCGTGACGAGGACGTGTTCGAAGCCCTGCCGCGCTTGAGAGAGATGGGTTACGAGGCTATCGAGCTGACCGTCTCGGGGGGCTGGCCGACGACGCCGGATCGCCTGGATCAGGCGGCCCGCCGGCGCCTTGCCGAACAATGCGCCTCCCTTGGATTTCCGTCGCCCGCGTTACTTGGCCTGCCTGACGGGGACGACCCGCGCACAGCCTTTCGATCCGCCTGTGAATTGGCGCGCGACCTGCGTTTCGGCGACGGGCCCGCCGTTATTTGCACGATGCCGCCCGGGGCCTGGTCGGATTGGGAGGCACAAAAGGCTTCCATGCGCGACCGCTTGCTCGACTGGGCTGAGATCGCGGAGGATCACGACGTCGTGATTGCCGTCGAACCGCATGTCGGCATGGCGCTGGACACGCCGGAAAAGGCCAGCTGGCTTATGAAGGCGACCGCACACGCCAGCCTCAAGCTCAACTTCGACCACAGTCATTTCCACGTAATGGGCATTGGCCTCCAAACCGCGACCGAGCGTTGCATGCCACATGCCGCGCATATCCATATTAAGGACGGACACATGGTAGATGGCGCGGTGGAGTTCCTGTTGCCGGGCGAAGGGGATATGGATCTCGCGGCATACTGTCGTGCGGTGCAGAAGACAGGCACAGAGCTACCAATCACGGTCGAAGTGAGCGGCATGGTCTGGAACCGACCCGACTACGATCCCTGGCGCGCAGCAGAATCCTGTTTCCGGGCCCTCGACGAGGCACGACAGGCGGTCTAGTCTACTCCTTCCGCTGCCCTCGGTTTTTCAAACATCCACTCGTGGCAGTGTTCCATCTTTTCGTCCCGTTAAAACAAGGTCCCCCGCCCTTGCCACCCGATCCTGAAGCACCGGACTCCGACGAAACATTTACGATCTTTCAGAATTACCGATGCTGATCTCAAGAAAGACGGACATCGGTCTTCCTGCGTGTTGCGTCGGCGAAAACGAGAGTCGTCCCAAACTTACTCAGCGTCGCTTGTTTCGAGCGCCGACCGAATCTTAGCCTCGATCCAATTTTTGACGGTTTCTATATAGGCCCAACCCAGTTCAGCACTTGCATCTACCGGCCAGTTGCCTTCGGCTGCCGCGATTCCATGCCACGGATGTTCTTCATTTTTTTCAAACCACCACCCGCCTTCCACGGCCGGCTTCGGAAAGCCAAAGAAGTCGAGCTTCTTACCCGTTTCGCCAACCTGGAGATTCTCCATTCGTACGGTGTCGGGTGCCAGGGCAAGCAGACTGCTTGTCTCAAACTTCGATGCGTGGTCGCCCTGGAGGCGTTCCTCCTTGAAGGCGTTGAATTCCATCACGGTTAATAGCTCTGCTGTCCCGCCTTTCTCCTTGAACTCCTTCTCGATACTTTCATACAGAGATCCATTGGGATAATGGCCACTACAGACGACAATGACCTTGATCCCATTTCTTTGCAGGCCCAGGGCCGTGGTAACGATGATAGAAACCAATGCATCGTCATCCACCATCCAGGTCCATGGATAATCCACGTGTCCTCCGCCGACGCCATAGTATAATGGAGGAGCCACGATGCCGCCGATCTGTTCTGCAATATGGCAAAGCATTTTATGCGCCTTGGTGGAATCCAACCCGATAGGTAAATGCCGTCCATGGTATTCCGTTGCACCAAAGGGGATATAGCCGACAGGGAATTTCCCCACAGCTTCATCCAGTTGTTCGGGGCGCATATTTTGCAACTCGACCTGACAATTATTCATATCTTCTCTCCTTTAGTGCGTATCATATGCAACGGATCCGCAGGGTTCAATGTGTTGATTGGTAAGTGCGGCAGAACTGCTGATCGCGACTCGCGATTTATGGGTGTCATCATGGATCGGCTGCTACGAGAATCGTGCAACAGCGAATAGAGCGCCCGCGACGGAATGCAATGCCCCGAGATTGCGATGCGATCTGTTGCGAATCGCCGCCTGCTGTTACAGTCCCGGCATGAAGCAGGCAGCAGGATCCGAGGTCCAGACGCCCCTCACAACAGCCATCGTTGGAATGGGCGGATTCGCGGGCCACCACCTTGAGCAAATTCTGAACGATGAAGCCGGCCAGAGTCTTGAACTGACTGCCGCGATCGATCCCGATCCTTCGGGCTGTGCGCACCTCGCGGCCCTCGCGGAGCGCGGCACTCCGATTTACGATTCAATCGACGCGTATGCCGCGGGTCCCCCGGCAGATCTCGTGATCGTGTCGACGCCGATCCACCTCCACCGCGAGCACACGGTGAAGGTCCTCCAGCACGGCTCACACGTGTACTGCGAAAAACCTGTCGCGGCCACGATCCAGGATGCCCATGCGATGGCGAAGGCACGCGACGCATCCGGTCGCCGTGTCGCGATCGGCTTCCAGTGGTCCTATAGCGACGCGATTCAACAATTGAAGGCTGACATCCTCGCCGGCGATCTCGGCCGGCCGCTTCGTTTCCGCACCCTGGTCTGCTGGCCGCGCGACGCAACCTACTACGGCCGCAACAACTGGGCGGGCCAACTACGAACCCCCGACGGTGCATGGATTCTCGACAGCCCGATCAGCAACGCGACGTCGCACTACCTGCACAGTTGTTTTTACCTGCTTGGCGATGCGCTGCACACGAGTGCGTTTCCGGTG
Organism: uncultured Verrucomicrobiota bacterium; assembly: GCA_913047795.1. Classification (GTDB taxonomy): domain Bacteria; phylum Verrucomicrobiota; class Kiritimatiellia; order CAJWTS01; family CAJWTS01; genus CAJWTS01. The sequence goes on along the minus strand of CAJWTS010000025.1, from coordinate 26,521 downwards.
GATGTCCGGGCGGAGCTCTACCGGGCCAACGCTATCTCGAACTACGATACCGCAGCCTTGCGGGCACATACGGAAAACGGTGTGGAGATCCTGCACTATGCCTCGCACGCTGTCGCATCCGGCATTGGACCGGTGATGACGTACGAGTTCGAGAACGCGACCGTGACCTTCGACCGCGACGCCGAGCCGCGATTTGTTGCTCGTTTTAATGACGGCACACACCGCGACTACGGTACGCCGGACGTCAACCAGGCGTCTTCCTTATCGATGGTCGCGGCCGCCATCCGCAACGATCACCCGTTTGCCTGTGAGATCGAAGCCGGCCTGCCGTTGACGCTGACCGCGAATCTCGCCCAGGAGTCTGCTGGAGAGATTGTTGATTTCCCCCGCGACATGGTGGAGGCAGGCGCACTTGTCGCGGTGCGTCAACTCGAGTTGATCCTGGCCGAATGCTGTACGGACGGGTGCCTGCCCTCGGAAAAACCAGATCTGGATTGGGCCGTCGCCGGTTCGGTTGTGCGCGCCAGGGGTTACGACACATTCCGTGGACCGGCTGCGGACGGATGACCCCAACGATCATGCGGTTCACCCCGTCCCAGGTCGCCGATTTCAATCAGCACGGCTTTGTGCTGCGGCCCAATCTCCTAGGCAAAGCGGCGATGCGGGCACTCGATGCGCGACAGCGCGACATCGAACCCGACTGGGAAACACGCGATTGGCCGGAGGGTTGCAATCCCAAGGCCGGGCGATTCTTCCTGATGGGCGAAGTGCTCCTGCAACTTGTCGAGAAGCCGGAGGTTATCGCAATCGCGCGGCAGTTGCTGGCCTGTGACGACGTCCACGTGGGGGCTTGCGCGCTTGGAGATGTGGCGATGGGTGTGGAAGCGAATGAAACCCCCTGGTTCCAACTCGGCTGGCACGCGGATGGCGATCCGAACGTACCGGTCGTATCCTTTCGAACCGCACTGGACCGCCACGGCCCCACTAACGCGCCACTGCGGATCCTGCCCGGCAGTCACTTACGACCGCGCGATGAGGTGCAAGCGGAGATCCTGCAGAACGAACCGACGACCGGACGCCACACACCCGACCAGTGCTTCGAGCGTCACCCCAACGAGCTCGAGATTCAGATCGACCCGGCGTCGACACTGGTCTGGTCCTCCTCCACCTGGCACGCGACGGGCCGCAAGACATCGCCAGGACCTCGCCGCGCGATGAGTTGGAACTTCTATCCGCCGCAAGGTCGCAAACGCGACCTCAATGCGTTAAAACTGGTCCTGGGTGAGCGCTGGCGAGACTGGAGCATCGAACGCAGAAAGCTCTGGGGATTGGCGTAATGTATCGTTCGGCAGGCAACTATTCAGGAGTATGGCGGGCGTCCGGTCCTGCTGGGCAGCATCTAGTGTCGCACGAGATCTTGCCGCGCGTCCCCTGCAGGACCGGTCTTATCTCGAAGCAAGCCCGTGAACCAGAGGGCGTGGTCGTCCACGGTTCGGGGCAGGCGCCTCGGGGCGACAAGTCAAGACCAAGGCCGAACGGCGCGTCGCACTGGCCTCCGCGAGATCATCCAGCATGACACGCTTCATCTACATTGCGGATACACACCTCGGCGCAAGCGGGCCCGGCTTCCAGCAGCAGCAACGCTATCCCGAGCGGGTGGCCGAGATTCTACCTGCATTGCGCGCCGTGATTTGTGAAGGTGAGATCGATTTCGTGCTGCACGGGGGGGACATGGTCGACGGACCGGCAGAGTCCGTGGTCCGCGCGGCAGCCGGACACTTCGACCTGCCGGTTCCGACCTACCTCTGCCTCGGGAACCACGACCTGTCCTGGCCGGATTCGCTGGAACGCTGGATGCGTTGCGCACCCGATTTCTTCCCGGACGGACGTCCGGAGTTCTCGATCACGACGGATGACTGCATCATTCATGTCGTTCCCAACCAGTGGGGCTCCACGCCCTACCATTGGGTCCACCTGGATCGTGAATGGTTCACGGATGAGCAGATGAGCTTTCTGTCTAACGGGCTTGAGATCCGGCCGGACCTGCCACACATCCTGTCGACGCATAGCCCGGTTTTTGGCGTCCCGGTTGAACAAACCGGTTTGCCTAAGCCCTTCCACCCGCCGAAAGATGCGTTCAGGGATTGCGTCACCGGTCTCGCCACACAGCACAAGCACCTGCGCTGCGTCCTGGGCGCCCATGTCCACATGAACTCGCGCGTGTCACACGCGGGCGTCGAGTACGTGCACGTAAGCCCGGTGACGGAAACACCGTTCGAGTACAAGATCTTCGAAATCGAATCCGGCACGATCAGCATGCAGACCCTGACGCTCGCCGACGCCCTGCCCTTCAAGGGCGACTACGACGACAGCCGGACCTACGTCCAGGGTCGCCCGATCGATCGTGCGTTCGAATCGAGCTAACACGGTAGACCGCGGCGCTCAGAAGAGCCCAAACGGAAACACCCTCTTCTTTCCGATTCGAAGGCAAGAGGTGGCTCGCTGTGCGGCTTCCGTTCCCCTTCGCCCGGACTGGGTTGCTTATGGGGCCCATACTGCGCGAGACAGAACCCGAACACGAGTGGACAGGACGCAACAACCATTCCCCGGATCAATCCCCTGAAAACGGCTGATTCGCCATTTTTCGGTTATTGAAGAGTGGGCCCGGCTGGACTCGAACCAGCGACCAGAGGATTATGAGTCCCCTGCTCTGACCAACTGAGCTACGGGCCCGTATGCCCTATTTATAAGGGATAAACGTACTGTCAGCCAGCTCCAAAATCAGCATGCATTGAAGTTTGTGCCGGGACTGTGTCATTAATCTGCCCTTGAGAGTGCTACCATCTGTCTCCGTTCTGCTGGGATCAGGGAGTCAGGTCAGCAAAATAATAGATTTAAAAAGTGAATCAAGCCCCAGGGAGATCAGAATGAGTACAGCTACCACCCCGGCATGGATACCCCAGGAGCAGATCGATCAATATCATGACGAGGGGTACATGATTCTCGAAGCGGTCATACCCGAAGCGTTGCAGCAAATGCTGCGCGAAGAGTGTTCCTACTTTCTCGGATACATGGATGCCGAGATGGATGCCGAGGGCGTCGAACAACGCGGCATAAATCACGGACGCAACCGTTACTTTATCAGCAACCGCTATCACATGAGCACGCGCATGTGGCAGTTCATCTATAGCGATCTGATGGCTGAGGTCTGTCGGGCAACCCTGGGTCCAGAGGCTTTCCTCTTCAATGAGCAATGGGTTGTAAAGGCTGCTGAGAAAGGCGGGTCCTTCAGCTGGCATCAGGATTCGGGCTATGTAAAGTTCTCCGACAAGAAGACGACCCATCGCCCTTACCTGACCTGTTGGTGCCCGCTCGACGACGTCAGTGAGAAGAACGGCTCGGTCTACCTTTTGCCCCATTCCCGTGGTGGAACAAAAAACTGGATCGCCGACCACGACAGGGACGACGACAGCGGCGACCTGATCGGCTACAAGGGTGAAGATCCCGGTATCGCCGTCGAAGTGCCCGCCGGATCCGTCGTGGCCTTCACCAGCTACAATTTTCATCGATCGGGGGCCAATACGACGCCGGACACGCGGCGCGTCCACCTCCCCCAGTACAGTTCCGAGCCGATTCTCCGTACAGATGGCAGTATCTGGGCCCAGGCCGTACCGTTCGTAAAGGATGGCGAGAATATCTACGATCATGCTGCCGACATGGCGGCGCGTAGCGCAACCGATTGACAAAAGGTTCGAATCCGCACGTTGGCGGTTGCGCCGCGACAATAACTCGGTAAGTATTCCGAATGTTTGCCCCCGCAACGGAGTTATCCCATGGTCGACATGCATAACGAACGCGCCACGATTGGCTGGTATCGCACGCCGCTACCGCGCGAAACCCGTCTTGAGCTGATCGCACGCAGCGACTTCAAGGGCATGCTGCAATCCGGTGGCTTTCTCGGAATCTGGTGCTGTACCGGCGCCGCCACGGCTTGGAGCGGATTCGCCGGGCACTGGGCGTTGACGCCGCTCCTACTGTTTGTGCACGGCATGGTCGCCGCGTTCATGATCAATGCCGTGCACGAGCTCTGTCACAACACGGTATTCAAGACCAAGTGGCTCAACAGTTTCTTTGTGCGGCTGTTCAGCTTCCTGGGCTGGAACGATTGGATCTGGTTCAACGCCAGCCACGCCAACCACCACCGCTACACCCTGCATCCGCCGCGTGACGGCGAGGTGGTCTTGCCGGTCAGCAACATTACACACAAGAATTTCTGGAGAATGGCACTCTGGGCGCCGCTGGGCACTTACGACTTGATAAAGGTCATCTTCAAGAGGGCCTGGGGCATCATCGACGACGACTGGACACGCACGCTCTTTCCGAAGGATGATCCTGCGGCACGCCGACGACTATTCAACTGGAGTCGATCGGTTCTCGGCGGCCATGTCCTGATCGTCGCCACCTGCACGACCGTTGCGGTTCTTACGCAGCAATGGGCCTGGCTGCTGGTGGGCTACGTGATTTCGTTTGGGTTCACCTTCGGCGGATGGCTGTTCTATCTCTGCAACAACAGCCAGCATGTCGGCCTGACCGACAAGGTCCCCGATTTCCGTGTCTGTTGCCGCAGCGTAAAGCTTCCCTGGATCGTCTCGATCCTCTACTGGCGCATGGAGTATCATACCGAGCATCACATGTATGCCGCGGTGCCTTGCTACAACCTTCCGAAGCTCCGCAAGCTGATTGATCACGACCTGCCCGAACGCAAGGGACTGATCGCAACATGGAAAGAGATCGACACGATTATCAAGAAGCAAGTGAGCGACCCGGACTACCAGTACATGCAGCCCTTTCCGGAAACGGCCACGCCGCCGCTTCTGGGCGATCGCGAGCAGGAGATCGCCGCCGGTGCAGGGCCCGTGGATCCCCTCGCACTCTGCGATGACCTGAACACCGAAGCTCCCGCGCAAGCATCAAAATAAGAAAAGCCGCCGCGCATCCACATCATGAGCATCCATTCCGATCACTGGTTCACCCGCGCTCGCTACGGGCTCTTTATCCATTATGGTATCTACAGCCTGCTCGAACGAAACGAGTGGGTCATGAATCGCGAGCGCATGACAATCGCCGAAATGCATGCACTGGCGAAAAGGTTCACGGCCCAAAATTTTGACGCAGAGCAGATCTGTGACCTCGCCGTGGCGGGCGGCATGCGCTACGTCAATCTCACGACGATGCACCACGACGGGTTTTGTCTCTACGACACCGAACTTTCTGATTTCAATTCGATGGCGGTCTGTGGTCGCGACCTCGTCGCCGAACTCGTCGACGCCGCGCGCGTACGTGATCTCAAGATCATGCTCTATCACAGCCTCAACAACTGGACAGCCGCACCCGATGCATGCGACGCGCTGGAGAGCGAAGACGCCTATGCGACATTCATCGCCACCACCCACGATCGGGTGCGTGAACTGGTCACGCGCTTCAACCCGATCGACTGTCTTTGGTATGACGGATGGTGGCCCTTCAACGCCGAGCGCTGGCGGGCCGAGGAAATGAACGCGATGGTGCGCGACATTCAGCCACACATCATCTTCAACGGCCGTAACGGACTCGCCGGCGACTTCGGCACGCCAGAGGGGCACATGTCGGCACCGTCCCCCTGGCGACCGTGGGAATCCTGCATGACGCTCAACAACAACTGGGGCTACCACCGCGGGGACCATGACTGGAAGAGCCCGCGCACGGTGATATCCATGCTGGCCACGGCAGCGACGGGACGCGGCAACCTGCTGCTCAACATCGGTCCGCGCGGCGACGGGTCGATCCCCGCGCCCTCGGTCGAGATCATCCAAGCCGTCGGCCGCTGGCTGCAGTACGCCGGCGAATGCATCTACGACACCGATTCCTTTACGCACGACCTGATGGAGCGTCGTGCCGAGCACAACGCCGACTGGAATAACAACGGGCTTATGACGCTGAAGGGCAAGTCACTGTATCAGCTGGTCAATTCCTGGCCGGGCACAACCCTCGTCCTCGCGGGTCTGAATGCGACGGTCGAAGCGGTTACGCTGCTGACGGCCGACGGTACACGTGCCTGCGACTTCACGCAGACTGACGGCAAGGTCACGGTAACCGGACTCCCGGACGAGGCACCGGACCCGCTCTGCCCGGTGTTGCGATTCGACTGCACGTCGGTGCCCGAGGTTCGCCTCGGCGGTGGGATGCGCATTCCCGATGCACCGCACCCACCCTACGACCCCTGCGCCTCCGATATCGCGCACTGACCGTAAGGAAACGATGCCCGATCCCGGCGAGCAAGTAGTCCGCCTGCTCTGCTGTTCGTTATTCCGGGACCTGTTGCCCCACAGCAGGCTATCCAGCCACGAACGGGCAATGATCCGCCATGCTCGATGCGCTCGTCCCTGTCTTTGGCCGCACTGATCGGCTGTCCATGGCAAGACGACTTCACACCGAAACACGATGTGGCCCGCTCAGTCCGTCGTTGCGAAATCACTCGGTAAGTCCAGCGACCAGACTTGGTCCGATAACGGCTGTGCGTGACCACCCGCAACCCAAAGCTTGTCCTGAAAGACGTAGGGCGAGACCTCATGGCGCTTGCTGAAAACGACATCGGATTCGAGTTGCGTCCAATCGTACCCGTTCGGCGAACACCAGACATCGTCGAGCATCGCGGGATCTCCAAGATGGTCCCCGGCGATCACCCACATGTGGTCACGGTACACGACGCTGCCGTGCCAGATTCGAGGCACCCAGGGTGCCGACTCACAGACGCATTCCCAGTCGATACCATTCTCCGAGCACCAGACGTCATTGCCTGCCGCGTGGTGATCCCCCCAGCTTCCGCCGCCGAGCAGCCAGACCTTCCCGTCGAGCGTCACGGGTTTGGCATAGGCGCGAGGCGACCACGATGCGTGCTCGCTGTGACAGGTCCATTCCGCGCCATCCGCGGAACTCCAAACATCATTGAATAGCGTATTCTCGTTGCTCTCGTAGAAGCTTGCCGTCCCGCCGAAGACCCACATACGATCCTTGAACACGATCCCCGCGGATCCGAGCCGTGGGCTCCATCCCGCGTTGCCTGTCGCCAACTCCCATACTACCCCATCATCGGTGGACCAGACCTCGTTGCTGCATTCCGTGCCCGGCAGACTGCGCCCACCCATGTGCCACATCCGATCGTTAAACACGAGGCCGACGGGTAGGTCGCTCTTCTCCCATGGCGCCTCATCAATCACTTTCGCCCAGTGCCTGCCGTCGGCGGATTTCCATACATCACGCGGATTCGGCTCCGACTGGTGAAACCATCCGCCCATGATCCAAAGATGATCTCGATAGACCAACTCCACGCAGGAATCGCGCGGCTCCCAGTCCGCGTGCTCGGTCTCACATGTCCAGTCCGGTCCTTGTATCGTTTGAGGCATCGCGCTCACCCGGCACTGTCCTCACAGACCTGGGGTTCGCGCGGCAGCACATTCAGCGGATACACGATCTCGCGCCGCTGCGGCGTGAGTCGTTCCAGAAGCTCGGGCGAGGGTTGATAGCCGTGGCGAAAGTTTCCCCACGACGGACCGTAGCGATAAACCACGATGCGGCGCTGGCCATCGGACTGCTTGGCCAGGGCACCGTGACAAATGGCGTCCACGAAGAGCAGTGCATCGCCGGCCTGCATGTGCACCGCTTCAGCACCTTCGATACCCGCGCTCGAGTCGTCACCATAAGTCCGGCCGGGAAGGTCGATATCGGGATGCGGAAAGTTTGCCTTGTGGCTGCCCGGCACCACGATGGTCGGCCCGTCCTCCGGGCCAATGTCTGTCAGAGCCATCAAAACATTGATCTGACCGCAGTGGAATTTTCCGTTCCGCTGTCGGAACTGAGTTCGCTTCCCGGCACGTGCACCGCCGGAATGCGGGGAGATGCCTTCTTCACGCTTGCGCAGGCTGGCGAAATTCTCGTCGATAAAGAGCGGGCCGTGATGGTAGTCGAAGGTTCCTTCGCCGCCGACGAAGAGCTTGACCTTCTCAAGCCAACTGGGGTGATCGATCAGCTTTTCAAACGGTTCACCGGCTTCGTAGATCTGCTGGAGGTTGGTCCCGTTCGTACCACTGAACTGATGAGAGTGAATGTAACCGTACCACTCGCCCGGCTGCATCGTGGGCATCGCATCGAGGCAGGCGTTAAGTTCCGCGACCTCTTCTCCGGATAGCGCGCCGGCGAGCTTGCGATACCCGCGCAGATCAAAGAAATAGGTGTCTCGTTCGGTCGGCTTTATTGTCAATGCCCTCCGGTGATGTGGTTCTACATTCGGTTGAAGAGGATACCAAGATTAAAGCAAGTGTCCCTGCCCGACCCTTCTCACATTCCCCGCAACTCGTCGGGCGCATTGAACCGACCGGTATCCGCCGGGATGCGGCCATGGCCCTCTCGGTCGAGCGCAACACCGACGACGCCCCCTCACTGCTGCGCATCAACCATCCGATGTAACACTCGGCAGGAACAATCCTTTCCGGTTGGCGCACGGATCAGAACGACGATTCCTCTTGCGCAGCGCGGGGGTTCCACCTTTGGCTCGACTATCCGGTCAACCTGAATCAAATTGTCCGGCCGGAGAAACTCAGGGAAATGCCAGATGCCCCAACGACCAAACATTCTATTCATACCGGACCCACTCGAACGCTTTAACGTCTATTATGATCCGGCCTATGCCGACGTCGTCAAGGTGCCGACCGCTAAACTCGACGCCGCAATGCTTTGCATCGGCGATGTTGCCGAGCACCCTGCCTATGCCGGATGATGGACGCGGCGCCACCCGTGTAGCGGAAGTTCAACACGACCCAGGAATTCAGCATGGAACTAACGGTCATTCGCTCAGAAGATTTTGACCTGACAGGCGACGGTAGCGCCGTTGCGTGGCAGCAGGCCGAGTGGCAGGTGATGCGCCACGTGACCGAAGGACCGGAGCCGTACGAGACAAAATGCAAGGTGCTCTATTCGGACAAGGGACTCTACGTTCTTGTGCACTGCGAGGACCGGCATCTCACCTGCACGATCACCGAGGACATGGCTAACATATTCCAGGAGGATGTCGTGGAGATCTTCGTGGATCCCGGCCATGCACAATCTGGCGAACAACGAGTCTATTTCGAGTACGAACTATCGCCGCTCAACGTTGAACTGGCCGTCATGGTTCCCAATCATGCGGGGATCTTCCACGGTTGGCTGCCCTGGAATTATGACGGCGACCGTAAAGTACGGCACGCGACAAGCATCATCGGCGGCGAACGCAAGCGCATGGCCACCTGCGAGGGATGGCAGGCCGAGTGCTTCATTCCCTTCGCACTCCTTAAGGGACTGGCGAACGCAGAGCCTTCCAGCGGCACGCGCTGGCGAGCGAACATCTATCGCATCGACCACGACAACGGCACCATCAATCATTGGGCCTGGTCACCGGAAACCGGTAGCGGCTTCCACGACTTCAGAAATTTTGGGACGCTGGTGTTCGAGTAGAATATCTGCCTTGATCACGACCCCGCCGAGTGGAACCGCCGAAACCGGCAGGGCCGGACAAAGAAATAGCTGCACCAAAAGTGTCGTAATCTCCGGATCGCCAATCCCGCCTGAGACTCAGAAGTCTATCGATCCTGCCCGGGAAAATCATGGGGACGGAATTGCTCTGGAGAACTCAACGTGTTGATTGGCTCCAAACAACATGTGAAAGCTGGAGCGCCTTAGCAGGAAACGGGCGGAATATTCACTCCCGAGGACAGGTCACGAAATCGATTTCGGGGAGACCCCTAACCATCGTCTTCGCCCGGCACCGATTGCATCTCCTGGTCGGCCGCCACTTCGGAGGCAGCGCCCAGCGGCTCCACGTGGGTCAGCTTGACGACAATCGGGTTGGGCCAGGGCGGTGTCTGCATGTTGTAGATCCGCTGCGTACGCATAATGTCGAGTTGCATGCCGGCCGGCATCTGCTTGACGTACGGCGTAACGTCGATGTCCCGTTCGTACTCCATGATCTCGCCACTCTGTCCCAGGACCTCAACCGTGGTCTGATCCGTTGCCGCCGCCGAAGTGATCGCAAACGAACGTCGTGTGCCGCGCATCCATTCGCCGTCGTTAGGCAGATGTACGTAGAGTGTGCCCGCATCGTTAGCGGCGCGCGTGAACCAGATGTCGTGCTCACGGATGCGATGCCAGGGCCGCACGTCCGTCACCGACTCCCCATTGAGGAACATCCATAGCGCGAGTTCGCGCAGTCGGCGTTCCTGCTCGAACGGTATGTCACCCTCCGGGTGCGGGCCGATGTTGAGCAGGAAATTGCCACCTTTGGCACGGATCTCGATCAGCATGCGGATCAATTCGCCGCCGCCCTTGTAGGTTTCGTTCGTCGGCTTGAACTGCCACTGCGTACCCAGCGTGAAACAGGCTTCCCAGGGACCCGGCATCGGCTCGTCCGGCGTGTACTGTTCGGGCGTCTCCATCAACCCCCGCGTAATGATTGTATCGGGATAGTGCTCTTCAATGTGGGCCGACAACATCGGAAAACGGAATTTCCGTTCCTTCACAAACGATTCGCAGAAACCATCGAGGAACAGCACCTCGATCTTGCCGTACGTGCCACCAAGCAACTCGTCCAGTTGGCGACAATTATATTCGCCCAACTCCGGGTTGTGTGTCTCCCAGGCGTACTCCTCGTTGCGGGCGATGCGATAGCCGTGCGTATGCAGCCACCAGAAGTCGTCTGGAGAAAAATAGAATCCGACACGAATATCCGCATCACGAAATGCATCGACTATTTCTTTCAGAATATCTTTCCCGTACGGGGTGCTGGTGATGTTGAATTCGCAGACGCTCGAATCCCACATGCAGAAACCGCTGTGATGTTTGGCCGTAATGACGACGTACTGGATTCCGGATACGCGCGCGAGACGAGCCCACTCCCTGGGATTGAACCGCTCGGGCTCGAACGTCTTCGGAAGGTCGCGGAAGTAGCGTTCGACATAGTCGGCCGAGGCCCCGACGAGGCTGTGGCTGATGACGCTACCCAACTGCGAATCGAGACTCCAGTGAATGAAGAGCCCCAATCCCCAACTCATGAATTCTTCTTCGCGATCCGGTCTATTCTTCACCTGTCAGGCCTCCATCGTCAGACCCTTTAAACAGGTTAAATCCGACGATTGAAAGCCGATACTGGGCGAAACCGGCCTTCATATCAACCCCCGCGGCAGCCCTCAGAAGCGCGTCCCCACAACGCTCAAGAAAACGCGTTTTCTTGTTTGAGGGGATTGACCGATTAAGACGAGGCTACTAATGTTAGTCGTGACATAAAAAGTTTGACTCGTCTAACATTCCGTGAGAACTTCCCCGCCAATGGATAAACCATCCGCAGAGGAACCAGCAGATCGGGCGACGGAGCAGGAAGCTCCCCAGCCTTTGACCGAGCTTTTGGCGCACGATTGCTGCGTTGTCACGGAGGTTCTCGCCCAGGATAACGACGTACAGCGATTAATGAGTATGGGCGTCTGCGCCGGCCGAACCATCGAAGTTGTAAAGAACGGCGATCCACTCATCTTGAAAGTATTTGGATCTCGAATTGGCGTATCGGCGCGCCTTGCAGAACGCGTACAGGTTACGCCCTGCCCCCCCGGCACCTACTGAGTTCGGTTTATAGGGTAAAATATGGGTGAATGTCAGTCAGTGACTCGCAAGAGTCGCCGCCGCAACGGGAACTCCACGCGTCCCTACACGATTGCGCTCACGGGAAACCCGAACGCGGGCAAGACGACGCTCTTCAATGCGCTGACCGGCCTGCGCGCACGCACCGGCAATTTCAGTGGAACCACCGTCGAGTATCGCATCTGCCGCGATACGGTAAACGAGACGCCGGTGGATTATGTCGATCTGCCCGGCATGTACAGCTTGCAGGCGGTGACCTCCGAGGAACGCGTTGCGCGGGACGTGCTACATGGCGAGGCCGACGACGTTTCGCGGCCGGACGCGGTCATCGCAATCGTCGACGCAGACAACCTGGAACGCAACCTGTTCCTGATCAGCCAATTGCTCGAACTCGACCTGCGCGTCGTGGTCGCATTGAACATGGTCGACATCGCGGAACGACATGGCATGCAGATCAACGCCGAACGCCTCTCACAAGAGCTCGCCTGTCCGGTGATTCCGATGGTCGCCAAGTCCGGGCAAGGCGTGGAAGAAATGCGCGAGTGGGTTGCAAAACTAATTGAGAGCCATGCCGGCGACGGCCCTCCCATCGTCGACCGCCCGAAACCGACCTGCGGATCCTGCGGCCATTGCCCTTACCAATCCCGATACTCGTGGTCCGAAGATGTCGCGTCACGTTGCGTGACCTCACCGGGTATCGCCAAGAGCCGCGTGACGGAGACGATCGACAAGGTACTGACCCATCCAACAGGCGGACTGCTTGCGTTTCTCGGCATCATGCTGGGCGTCTTCTACATGATATTCAGCGTGGCATCGGTGCCAATGGATATGATTGATCTGCTCTTCGGAACCCTGGCCGGCCAGGTCAGTCGACTGGTACCGGCGGGCGACCTGCAGAGCCTGCTGGTCGACGGCATCATCGGGGGTGTGGGCGGTGTGCTTGTCTTCCTCCCGCAGATCTGCTTCCTTTTCTTCTTTCTCGGGATTCTGGAAGATTCGGGCTACCTGGCGCGCGCGGCCTTTGTGCTGGATCGCTTGATGCGCCGCTTCGGACTGCCGGGTACTGCATTTGTGCCCCTGGTCTCCGCACACGCCTGCGCGATTCCCGCGATCATGTCGGCGCGCGTCATTCACGACGAGCGGGACCGGCTTCTGACGATCCTTGTCGCACCATTGATCACGTGTTCGGCACGCATCCCGGTCTACGCCATGGTCGCCGCACTCCTTTTTTACAATCAACCCGCCCTCGCCGCCGCGATGTTTGTCGGGGCCTACCTGCTCGGCATCGGGACCGCGCTTGGAATGGCCTTCATATTCCGGAAGACAATCCTGCCCGGGGAGAGCCGACCCCTTGTGTTGGAACTGCCCGGCTACAAGGTCCCCAGTCTTCGCACTGTCGCCATGTACACCTTCGACCGTGCCAAGGCTTTCGTTCAACAGGCGGGCACGATTATTCTGATGATTTCTGTCATTCTCTGGGCAATGGCCACCTATCCCAAGTCCGATACCCCGGCTGCCGCGTTGGACCTGCTGGATCAATCCATGGCGGCAGCCGCCGCTGGGAACACCGAACGGGCCGAGTCACTCGAGCACGAAGCGCATAATATCGAAAACCGGAGTGCGCTGGCGAACTCGATGGCGGGACGCATGGGCCGCTTCGTCGAACCCGTCTTTGAACCGCTGGGTTTTGACTGGCAGATCAGCATCGGCGTGATCACGTCATTTGCGGCGCGCGAGGTCATTGTCTCGACGCTCGCGATCGTTTACGGGCTGGGCGAAGATGCAGACGGCGCCGGACTCTATGAAACATTGAAACTGGCCAAACGGGGGGACGGTACAGCCGTATTCACTACGGCGACAAGTATCAGCCTGCTCGTATTCTACATTCTTGCCATGCAATGCCTGCCAACCCAGGCGGTAACTATGCGTGAAACCAAGAGCTGGAAATGGGCCGCGTTTCAATTCGGTTACATGACCGTGTTGGCCTACGGCGCCGCGCTGCTCGCTTTCCAGGGCCTGCGATTGATTGGTATCGCGTAGCCAACCCTTTTATCTGACAGATTCGCCGGCTGCCAAAAAATCCTCGCACTAGAACCTCTAGCTAGGTGACCTGTATTCGCTGCCGCCAATTATCCATCGGTCAAAAGATAGGTACCACGAAAATCGAAATCATTAATCAGGAGAACCTCGTTATGAAATTCAAGAAGCGCTTCATCTATCTCATGGTTGCCAGCGCACTCGTCGCGCCGACAGTGGGCGTGACACAAGAAGCCCGCATAGCGGAACTCGAGCGCAAAGTCGAAATACTCACACAGGAACTGGAACGCAGCAACTTGCAGGACGCCTTTGCCCCACCTGGCGACAGCGTCTACGGACTCGGCCCGGCGGCTTCAAAAGTCTACAGCACCGATCAGGGCGTATCGATTGGCGGCTACGGAGAAGCGCTTTACGAGAATTTCACGGGGGACAACGCCTCCTCGGCCGATTTCTTGCGCGGAGTGATCTACCTCGGCTACAAGTACGATGAAAAATGGATCCTGAACACGGAGATCGAATTCGAGCACGCTTCAACCAGCAAGGAAGGGTCCGCGTCGGTCGAGTTCGCTTATCTGGACTACCTGCACAAACCTGGACTCAACTTCCGTGTCGGCCTGCTGCTCGTTCCGGTGGGGCTGGTGAACGAGTTGCACGAGCCCGTATCCTTTCTGGGTGCCCGGCGGCCGGATATCGAGAATCGGATCATCCCTACCACCTGGCGCGAAAACGGGCTGGGCATCTTCGGTGATATCGGGGACATCTCCTACAAGGTCTACCTGGTTAATGGCCTGCGAGGCGAGAATTTCTCCGCCAAGGGTCTGCGTGGCGGACGCCAGAAAGGCTCCGAGGCGGTGGCCGATGACCTTGCTATCGTTGCGCGCGCCGACTGGTCGCCCGCCCCGGGATTGACCCTCGGCACCTCCCTGTATACAGGTTCATCCGGTCAGGACCTCGACGTCGGCGCCGCGACCGAAATAATTGAGGCGCATCTCGACTGGCATCACAAGGCCCTCTTGATCCGCGCACTCGTGACCAGGGCCAGAGTGGACGATGTGGACGAATTGAATCGCGCCATCGCGACGATCAATGCGGCGGAGGGTGAAGCAGTTGCCGACGCCGACATCGATTCAATCGGCGAGGAACTCTCCGGGTGGTATCTCGAGATTGGTTACGCCCGACCGCTCGGGGAGAAAGACGCCACCTTGACCCCATTCGCACGGATCGAATCTTACGACACACAGGAAAGCGTTCCGACAGGCTTCAAGGCCGTCAGCGGCACGTATGATGTAGACGTTATCACCGTCGGGGTTAGCTACAAACCTCGCGCCGAGATTGTGTTCAAGGCCGACTACCAGTTCTACGACAGCGCCGACAGTTCTGTAGCGGATCAATTCAACCTGGCCATGGGGTACATCTTCTAATGAGGCACCGCGGCGTAATCCTTGCGATCCTGCTGCCGGCTCTCTTGCTCTCGAACGGTAGCGTTCACGCAACGGACGTCGTCACGCAGGATCGTGCCCTTGCAGAGACCTTTCCAGGGGCGACCTTTCAAAGGCGAGCGATCTTCCTGACGCCGGAACAAGTACAACGCGTGCGAGACATGGGCGGTAGTGACATCGAGACAAAAGTTATCTACCGCTACGATGCGATGAAAGGAGGCAAACAAATCGGTACCGCCTACTTCGACCAACATCGTGTTCGGACCCTTCCGGAGGTCCTGATGCTCGCCCTCGATGCCGAGGATGTGATCAAGGACATACGTGTGCTTTTGTTCAAAGAACCGCCGGAGTACCTGCCCCGTCGACGCTGGTACGAGCAGTTTCTTGGACAGACCCTGGAATCCGAACTTAGAATTGGGCGTCAAATTAACGGCATCACGGGTGCCACGCTCACGGCCCGGGCCACATCGCGGGCCGCGCGAAGAATGCTTGCGATTCACCAGACGCTGTCCATGTCGGATCCGTGATGAGACGCTGGGAGTACTGGAGTTTCCATGTGGCGAACGGTCTCGTCGCTGCAACCGGCCTGGTGTACGGCTGGATGCGCTACGTCCTTCGTCCCACGGACGATTTCGCCGTGGTCAACCACCCCTGGCAGCCGCACGCCCTGCATCTGCACATTCTCGTTGCTCCACTGCTCGTCGCGGTCATCGGTCACTTTGCCTACCGCCACGCGTGGACTTACTGGCACAGGGGGAGCCAGGAAGGTCGCCGCACGGGCGTTACGATCGCGCTACTCGCCGCTCCCATGATTCTCTCGGGGTACCTGCTACAGGTTTCCGTGGCGGATTGGGCCCGAAACCTCTGGATGTGGGCGCATCTCGTGGCCTCGTGCACCTGGCTGGCGATCGCGCTGACGCATGTCGCGATTCATATCCTGGCCCGGCGGCGCCGGGCGCAGGGGCCGGCCTAACCCGGATATGGCTCGCCGCGTCGGTGGTTCAGGTCCGTTTGCGTTTACGCAGATTCTGCAACACAACCTCAGCCGCTTTCGACTCGGCGAGTCGTTTGTTGCGCCCCTCACCCGCGCCCTTGATGCCGTCTTTGAGTTCGACCTCAACGCGATAGATCTTACTGTGCGAGGGGCCACGCTGGCTGACAAGTTTGTAGGTCGGCCCGACGTGGTACAGGCGCTGGGAGACCTCCTGGAGTTGCCCCTTGGGGTTGTCCCCCCAGAAATCGTCATCGAGATCTTCCATGATCGGAACGAATAGCTTCTTATAGATCTTCTCCGCCGCCTTGACCCCGCCATCGAGGTAAGCGGCACCGATGATCGCCTCAAGCGCATCCGCAAGATTGGACGGACGTCGGTGGCCGCCGGACCGGGCCTCGCCCTTCCCGAATCGCAGATGATCGCCCAGCGAAATGCCCTTCGCAATTTTTGCCAGCGCCCGCCCACTCGTCAATCGGCTGCGTAGTGAGGTCATGAGCCCCTCGCCCTCGTCCTTGTACGTCGAATAAAGAGTGGCGCCCGAGACGAAGCCAAGCACCGCGTCTCCGAGGAATTCCATCCGTTGATTGTCGCGATCGACGCCATCGTTCTCGAAACGATGGGATGGATGCGTCAGGGCGGTCTTCAGAAGGGGCTTACGACGAAACGTATACCCGATCGCCTTTTCCAGCTCTCGAAACTCGTTTTTACTGCGAATCCTGATCATAAATCATGTCACCTCGGCCCAAGCCCAGACGATGTCACGCGCGTGGGTGAAACTGGGAATGGCTCGCACGCAGTCGTCCTTCGTCCACATGCGTATACACCTGCGTCGTCGCGATGTCGGCGTGACCAAGAATTTCCTGAATAATACGCAAAGGAGCGCCGTTAGCCAGCATATGACTCGCAAAAGAGTGCCGGAGCGTATGCGGTGTAACATTCTTAGATATTCCGGCCGATTGCGCGTAGCCTTTCACCAGACGCCAGAGCCCCTGGCGAGTAAATCCACGTCCAAGACGCGTTAGAAAGAGCTGCCCTTCGGCATCATCGTCGCGAAGAAACCCGGGTCGCACCTGGTCGATATAGCGCGTTAGAAAGTCCTTGGCCTGACGGCCAAACGGAACAACCCGCGCCTTGCTCCCCTTTCCAAAACACCTGAGATAGTCGGAATCAAACTGGATGTCGCCGACAGCCAGGGCAGCGGCTTCGCTTACGCGAAGACCGGTTGCATACAGTAACTCCAGGATCGTACGATCGCGCACTCCACGCGGCTCCTTCAGGTCAGGCGCATCGAGCAGTCGCTCCACCTCGCGGGACGTCAAGACACCAGGCAATATCTTCGCCAACTTCGGCGAATCCATGATCTCCACAACGTTTCGATCCAGAAGCGACTCCTGTTGGAGATAGCGAAAGAAGACGCGTATGGCGACAAGCCGCCTGGATACCGAATTCACACTGAGGCCGCGCTCCCGTTCTGCCATCAGGAACTCGAGCACGTCCTTGCGCTCCAGATCGTTGAACTGCCGTACGCTGCGTTTCTCCATGAACCGATGCAAGGCAGTAAGGTCGTCCTCATACGCGCTACGGGTATTTCCGCTAAGCCCCCGCTCGAGGGTCACGTAATCCAGAAACTGTTCAACCGGTGTATTCAATCCTGGCGATTCAAATCGGACCTTTATCCGGTGCAGCAGCTAACGACAATCCGGAGGCAACCTGGCACGCGCGTCAGCGTTGGGCGGAATATCGTTGGCACTGAAGCCCAGCGCGGCAATATCGTGCTCAATGTTCTTATTGGCCGTGCGCAGGCTATCGTATTGAACCACGACAAGCTTCTTCTCCAGATCGATGACAACCCGCGCAACGTTGTTCGTATCGCGCAATATCCCGTCCGAGCGGACCAATGCCTCGCGAATCAACTCAGCGCAAACGGGTCCGTTCAATTCGGGGACAATGACGCGCACCTCGCGCGGTCGGGTCTTGCGGCAGGAACAGCAGACCACCATCAGCAGGCAGGCCGATATGAAAACGATTCGTTTCATGCCTGCGAGATTAGCATGATGGGCTCTAAACGTTCAAGGTTCAAAGGTTTCCCAACTCGCCCTGCGGGATGAACTCAATTCAAGACATGATCGAGCATGAAGACGGAGCGGGCAGCGATATCGGGCAGGGTCTTCTCGAACTTCTCGAGCACTTCGCGGTGAAGGCGCGAGGACTCGTCACGGCGGCCCTGCCGATAGGTCGTCTGCGCAAGATTGAACAGGGCCAGCGGTGAATTTCTACTCTCGCCGAGCAATTCGTCGTAGACCGCTCCCGCGTCCGCATAACGCCCGGCGCGAAACAGACTCGCCGCGAACCTAAGTCTTCCCGGAACATCGAGCTGCGCCCGTTCATGAATCACCTCAAGCAGCTCCGCGGCCTCGGCGTGCTGTCCTTGCTGGCTCATCAACGCCGCCAAATCGCTTGCCCCGGCTATCTCCGCCGACGACATACCTGTCCCCGCGATCAGGTTGATCAGGACCATGAGAAATCCGACGAGAAAGCATGCAGCGGCAACCTGGAGATATCGATCGAACATGCAATGCAAGTGTAGATCGTCTTCAACGGACTGTAAACGCGTTTACGGGTCTTCGCCCCGATCCGAATCTGCTTGCATCGTATGATCCGATCGTATGAAATGCGCGGCATTTCGAGGTGCCTTATGCGTAGATCAGACACGCTTATTCCCACATTACGAGAAGACCCGCTTGAAGCCGAGGCACCCAGCCATAAGCTCATGCTACGGGCCGGGTTGATTCGGCGACTGAGCGGCGGTCTGTACACCTTTCTGCCGCTCGGCGTACGCTCTCTTTTACGGGTCATCAACATCGTACGCACGGAGATGAATCAGGCCGGCGCGATCGAGGTCTTAATGCCGGCCTTGCAACCCAAGGACATCTGGGAGCGTTCCGGTCGGTTTGATGTCATGGGTCCCACCATGTTCAAGGTCAACGACCGCCAGGGCCGTACCCTGGTGCTGGGCCCGACGCACGAGGAGGTCATCACCGACCTCGTCTCCCGCGAGATCAATTCGTATCGCCAACTCCCGAAAACGATTTTCCAGATCCAGACCAAGTTCAGAGACGAAATTCGACCGCGTTTCGGCCTGATGCGTGCCAAGGAATTCATCATGAAGGACGCCTACAGTTTCGATGCCGATTGGGATGCGGCCGGGCAGAGTTATGAGGCCATGTATCAAGCGTATACGCGGATTTTCGACCGCTGCGGGCTACAGCCAACCGTCGTCGAGGCGGACACCGGCGCAATGGGCGGCAGTTCCTCGCACGAATTCATGATCATGGCCGACACGGGTGAAGACGGAATCGTCGAGTGCGCCGGCTGTGGCTATGCCGCCAATCTTGAACGGGCCGAGCGCAAGGCTCCGGCGGGCATCACCTTTGACAACAGTGAGCGCACACCCGAGGAGATCTCAACGCCAAACCTGCGGACCGTTGAAGAGGTTGCGACCTTTCTGGAGTCACCGCCCGAGCGCCTGGTGAAGACCCTGATCTACGTGGCCGATGAAAAGCCGATTGCCGTACTCATACCCGGCGACCGCGAACTCAGCGAAACCCGTCTGACCCACGCGCTCGGCGTGAGTACGCTCGAGATGGCCGACGACGAAACGATCCGCCGCGTAACAAACGCACCAACCGGATTTGCAGGCCCCGTCGGCCTGGAGATTGACGTCTATGCCGATGCGGGGCTGGAAGGATATCGCGGCGCCATAACGGGCGGTAACAGGGCCGACACGCACCTGGTCAACGTGGACCTCGCGCGCGACGCCGCGGTCACCACTTACGCCAACATCGTCGTCGCGCAGGATGGCGACACCTGTCCACGTTGCGACGACGTGTTGCGCGCGAAGCGCGGCATCGAAGTGGGTCATCTCTTCAAACTGGGCACCAAGTACAGCGAAACGTTCAATGCCGGTTATCTTGATGACCAGGGGAAGGAACAAATGCTCGTCATGGGTTGCTACGGCATCGGTGTGACACGCACGCTGCAGGCCGTCGTTGAATTCAGCCACGACGACAACGGCATCATCTGGCCGGGCAGCATCGCGCCCTATGCGGCCGCGATGCTCGTGCTCGATCCGGACGATGAGGCCGTTGCACGCGTTGCCTCCGAAATCGAAGATGCGCTTGCCGCCAACGGGATCGAGCTTCTCGTGGATGACCGCGACGAGCGACCGGGCATCAAGTTCAAGGACGCCGACCTCGGGGGATTCCCCGTGCGGATCGTGGTCAGCAAGCGGTCCATTGGCCAGCAGAGCGTGGAAATCAAGTTGCGGACCGAAGACAAACCCATTATGGTGCCCGTCGAAGACGCGTCGGCACACCTGTTGGGGCTTCTGCAAGCATGATCATCGTCCTAAAACTCCACTCGACCGACGACGAAGTCGCGCGTGTCGAAGAGAGCGTGCGTGAACTGGGCTATGAGCCACATACGATTCGAGGCGAGATACGTACGGTTGTGGCCTGTGTCGGCGATGAGACCACGCACAAGAGCCCTGAGGCACTCGAAACGCTGCCCGAGGTGGATTCTGTTGTCCCGATCCAGAAGCGCTACAAGCTCGTTAGCCGGGACTACTGCCCGGATCGGCACCGGGTGCAGGTCGGGAACACCAGCCTCGGCGGACCAGCCTTCCACGTTGTCGCCGGCCCCTGCTCGATCGAGACATACGACCAAACGCTGGAGACCGCATATGCGGTCAAGGCCTCCGGCGCCACGCTCTTCCGTGGTGGTGCTTTCAAGCCGCGCACCTCCCCTTACGACTTTCAGGGACTTGGCGACGAGGCCCTGGATATACTCGCCCGTGTCAAAACCGAGGTCGGCATTCCAGCCGTGTCCGAGGTACTGCGCGCCAGCGACATCGACCGCATGATCGACGTCGTGGATGTCTTTCAAATCGGGACACGCAACTGTCTTAACTACTCTCTTCTGGAGGCGGTCGGCTCCACCGGGCGCCCCGTGTTCCTGAAACGTGGCATGTCCGCGACCGTTGAAGAGTGGCTACTCGCCGCCGAGTATCTGGCCAAGAACGGAAGCCCCCACATTATTCTCTGCGAGCGCGGCATACGCACATTTGAGAAGGCGACGCGTAATACGCTCGACCTCAGCGCCGTGGCGGTGGCCCGCCTGGAATCGAATCTCCCGGTCTTCGTCGATCCGAGTCACGCCGCCGGTCGGCGCGACCTGATCCCGCAACTTGCGCGGGCAGCGGTAGCGGTTGGGGCCGACGGGCTGATGGTGGAGGTTCATCCGAACCCGGAGGAAGCCCTTAGCGACGCGGCGCAGCAACTGACCCCGGAGATGTTCACCGCCCTAATGGACGAGATCGCCCCATTTATTCAAGCGGCCGGTCGCGAGATGGCCGCACCAACCGAGGTCTCCGCCTGAACGACGAAATCAAAGACGGCACGTTGACCAAGCGCGATCTTGTTGTGCGAATCGCCGCCGAGACCGGCCTCGTACAACAAGACGTTTATGCCGTTCTGCAGAAAACGCTCGATCACATCACCGACAGCATGGTCGAGGGGCGCAATGTCGAGTTCCGCGACTTCGGCGTCTTCGAAGTTCGTTCCCGCAAGGCGCGCAAGGGCTACAACCCTTCACAACCCGGCAACTACATCGACATTCCAGCCCGCCGCGTCGTCAAGTTCAAGCCGGGAAAGAAAATGCGCGAGCGTGTGCACCACGATCCGGCTGAAGGCGATCCGCCTGCCGTGGACGAATCATGAGTTCCGGGTCGTCCTTCTCGCCACCGCGAGGAATGCGTGATTTCTACCCCGAGGAAATGGCGGCGCAGAACGTCATCCTGCGCACCTGGCGCTCCGTATCGGAATCGTTCGGGTTTGAGGAATACGATGCCTGCATTGTCGAAAACCTCGACCTGCTAAAGCGCAAGAGCGGTGAGGACATCGTCAAACAGATCTACGCCTTTGAAGATAAAAGCGGCCGCGAACTGGCGCTTCGTCCCGAGATGACGCCGACACTCGCGCGCATGATTGCGGCGCGACAAGGAGCCCTGGCCATGCCGCTCAAGTGGTACACCATTGCCCAGTGCTTCCGGTACGAGCGAATGACGCGTGGTCGCCGCCGTGAGCACTACCAGTGGAACATGGATATCGTGGGCGAACCCTCCGTATCGGCCGAGGCAGAGGTGATCACGGCGGTCTGCGCCGCGCTGTCCAGGCTGGGCCTTTCCCCCACCGATTTTGTCGTTCGAATCAATGACCGCGCGCTGGTCGCCGCCGTCCTTGCGAGCCTGGGCGTGGATGCCGCCTATCACGCCACGATGTTTCTTGTACTCGACAAAAGGGACAAGACCGACGATCTGGCAGCGCTACTGGACAACGCGAATCTGCCGCCGGACGCGGTGCAAGCGGTCGATCAACTTGCCGCCCTGCGCTCGCTCGATGATGTAGCGCGCCTGATCGGCGAGGACGCGGCCCCGATCCAGTCCTTGCGGGAATTGATCAAACTGCTCGAGTTGAGCGGACTCACCAAGTCGGTGGCATTCGACATGTCGGTCGTACGTGGTCTGGATTACTACACCGGTATCGTATTTGAGGGCAACGACGCCAAAGCCGACATGCGCGCGATCTTTGGCGGTGGACGGTACGACAACCTGCTCAAGGCAGTCGGCGGCAAGCCTGCATCGGGCGTCGGACTCGGTTTCGGTGACGTCGTAATCCACGATTTGCTGGCCGACAAAAACCTGCTTCCCGGGGCCGCACCCGTACTCGACGTCGCCATCGGCTATATGGGCATCGAGCAACGGTCCATTGCCACGGGCATTGCATCAACCATGCGCGCCGCCGGTTCTTCCGTCGATCTTGGTCTGCATCCCGAGAAAGCCAAACAGTTCTTCTCCCGCGTGGGTAATGGCCGTGCCAGGCAGGCGATATTCCTCGGGCCGGACGACCTCGCGGCGGGCGAATACCGCATCAAGAATCTCGAGGATCGGACGGAGAAGGTGGTTCCCTTCAGTGCGCTAAGCCCGTCGGATTGACTGAGCACCCGGAAAGAACGAACGGGACGAGGGGACTCCCGTATCCGTCCAACTACTCCTGATCTTCCGGGGGAAGGTCCAGCTTGATGTGTAATTCCTGCAATTGTTTCTCGGACACTTCGCTGGGCGCGTTCATCATCAGGTCTTGCGCCATCTGGTTCATCGGGAAGGCAATGACTTCGCGGATGTTCGACTCATCGGCGATCAGCATCACGATTCGATCGATTCCCGGTGCCAGGCCACCATGCGGCGGCGCCCCAAGTTTGAAAGCGTTGATCAGGCCGCCAAAGCGTTCATCAACGTCCTCTTTCGTGTAGCCCGCAATCTCGAAAGCACGGTACATGATATCCGGGCGATGATTACGGATGGCGCCGCTGGATAGCTCGATTCCGTTGCAAACGATGTCATATTGATAAGCCAAGACATCGAGCGGATCTCCATTTTCCAACGCCTGCATCTCGCCCTGCGGCATCGAAAATGGATTATGCGAAAAATCAATTGCCCCTGTTTCGGCATTCCGCTCGAACATTGGGTAATCGACAATCCAACACAACCGGAAAACATCTTTCTCCAGGATGTCGAGCTGCGTGCCCAAGCGCGTGCGCACCTCGCCGGCAATACGATTGGCGTCCTTTTCGTCGGCGCAGACGAGGAACACAACATCCCCCTCCCCGACCGCGCACAAGGATTGCGTCTGTTCCAACTCCTCGGGCTTCAGGAACTTCACGATCGGTCCCTTAATTTCCCCATTCTCCCAGACCAAATAGGCCAGGCCCTTGGAGCCGATCGATTGTGAGAACTCGACGAGCTTGTCAAAGAAACTGCGCGGCTGTCCCGCGATTCCCTTGACCGGAATACCGCGAACGACACCCCCACCGTCGATGATGCCACGAAAGGCCTTGAGCCCCGACTCGCGATACACCTCCGTCAGGTCGAGATTAACAATCGGATTCCGAAGATCCGGCTTGTCGGAACCGTACCGCACCATGGCGTCCGCAAATGCGATGCGTTCGTAGGGACCCGTGTCCGCTTTCTTGTCCGAGAACTCGGCGAAGACACCGCTCAAGACGTCCTCGACGACGCCGAAAATGTCATCCTGTTCAACGAAGGACATCTCGAGATCGAGTTGGTAGAACTCACCCGGGGACCGATCCGCGCGCGCGTCCTCGTCACGAAAACAGGGCGCAATTTGAAAATACTTGTCGAACCCGGCGATCATGAGCAACTGCTTGAATTGCTGCGGCGCTTGCGGCAGGGCATAAAATTTGCCCGGGTGAACACGGCTCGGAACCAGATAATCGCGTGCACCTTCGGGCGAACTACTCGTCAAGATCGGCGTCTGCATCTCGTTAAACCCGTGACCGGTCATGCGGTGGCGGATACTCGCGATGATCTGGGAGCGTAGCGTGAGATTGCGTTGCATGCGCTCGCGACGCAGATCGAGAAACCGATAGCGCAGGCGCAACTCTTCAGGGCCCTCGTCATCCCCGGCCAGGTAGAGCGGAAGCGTGTCCGCGGGTCCCTGCACCGCGAGTTCGTCGACGTGCACCTCAATGGCTCCCGTCGGAAGACCCGGGTTGACGGTCTCGTCGTCGCGGCTAACCACCTGGCCCGTCACCGTTATGACAGTCTCCGACTTGAGACGTTGACACTCGTCGAAAAAAGACCGATCCGGATTGAAGACTGCCTGCGTGATTCCGTAGTGATCTCTCAAATCGAAGAAAAGAACACCGCCGTGATCGCGCTTTCGAAAAATCCAGCCCGACAGACGAACGGTTGTCCCGACGTGCTCGGCGCGCAACTCTCCGCATGTATGTGATCGATAGGCGTGCATCGTATTAGTTTCGTCTCAAAATGGCCGCATATCCTGCGGCTCCGCCCCGGAGAAGTCAAGCGAGGTATGCCACGGCGGTTGCACGGCATCCCTTTCGGAAATTTCGGCGTGAAGCCGTGGCGCCATCGACCTACTCGATTATGGTGACCAGCGTCCCGACCGGTAAGAGCGTGAAAAGCTCCTCGACGTCGGCGTTTCGCATTCGTACGCAGCCGCGGCTCACCGACTGACCAATGGTGGTATTGTCCCAGGTCCCATGAATACCATATCCGCTGGCGTCGGGCGTATCCCCCGTGGCCTCGATCGCCATCCAACGCGTTCCCAGGATGTTCTCCTTGTCTCCGTACGACACGCGACGACCACTCGGCCACCAGTCTGGTTTTTTCTGCTTGGTGTCGATCTTGAAGGACCCGACCGGGGTGCGTCCGAATTTTCCGGTACCGACGGGATATCGCTTGAAGAATCGATCATTCATCATCACCAGCAAGTCGTTACGTGATTTACTAATCAGCAACGAGAACTTCGCGCTGAACACCCGGTGTCGATCACCGGCTTTAATTCGATTCGGGTTCTTGATGTCGTTACCCAGAACCAAGAGATCCACCGTTGTGCCGTATTTCTTCGCGATCTTCGCGACGGAGTCGCCTGGTCTAACGCTATAGATAACCTTCTCGGGTATCATGTACGGTTTCATCGTCAGCTCGACATTCAAGGTGCCCAGGAGTTCCTCAATGGTCTGGATCGCCGACGCGGCTTTCGCCTGCTCCAAGGCCGCGTGGTAGTGCTCCCGGGCATTGACAAGGTCACCATCCTTTTCGTATGCGCGCGCCTTCGCCACGAGGTCCCCGCCCGAGGGATTCACAACCGGAACCAGCTTGACGGCAGGCGTTCGATCGGGAGGCCGCTTCCGTTCAGCAGGTCGCGTCGGATCCGAAACCACTCGCGGCCCGGGCGTTCCCTCGGGAGTGGCGTCAATCACCGGCTCGGTCACGCCGGGCTCCTCGGAAACCTCGTCGGTATCGGGCCCCGGCGCCCGCGCGTTACGACGTGCGACCGCGAGAACAATGATCAGCCCGCCCAGGACCAGGATCAGCCAGGGTTTGCGGTTCGGGTGATACGAGTAATCGTCGAATTCTTTGACCTTCATGGGCGATCGACATTGAAACACAGGGCCTCGATATCGGCAACCATGGGTTCCACAAAGAATCCATACTTATGAGAAAGCGTGAGCGATTGAAAGGTCCCCTCGACGGCGGGAATGGGCGACGTAGCGTCAGTCGCGATCAGGAACCCGGAGCGTCGGCATCGACCGTGATGCCGGAGATCTCGACATGGATCGCCGCAGCCACGCCGAAGACGTCTGCGGTAAGCCCATCGGCCTGGATCCATGTACCGTCGATCGTACGGTCCTCAAAAACGGAGCCGTCAAGTTGGCCCTGGAAAAACCCTGTAATCGTTACTTCCACGCC
>CAJWTS010000024.1 GCA_913047795.1 uncultured Verrucomicrobiota bacterium | reverse complement strand
GCAGCCACGAACGCCACGGCCCGCTCGGTGTTCATTATCGGTCCGGACAAGTCGATTAAGCTGACGCTAACCTACCCGATGACCACGGGTCGGAATTTCCACGAGATATTGCGCGCGCTCGACTCCATGCAGCTAACGGCGAAACACAAGGTCGCGACGCCGGCAAACTGGACCCAGGGGGACGACGTGATCATCGTGCCTTCGGTTTCCGATGACGACGCGAAGGAGATGTTTTCCGAGGGCTGGAAGACCGTTAAGCCGTATCTGCGTGTCGTTAAACAACCGAGTTAGCCCGAAACTCTGGACTCGCCGGTCGCGCGGGACGCAGCTATAGATATGCGTTTAATTCTGGTTTCCATCCCAAGAGGAGAAGTTCATGAAAATCATTCGATTCATCGATGACGCCGGCCATACGCAATACGGTGCCCGGCAGGCCGACGGCAGCGTAACGCTGATCGATGGCGACATCTACGGCGTGTACAGCGATTCGGGCGCCCCTGCAGCCGTTAGCAAACTGCTTGCGCCCATCGTTCCGACAGACATCCAATGCATCGGATTAAACTATCGCCGCCACGCGGAAGAGGGCGGCAAGGCCCTGCCGACTAATCCGTTGTTGTTCACCAAAAACACCGGCACATTGCAGAACCCGGAGGACCCGATCCTGCTGCCCCGAAAGCTCGCAAGCAACGCGGTCGACTACGAATGTGAACTGGCCGTGATAATCGGCAAGGAATGCAAGAATGCTTCGCGCGCGAACGCGCTGGATTACGTGCTGGGTTACACCTGCGCGCACGACGTCAGCGCCCGGGACTGGCAATTGGATCCCGAACTGGGTGGCGGCCAGTGGTGTCGCGGCAAAACCTTTGATACCTTCTTCCCGCTCGGCCCTTGCCTGGTGACGACGGATGAGATTCCTAATCCGAACACGCTACAGATCAAGACGATCCTCAACGGCGAGACCATGCAGGACTGGAATACGGACGACATGATCTTCGATGTGCCGACGCTCATCGAATTCCTGAGCGGCAGCACACGCCTGTTGCCGGGCACGGTAATCTCCACGGGTACGCCACATGGTGTGGGCATGGCACGCACGCCGCCGGTCTACCTGAAGGACGGTGACACGGTTACGATCGAGATCGAGAACATCGGGCAACTCACGAACCCGGTCGTCGACGAACCCGTCTAGCCCTTCACCGCCTCCAGAATCCGATCGACAAGGTCATCGGGCGTTCGTGACGCATCCAGCGTGAGCGTCGCGAACGTTACATAGACCGGTGCGCGGCGGCGCAGCATCTCCACGATCTCCTCCTTGCCGCCGCCAAGCAAGTTGGGACGGGTATCGCTTGTCGACGCATCCGCACCCGCGCGTTCCCAGAGCAAATCCGGGGATGCCTCAAGGTACACCACGAGAGTATTCGAATCGAAAAGTTCCTGGACCGCCGGGATCATGATTGTGCCGCCGCCGAAGGCGATGATCTGCCGGTCGCGGGCGAGCACTTCCCTGACAACCGCAGCTTCGACCTCGCGGTAGTAGGGTTCCCCGTCTTCCGCGAAGATCGCGCTGATCGTGCGGCCGTTCTCGTGGGCTTCGATTCCGCGATCCGTGTCGACAAACGTCCACCCCAGGCGCTCGGCGACACGTTGGCCGATGAGCGTCTTTCCGCAGGCACGATAGCCAATGAGAACGATGTTCATGATTGGATCCACGGGGCGGGGTGGTGCCTACAGAATACGGGATGCGACACGACGGATGCAAGTTGTGGAATTGTCCGGACCACAAGAGCAATAAGGCTTGGCGCTGCTACGTGAATCTGGTTCTCTTCATCGTCATGACGGCCAAGATGGCACGAAAAACGGCAATGTCGGTCATCGCCTCCTACGATCGGCCTGATGCAGACGAGATGGAACGTCGCCTTGTTCGACTCGCACGATCGTGGTTACGCGTGATTGGCGCCCGCCAGCCGCAACAATCCATGGTCACCCGGATCTTTCAAGATCTGGTCCTTGACCCCCCCGAAGACGCGAATTGCGGTTGGGATCTGCTCGGCCGCACATTTGTCGACTGGGCGTTGGCTGAAGAATGGCTCGAACCGCAGGACCTGCCTGCGGATATGTCAGGCTAGTCCGCGTCGCGATCGAGGTCGAGTGCCACGGAATTGATACAGTAGCGCTGACCCGTGGGCTGCGGACCGTCGTCGAAGACGTGACCCAGGTGGGCATCGCAGGCGGCACAGACAACTTCCGTGCGGCGCGCGAACAGGTTGTTGTCGTCTTCCTCTCCGACCGCTTCCCCTGTAACCGGCTCCCAGAAACTGGGCCATCCGGTCCCGGAATCGAATTTCGACGCCGATGCGAAAAGTTCGGTCCCGCAGCAGACGCAGCGGTAGACGCCCGTCTCCTTGCAATCGTGGTAGGTCCCGGTGAAGGCCCGCTCGGTGCCCTTCTCACGGCAGACGTGAAACTGCGCGGGCGTAAGCTGCTCCCGCCACTCGGCCTCGCTCTTCTCCTCACGTCGCATGTGGCGGGTTCCCGTCAGACGGATGCGTCGAGCACCTCACGAATCGCGGTGCTCAATCGTTCCAGTGTATACGGTTTCTGAAGATAGCGTTTTACGCCGAGTCGAATGGCTTCCTTGATCCGATCCGTTTCGGAGTAGCCGCTGGCAATGATGCATTTCTGACCGGGACGCACGTTGATGATCTCCTTGTACGAGTCGAGACCGTCAAACCCTTCTTCCATGATCATGTCCAACATCACGAGATCCACCTCGTGATCGGCAACGTAGCGTACGGCCGCCGCGCCGTTATCGACGGTCTCGACCGTGTACCCCAGTTTCGACAGGAACCGTTCCATTAACTGCCTCTGTTCGAGCGCATCGTCGGCAACCAAGACATGTTCCGAGCCGTACATGATCTCCGGGACCGCATAGCCCTCAACCCTCGCATCGTGCATGACCTCTGGAAAATAAATGGTAAACGTAGCGCCCTCATCGACACTGGTGGTGACATCGATGTAGCCCCCAAGGTCTTTGACCACCCCGTAGACCACGGCCAGACCAAGACCGGTGCCGCTGTGCATGTCTTTCTTGCGTGTATGAAACGGCTCGAAAATCGCGCCGATGTCTTCCTGCGCGATCCCCTGCCCCGTGTCGCTCACGCGCAGCGATACATACTTCCCTTCGGGAATCATTTCGTACCCCGTGATCGTGCGCCCGACGCTGACGTTCGCCGTCGCAATCATGACCGCGCCGCTCGTGTCGATCGCTTCGTGCGCGTTCATCACGAGATTCATGATGACCTGTGAAACGTGGGTCTCGGTGGCCATGATCGAGTTCAGGTCAGGACTCAACTGGGTCAGCATCTCGACAGCACGATGGCGCCCATGCATCTTGTCGTATTCGGCTGAGGCGAGATAACGCGTGATGATGCCGTTCAGCTCGACCGGAGCCGCCTGGAAAGTGCCGCGCTGACCCATGACGAGCAGATCACGAATGATCGTGCAGGATTTATTGGCGGACTCACGAATGGAGTCGAGGTCTTCGCTGATCTGGTCGTCAGACACCTTCAAGTCGTCGAGCTGATCGCGAATGAGATCGGGCAACCCGACGAGCGGTCCCATGATGTTATTCAGATCATGGGCCACACCACCAGCCAGCAACCCGAGTGCCTCCATGCGTTCCGCGCGGGTCAGGCGTTCCTGCAGCAGCGCTTCCTTCTGGCGTGCGGCCCTTAACTCGGTGAGATTGCGCACGATGGTTCGCACTGTAAGTACCCGGCCGCCGGCATCATAGATGGCGGAGCCATGCACAAGAACCGGAAGGATAGAGCAGTCTTTGCAGATCAATTCCAGTTCGAGTTCGTCCCAGGTGGTATGCTGCTGCTCCGTATGGCGCTGGTGGGCCGCGTCGGCCTGGAGCTGCGCTTCGCCGGTCATCAGGTCGGTGATCGACCTCTTGCCGATGATCTCGTCGGCGGTGTAGCCCAGCCAGTCGAGTTCGATGCGATTCATCGACACAATCAAGCCTTCATCGTCGACGGTGTGATAGCCCAGCGGCGCGTTCTCGTAAAGGTCCCGGAAATGCTGCTCTTTCTCGCGGAGCGATCGTGTCCGGGTCTCTACGATATCTTCAATGTTTACAACCGCATGCTCCTTGCGTGCCGTGTCGATGGCGTCGACGAGGGCCTCGAGTTTGAACGGCTTACGCAGGAATCCATCGGCGCCCGCGGCCGTATATTGCACGGCCAGCGATGGGCTCGAATAGGCGGTTATAACGACAACGATGGTCGAGAGATTCGTCTTACGCAGGTCCTCAAGAACTTCCGTCCCCTTCATGTCGGTCAACATGTGATCCAGCACGATAATATCCGGCTTCATGGCCGCCAACTGCGCTAGTGCCTCTACTCCGCCGCCGGCTTCATACACACGAAACTCGCGCTCCTCCAGACCCTGGCGGAGTGCTCCGCGCAAGAGTTCATCGTCTTCCACGAGCAACACAGTCTGCGTGTCGGCGGCACGCGGATCGTCGAGCAGCATCCTAACGGCTTCCTCGAAATCGCCGGGGGAGCAGGGCACTGGAAGAAATTTGTCGACCTGGAGGCTGCGGATGATGTTGTTCGCGACAGAATCCGAATGGAAGATGGCCGATACAACCATAACGGGTGTGCGATTGGTGACAGCGAAATCGGGCGATCGCAGCAGTCGACAAAAGCGCCATCCATCAATGTCGGCCATATCGAGATCACACACGACCATGCGTGCGCTGTGTTGACCCAGGTATTTAAGCGCCTGGTGCGACGACTCGAACGTGCGAACCGTCGGCCACAGGGGCTCCAGCCATTGCTCGAGCGTCGCGAGCAACACCGGATCGTTGTTAACGACAACAATTTCCTGACCGGGAACACCCATGCACCATCTCCTAAGCGGTTATGATGGCCGCGTACTAACGGCCAGACCATGCGAAATAGTATAGCAAGTGACCCCGTTCTTCAAGGCCGCGGCGCGGAGCCGGAATTCGTTTGATTTCCAGAG
Organism: uncultured Verrucomicrobiota bacterium; assembly: GCA_913047795.1. Taxonomy (GTDB): domain Bacteria; phylum Verrucomicrobiota; class Kiritimatiellia; order CAJWTS01; family CAJWTS01; genus CAJWTS01. The sequence goes on along the minus strand of CAJWTS010000024.1, from coordinate 43,744 downwards.
CCCAATCCAAGAACCTTGGCATCTGATGCTTGGAATGCAGGAAAAAATACGACGGCCCGAGGAGCTACAGGCATGGCGGGCGTCGGTCGGCAAGGGCCCTGTGGCTGTGCTCTGCGGTTCTTTCGACCTGATGCAGCCCGGCAATTTGCAGTCGGTCCAGTGGGCTGCACGTCACGCCGATCACGTCCTCGTCCTGATCGCAACGGGCACGTCGGATCCCGGTGATGTCCGTCCCCTGCTGACGGAGGATGAGCGGGTCGCGATGGTTTCGTACCTGCGGTCGGTGTCGGCTGTTTGCTGCCTTACGCCGGATCACGCGGCCAACGCGGCCGATGTGCTCGGGGTTTATACCTGGGTCGGCAATCCCGAAGCTGATGCGGATGAGCCGCTGGCCGCCCTGATCAGGCCGGCCGCCGCCGGTTATGTCGATACGACGCGTATAGCGAACAGCCGTACGTCCGAGATACTGGGGGCAATCCGCGGCCTGACAACGCCGATCGCCACACCCGGAGATGCAACACGCGGTGACCCGGCGGCGGAACCGCCGAAGGAGGAACGGGTAACCGTTAATGGATGCTTCGACATTCTTCATCCAGGCCATATGGCTTTTCTGGCTGACGCGCGCAGTATGGGTTCGCATCTGGTCGTCATGATCAATTCGGACGCATCCGTTCGGCGTTACAAGGGGCCCACGCGGCCGATCTACCCGGAGGCGTTTCGATCGACCATGTTGCGTGAGCTCAGCGCGGTCGACAACGTCTTCGTCTTCGACGACGATACCCCCCTCGCGCTCTTGGCCGAACTGCAGCCGGCGGTGCATGTCAAGGGCGGCAGCTTCGAGGCGGGCCGCGTGGCGGACGAACAGCAGCAGCTGGACAGCTGGGGCGGACGGCTTGCGTACAGCCCGATGGTGGCCCAGTTCAGTACGACCCGCTACCTGGAGAGGATCCAGGAAGTGACGGGCGACTAACGCCCGGATAATTCACGACTGCGTCGCGCCGCGGCCCTGATCGTGTCACGCATGACGCGACTCACGTCGGAACCTTTAAGCACTTTCATGCCCTCGGCGGTCGTGCCCTTGGCCGACGAAACGGCAGCGATCAGATCAGCCGGCTTCGTACCCGTCTGAATCAGGAGATCGGCTGTGCCGAGCATGGTCTGTTCCGCGAGCAACAGCGCCACGTCGGCATCAAGGCCTTCCGCGATGGCGGCGGCCGCGAGGCGATCGGCAACATACGCGAAGAACGCGGGCCCCGATCCACTCAATGCCGTAACCGCATCGAAATGTTTCTCGGCGAGTTCGACAACCTCACCACAACTTGCAAACAGGCGTGCGGCGGTCTTGCGATCAGAAGCCTTCGCGTGGGCACCACAGGTGTAGACACTCATCGAGCGTCCGACCGTACAGGCCAGGTTCGGCATGACTCGAACGACGCGCGCGCCGGGTGCCCACGACTCGAGGTCCGCCGTCGTCACGCCGGCAGCGATGGAAATCAGGAGATGCCGGCGCGTAAGCCGTGGCGCGATCTCCGCCACGACCTCAGCAAGATGCTGGGGTTTCACCGCAAGCACGAGAACGGAACAGTTTCCCACGATCTCCGCGTTCACCGCGGATGTATTGATCCCGAGTCGACGCTTCAATGAACGCCGACGCGCCGACGCGATGTCGGCCGCAAAGACATCGCAGGCCTTGACGACGCGCCGTTCGACCAATGCCGCAATGATGGCCTCGGCCATTTTCCCCGCACCCAGGAAGCCTATCTTCATAAGAACTAACGCCTCGTTCGACGGCAGACGGCAAAACTCGGAGACGTTTTAACTACAGCCGTCTAACCTGTTGCATTAATGCAAATATTCGCTAATATGAGAATACTTAAATGCAGTCAGTCCCATCCTTTTCCCGGAGCACGCCGATACCATGACCCGAGTTCTTATCGTTGATAACGAACCAAGCATTCTGAGCGTTTTGAGCACCCTACTCAAGGCTGAGGGATTCGACGTCATGGCCACGCGCGAAGGCAAAAAGGCCCAGGATACTATACGGGCCGAACACTTTGACCTAATGATCACGGATATTCGCATGCAGCCGGTCGATGGCATGCAGTTGCTCAAGACGGCGCGTATGGAGGCCCCGACGATGGCCGTGATCATGCTCACGGCGTACGGCTCGGTCGAATCCGCAATCGAGGCCATGAAACTGGGCGCCTTCGACTACGTCGCCAAACCGTTCAAGGTCGACGAAATACTGATCACCATCCAGCGGGCACTGGACTACAACAAGGCGCTGACCGAGAACATGGACCTCAAGGCCCAGCTCGGCGCGCGGTACGAATTTGACAACATCGTCGCCGAGAGCGAGGCCATGCGCCAGGTCTGCGAAATGATCGAACGCGTCGCGCCGACAGATCAGACCGTCCTGATCAACGGCGAGAGCGGTACCGGCAAGGAACTCGTCGCGAAAGCCATTCACATGCACAGCCGCCGACGGGAATCCAAGTTTCTCGCGGTCAATTGCGCGGCCCTTCCCGAAGCCCTGCTCGAATCTGAAATGTTCGGACACGTGAAGGGCGCATTCACCGGTGCGTCAAGCGACAAGGAAGGCCTCTTTGAATCCTGTGAAGGCGGGACCATCATGCTCGACGAGATCGGGAGCATGCCGCTTAGCATCCAGGGCAAACTCCTGCGCGTCCTGCAGGAAAAAGAAGTGCGCCGCGTGGGAAGCAACAAGAACGTTGCGGTTAATGCGCGTGTTCTTGCGGCAACCAACTCGCATCTCGAAGACGACATCAAGGCCGGCACGTTCCGCGAAGACCTCTTTTATCGCCTGAGTGTGATCCCCATCCTTGTTCGACCGCTGCGTGAGCGGCGCGACGACATCCTGCCCCTGGTTTATCATTTCATTCGCGAAGAAATGCCCGATGTCCAAGACCTGCCTACGGTCGAACCCGAGGTCTGCGATATCCTGTCCCGATACGATTGGCCGGGCAACGTGCGCGAGCTGGATAACTGCGTGAAGCACGCTTTGACATTCGCCAAGAATAGCAAGATTACACCGCAGGATCTTCCGCCACGAATCGTCAACGCGTCCGTCACAGGCGCATCGGCTGAATCCATGGAATCGTTCGGGCGCGACGGTAGTTGGGCGCCGCTGAAGAGCTTCTTGCGCGACAAGGAGCAGGCCTACATCGAACACGTCCTCGCGCGGGTCGATGGAAACAAGGAGCGGGCGGCCACGGCGCTCAAGATCAGCCTGGCGACGCTCTACCGTAAACTACCGGATCTGAACAAGGACGACTGAAGCAACGCGGCGCGCCGGTCCGCGGATCAGGAATTCGCGCAACGCAGCCACGCCCCGCAAAACCCCTACAGGGCGTCGACCAAGCGGCCGAAGACCCTCCCCGCGATAGCGAACGGTTTCATGATTAGATCGGACTTTGGCAACACCCGGAAGTACGCCAGCACGAACAGGGCAATTCCGAGCCCTGAACCAGCCAGCAACATCGTCTTGAAACGTTGGCTGCGACGGTAGTTGGCCTGGGCCGACACCATCTGTTTACGATGTTTTTTCTTCGGCGGATCCGGATTGTCCGAGAGCGCCGTGGGAACCCACCCAACCGGTAATGCGCTGTGCACCTTGCCCTGTTCGTAAGCATGCAGAACCTCAATCACCCCCTCCATGTACGGCTTGCTTGCGATATGGCCGCCGCGCGCGTGGACCAGTTCGATGACTTCGTCGTTGGAATTGGCCGGGCAACCCGTATAGCGCGCGATCGCCGGTTCCATCATGCTCAGATCATTATGGCCATCGCCGACAACAAGCACCTCTCCGGCCGGGATGTCGAGATGCTCACAGAGTGCCGTCAACGCCATTGCCTTCGTGACGGGGATCCGGCGAACGTCGACCTCCTGAAGGTACTGAAATACGGTCAGCATCGAGTTCGTCCTTGTCTCCTGGCGCAGAATATCGCGCGCCATGGCAGCGTCCGCATTGGCCTTGAATTGAATGGTGAGCCGATCCTTCTCGAACGTGGTCGTGCGGGCGTCGGGGAAGCGAGTGGTGATCAAGCTCTCCCAGTCGTTAAAGGTCCGTCGAATGTGGCGCGTATGGGCGCGGATCTGCTGCTGAATCTGAAAGTTCCACGCAACGTGCGGGAGATAGCAACGTGGGTAAACACTGTACATGTAGGCGTGTCGGACGATCACAAAGTCCGGCGTGATTCCGCGGCGGCGAAGTAGCGAAAAGATGCGCTTGTAACTATTTAGCGTGCGCCCGGTGCAGACAGCCCAGAGCGCGTTGGATTGCCGTCGGAATCCTTCCACGCACTCGCCGAATGAATCATAGAGGGTGAACTCGTTCTGCGGACCGATCAGGGTGCCGTCAAGATCAGTCGCGATCAGCCTGATATCGTTCATATCCGCATCCCCGCGACCCCGGGTACCGGTCGCACGCCGAGACTCACCCGTCGCCAGGCTTATCCAACTTCATGCTGACGATCACGAGCTTGTCGTCTTCGATACGTCCGACAACCTCAGCCTTGCGCGCCTGCATACAGAGACCGTCGCCGTGAATGTCGCCCACTTCGCCCGACGCGACGACAACACGGTCGTCTATCTTGGCGGCCAAGACGCTGCATCCTTCGACGCCGTCGACGGAGTAGATACAACCCGCGCATCCCACCTCCACACGCAGGGTCTGATCGACCACAGCAGGTGCCGTTGCGGCAGCGGGTTTCGGAGGCGGCTCCTCGGCTTGTTGCGGCGACTTATTACAACCGCAGATGATTCCTGTCACGAGAACGGCGCTGGCGAGTATCGCTGTAGTTTTCATAGTCGAACAACATACCCATGCACGCCGATTGTGCCAAGATCGGAATCGCGTGCAGCAGCGCAAGTGAGGGGACGGGGCGATGCGAAGCCCAACTGATGGCTATCCAGAATCTGGCCCTTCAACGGCTGCTTGAACCCGTACCCTATTAACGGCCGGAAACCTCGCATCGGTCCGGGTCTAACCGGCCGCAACAAGGAGGACCCCGGCCAGGATCAGGCTCACACCCACAAACTTTGGCACGCTGCCCTGTTCGCCGAGGAAGACGACTCCCCCCACCACACCGAGCGGAATACTCACCTGACGGAAACCGACCACGTAACTCGGGTCAGCGGCAAACGCATAGGCGATCAGCACCAGTGCATAACCCGGATAGATGCAGATCCCGACCAGCGCGAATGCCCGCTTCTCGACCTTTAGCAGCTGCACGAATTGCTTGCGCTCTTCCCGACGAAGCAGCACCCAGATCGCCAGGAATACGATCACACTGGTGACCTGCAGCGGAATGTAGAATAGACCGGCCCGCAGCGCGCTGAGTGACAGTTGCTGATTCTCGAGCAGGGCGCGCACCGCGTAGTCGTCGACGAGCGCATAACCCGCGCCCCCGACGGCTGAAAGCAAAGCCAGGGCGCAACATGCGTTCACATAGTTGCGCAGACGGAAGTCGCGAAACCAACGCATGGGCAGCAGCACGCTTCCCAGCATGATGCCGGCGACGCCCAGCCAGCAGAGCAAGCTGATGCGATCGGCACGCGCCAGCGGGATGGCCGCCATGGCCACCACCACCGGGGGCAACGATCGCAGAATCGGATAGGCCACGGAAATATCTCCGGCGCGATAGGCACCCGACAATCCTACGGTGTAAATCAACTGGAAGAACCCGGTCGCCAGCAGGGCCCACCAGACCGATTGCGGGACCTGCGCGAGCTTCGGCAGGATTGGAATGTAGAGCGGAAACAGGCAGAGCCCGCCAACGATCGTTGCCAGCAGGTAGAAGGCCAGCGTGGGACTGCGGCGCTTCATCATCAGGTTCCACGTGGCGTGCAGGACCGCCGAAATGAGAATCAGAATAATGGCGACTGAAGTCATGGGAGGCGTTCGTTATCCGCAATCCACCCGGTTCATGTGGCTGGCATCCATGGCGGCGGCAAGGGTGTCCTGATCTGACCCCGCGAGTGGTCCCACCTCCTGTGCAAGTCTCCCGAGTTGATTACCAGCGTGGAATGCTCCGAACGCGATGGCCCTGGGGGTCTGGGCTGGGATAGCATCCTGGGGGCACTCAAGAAAATCGGGCACGCAGACACCTGGACGTTCGAGATCTTACGCGGCCGGAATGGAGAGACTCCCGACGAAATGGCATAGATCTGCCCCGGGCTTGCAAGAACCTGGAGGGGAGCGGCGTGACCCGGATCGCTTCATGCTTACCTCACGACGCGCCCCTCACGACGCGCCCCTCTCGAAGGGGTCATCTCATGATCCCTCTAGCGACTTGATGTCAACGCCCCCGCAATCGTCCACCCTCAGCCCCAACTCGGAACATACCTTTTGCCAGCGCTCGCGCATGTCGGGCTCGTGGAAGAGTGGAACATAGCCGACGCTGAGATAGCTCTTGATGCCGGGCAGGCGGAAGTCGTCAGTCAGCAGGTAGATCTGCCGGGCGCCATGCTCAAGCAATGCCCGGGTGGCGGCGGCCGTCACGATCCGGCCCAGGCCCTTTCCGCTGTGCGCGGAATCGGCCGCGACCCAGCCCATTTCGTATCCATCCGGAAAAGTCGCGGTTGGCCTGTGCCAGCACATCGCCGTTGCCACGATCTTCGGTGTGGCCGTCTCCTCGACGAAGAAGACGCCATCTGGAATAGCGTTCTTCAGGACTGAGTTCAGCGACTCACTGCCCCAACTCGTGAATCCAGCCATGCGCATCACTTGAATATACGCGTCTTCATCTCCTTCGCGAAAATATCGCAACTGATACCCTTCCGGCACCGGCCGTTCGGGCCGACCCTTGAGCCGATCTTTAGGCCAGACCATCTGGAGTTGTGCGCACATGCTGGATGCTGGTTGCTAGATGCTGTATCCTTTCAAGTCCTCGGCCTCTTGTCCACTGAACAGCATGTATCTGCCCAATGTGACGCAGAGGCTACACCGACATCCAGCCTCTAGCTGAAGAAGGGGTCTCTGGTTCTTCCCTCGGGTCCAATCATGAATTCTGAGGAGGGTGAGTTTCGTCGCTGGGCGCGTGAGGGTCATACTCCCGATGAGCCGACGAGGGAGAGGGCCCGGTCCAAATCATCACGGGTCGCCGCCACTTTGAAACTCGACTGCGCCGGACACGACAGCACGTCTTCCGTGATGCTTCCAGGCCGGGCCCAATGTTCGATCTGCTCCGGCGGTAGGGCTCGAACCTACAACCTAGTGGTTAACAGCCACCCGCTCTACCATTGAGCTACGCCGGATCACGTTCTCGGAATATATCACGTGCGCCCGTGGGCAGCGAGCGCCACAAGGCGGAATTCCCGGAAATTGGTCGCGAACTATGGGAAAATCGCCTCTTCGCGTCAAGCGCGAAGGCGAATAGTGAGAGCCGCCCCTTTCCCTCGCGCGGCGAGATACCGTAATCTTGCCCGGTCCCGGGTGAACACGCTCCCATCGCGGACTTTTAGGATACGCTACGAAAACGAAACAGGAGAAATCACATACGCTCAAGAACGGCAACCCTATTGCTGTTATCTGTCATCCCAACGGCACGGGGCCACGCGGACATGGACCCGGACGGTCAGAGCAATGCCAACGAGTATGTCGTCAACACGGTACTCGCCAATAAAGACTCGCTGTTTCAATTCACGAACGATCAGGCAACCAGCGCTGTCACCCGGGTCGACCTGTCCCTGCACCCGCCCTTCACTTCGAGGAACGACCAGATTCAGCACAAACTCAAGTTGAGCAACACCGCATGGAACGTGCTGGTCCCGTTCGTCTATAACACGAATGTCCTCACCCGTGTCTTTCGTGACACGAACGCACCCAGCGACGGCACCTTCTACCGGGCGCGTATTGATGTCGCATTCCGCCCGGATGCTCCGATATGCATTTGATGCGGAACAGGCGGCACGCTACACTGGCCTGTACGGAGGACAGTATATACTACTGGCACAGAAAATGATAAGGGCTCGAATCGACATACGGGTGGCCGGATGCCTGGCAATTCTCCTGGTTGCGGGCGACCTGCGCGGCGCTGACGATCCAAGTGGGGTCCTGCGTAAGCGCGCCGAGGTGGCGGCCCGGCGCGGACTCGACTGGCTAGCGAAACAGCAGCATAAACGCGGCTCATGGTCGAGTCCACGCCTGCCCGCCCTGAGCGGACTGCCGCTGATCGCCTTTGCACGGAGCGAGCACCCGCAGCGCGAGGCCGTGATGACCAGAGCGCGGGCATTCATTCTGGCCAACGTCCATGCGGACGGCGGCATTTACTACAAGGCACCCGTCAGCATCACCGGGGGCTTGACCACATACAACACAGCCATCTGCATGGCCGCATTGGCCGCGATCGAAGATTCGGAGTTGACCCCGGTTATCCTCCGGGCGCGCCGCTTCATCGCGGCATCGCAACGCCTGGACGATTCGGACCGTCACGGCGGCTTCGGCTACAACCGCAGCGGTCGCATGTCGCGGCCCGACCTGAACAATACGACCTACGCCATGGAGGCCATGCGACTGACCCAGCATCTGGAGGATCGTCGCGCACCGGGCGTGTCCGCGGTCGACGTGGAGTGGGACGCAGCGTTGCGCTTCCTGAAACGGCTGCAGAGCGACCCCGCGGCCGCCGGTGAGGATGCGGGCGGCTTTCACTACAACCTGTCGGAACCCAAGGCTGGAACGGTGACGAACAAGGAAGATGTCGTTGTGCTGCGTACTTACGGCAGCATGACCTACTCCGGCCTATTGGCGTTGATCTATGCCGATGTGCGACGCAGCGATCCACGGGTAACGTCCGCTTTCGGCTGGGCCGGCCGACACTGGACGCTGGAGGAGAATCCGGGAATGGGGGCCCGCGGCCTCTACTTTTTCTACTATGTCTTGAGCAAGGCCCTGCGTGCCCACGGCTCGGACCAGATCCCCATGGCCGACGGTACGCCCCTCCTGTGGCGCGAAGAACTGCTTCGCACACTGCTCGCGCTTCAGATCGTCGACGAATCCACCGATACGGGCTACTGGACCAACGCGCAGAGCAAGAAGTTCATGGAAGGCAACGCCGTGCTCGTCACGGCCTACGCCCTGCTTGCGCTCCAGAACGCGCTGGCGCCATAGGCACTCGGGCCACCACGTGATCTGTCAGAAATTCATTCGGACACTCGCGGCGGCGATAAAGTCGTTCTCCTGGGCTTCGCCGTTGAGGTTTTGTACGACGGGCAATTGCACGGCGGCCTCGGCAAACGCGGCCGCAAGCCCCGCAAAGACCACGGCAGCGTGTCGCCGTGCAGGTCGTCGCCCCGCGACATTATTTCTGACGGAGTGGCTCCACATTTTCGGGCACCATCGTAGAGATCGCGTTCTCGTTGGTGTGCACGCTGCCGGCAATGCGTACGTTCATCTTGCGCTCCTTCAAATCCTCTAGCCGATTTTTCAGCTTCCGATCGAGATGATGCAGCACGAAGAGCCGCTCCCCGCCTGACGAGATGAGAAAGAAGCGTCCCCCCTCATCTTTCTCCAGGATTCCCAAGGCCTCGGCGCGCATGCCTCCCGGCGTGAATCCAGACGCCTTTATCGCCTGCGGCAACTTCTGCAGCGCGATTGTCTCGTCCGCGCGGCACGACACGACCGCGGTTCCGGATTTCGTGTCTACGCTCACGCCCTGTACACCTTCCACCTCTTTCAATTTTTTCTCGACGCCGCACGCGCAGAACGGACACGCCATCCCCTTGACCACAATGGTCGCGGTTGTGACCTGCGCGTCGGCAACCCGCGCATTGAGGAACACACTTGCTGCCCCGGTTATCGAGATGACTATGACGCGTCGCATCATCATGACTTATCCTCCGCGAGCGAATCGAGAATCGGGCATCGACTCGTTCTTGTATTGTTTCGGCAATCACGCAGCAATCCCGCCAGGGACCTCCGCATGCGCTGCAAGTCTTCTATTTTTGCATCCACTTCCCTGATCTTCTTATCTGTGACGTCCTGCACCCTCGCACAGGATCTGCGCGGATTCACCTGAAGGGACAACAACTCCTTGATTTCCTTCAGCGAAAAGCCGACTTCCTTCGCACGCTTGATGAAGCGTAACCGCAGGACGGCATCCTCGCCATACTGCCGGTATCCGGCCGGCGTACGGTCGGGGTCGCGGATCAGTCCACTGCGTTCATAGAATCTCACGGTCTCGATTCCGATCCCGGCCTGCTGCGCAACCTTGCCAATCGTCAGTCCTGCCATTCCAAGACCTCCTCTACTATTTCACGTTGAATTCTAAACTCCGTACTCTACTACAGGGTCAAGCCTTAAAACGCGAGAATTTCTCAACCGCTTGCGGACACTGCGGCACATGTCGCGCGCGCCGGTCTGGGGCGCGATGCACACGTATTTGCAAGATGAAATCGCGGTTGCCCTTAAGAGGCTAGTCTGCGATAATACTCCTCGAAATGCGGATTATTGTAACAATCTTGCTGATTTTCTGTCTGGCGCCGGTTTGTTGGTGCACCGCTACGACGCTGGGAATTCCGCTCGTGATCGACGCGTCCACCGAGTCGCGCGCGTGCTGCGACAAATTGGGCGCGGAGCCGGACGAAACAGGCGAAGTCCCGGCCGACTGCGGATGCTGCCTGGAACAGGACGCGTCAATGCTCGACAGACCGGATATCCGGCTGACGATGCACGATGTCGCGACCCCACTTACACGGATCCTCCCCTACGCCATCGCCCGCCTGCGGGTAACGGCGCCGACGTTCGCCCATCGGGCGCCGGGGGCTGAACGTTCACCACCGGCTTTTCTCGCCCACGCGCGATTGCTCCTGTGATCCCCTGACGCGGTCGGTCGCCACGGCGCCTGACGCGCGTTCTTTCCATTCGCACAGCCCGGGTGCTGTGCACGTCGATTCCCTCGCATTCCGCGCTTTGCGCGTGGATCCGACGCGGGGGTCGATCGACCCGGATCACTAGAACAGAATACAGGAGCCTTGATGCCATTGCATTTTCGCCATATCGCCGTCACGAACGCACTGTCGATCGCCGGATGCGGGCCATTGAACAGCGATGGAACAAAGGTCGTTTAATGGAGAACCAATGATGAAGAACAAGAAATATAGTATTGCGGCTGTCGTGGCAGGAACGCTGCTTATCGCCGTCGTCCTGACACGCGCCGACGATCAGAAACCAGGATCGGCCAAAACGCGCGACGGTGACGAGCAAGTCCACCCCTACCCATTGAAGACCTGCGTGGTCTCTGGTGAGGCGCTCGAGTCCATGGGCAAACCGCGCGGGCTGATCTTCAAGCAAGAGATGAAGTTCTGCTGCAAAAGCTGCGTCAAGGACTTCAACAAAGATCCGCTCAAGTACGTGGCCAAGCTTGCCGCCGAGGCCCAGAAGCAGAAGGGCGCGACGAGTCCCGCGCACAGCAAGGGCGGCGTTCAGAAAGAAGGGTCCAGTCACAAGAAAGCAGATGACCATAGTGGGCATGATCACTGATCATTTCTGGCTCGTGATCGGGGAGTTTATCTCCCCGGTCACAGCTCGTTGCACAGGAAGCAGGACCCCATTGTGCGACGGGAAGGTTACGGACCTGCACAAATCGTATAATTAGGAATGGAGCGCAAGCAAATGAAGATGCTGAACTGGCAATTCGCGGGCTGGATCTGCGGCGCGGTGCTGTGGATGTTCGGCGGCGCGGACATACAAGCGGCCGCCGCCGGCAATGCGTGGCCCGTTCCCGACTACGAGCAAGGGGCCGCAACGCGTGACAGCCGGGAACTACCGGATCTTGCGAAAGAGACCAGGCTCGCCGATTGCCTGACTTACGCAGCACTCAACAACCCGGGTCTCGAAGCGGCGTTCAACCGATGGCAGGCGGCCCTGGAAAAGATTCCCCAGGCGAAAGCGCTGCCCGATCCGCGCGTCACGTATGCGTACTTTATCGAGAACGTGGAAACGCGCGTGGGGCCCCAGGAACAACGGGTCGGGTTGAGCCAGATGTTCCCCTGGTTCGGGATCCTGGACCTGCGCGGGGATGTCGCAGCGGAGCAGGCGAAGGCGGCGTATGAACAGTACGAATCGATGAAAACGAAGCTCCTTCATCAAGTCAAGAGCGCCTTCTACGAGTACTTCTATCTGTCCCGCGCCATTGCGACAACGGAAGAGAACATGGGCCTGATGAAACGCATCGAGAGCGTTGCGCAGGCAAAGTACAAAGCGGGCGCACCTGTCGCCGGCGTCATCAAGGCACAGGTGGAACTTGGTAAGCTGGATGAACGCGTGCGCTCACTCAAGGATCTCCGGGAACCGATCGCAGCCCGGCTCAACGCGGCGCTGGGCCGCAGAACTGACGCACCGCTGCCGTGGCCGACAGACGCGCCTGCCCATCGTGCCGACTTTGTCGATGAAGATCTGTTCGCTCTCCTACAGATGGACAATCCCGAGTTAAAGGGGCTCGCGCATGCGGTCGCGCGCGAGGAGAAGGCGATTCGCATGGCGCGAAAAGCGGGCTATCCCGACTTCATGATCGGCGCGGACTATATCCAGACCGGCGAAGCGCCCAACCCCGACCTGGCGGACAGCGGAAAGGACCCCGTCATGGCGACGGTGGCAATCGACATACCTCTTTGGCGGGGCAAATACCGCGCCGGTGTTAGGGAAGCAAGCCGGCGCCATAAAGCCGCTGAACTCGCCCGGAGCGATCGCGGGAACCTGTTGGACGCCGCACTCAAGATGGCCCTCTATCGATTTCGTGATGCGAACCGCAAGATCGACCTCTATGGCAAGACGCTGGCGCCGCAAGCCGCGCAGTCGCTCAACGTGACGGAGGAAGCGTATCGCGCCGGCTCCGTTGATTTCCTCAACTTGATCGACGCCGAACGGCTGTTGCTGGAGTTCCAGCTGGCCCACGAGAGAGCGTTGGTCGACCGCGAGATCGCATTCGCCGAAATTGAAATGCTGGTGGGACGTCCGCTGGCCGGAATGGACATGGACACTGGAGAGTGAGGATGGGACACACAATGAACGTAAACAAGAATCACATCATGATCGTCGTAGCCGCTCTGATCGTGGGCGGCATCGTGGGACGGGGCTGCGCGGGGCGTCAGCCGGCCGGCGACGCATCGACCCATGCCGGCCACCAGGAGACCAAAGTCAAGTTCTGGACCTGCTCGATGCATCCCGAGATCCAGCTTCCGGACCCGGGCAAATGCCCGAAGTGCGGGATGAACCTGATCCCGGTGATGGAGTCGGACGGGGACGAGGAACCCATGAGCCTTCGTGAATTGAAGCTCTCCCCCACGGCGCAAGCCCTTGCCGAGGTCGAGACGGCGCTCGTCGAACGACGTTTCGCGACGGCCAGAGTCCGGATGGTTGGGAAAGTGGACTATGACGAGACCAGGCTGGCCTACCTGACGGCGTGGGTGCCCGGTCGGCTGGACCGGCTCTACGTGGATTATACCGGGGTAGCCGTCAAGAAGGGCGATCACATGGTCTCCATCTACAGCCCCGAACTGCTGGCCGCACAGGAAGAGCTGATCCAAGCCATCGCAACGGTTGAAACCCTGAAGGGCAGTGACATTTCCCTGGTTAAGGATCGCACCGCGGACACCGTGGTATCCGCGCGGGAGAAACTCCGGCTGTGGGGGCTCGCGGAGGGGCAGATCAAGGGAATCGAGGAGCGCGGGACACCGGACGATCATCTCACGATATACTCGCCCATAAGCGGCATCGTCATCCACAAGAACGCGCTCGAAGGCGGGTACGTACAGACGGGAACCCGCATCTACACGATCGCCGATCTGTCACAGGTGTGGGTCAAGCTGGACGCCTACGAATCGGATCTCTCATGGATTCGCTATGGTCAGGACATGACGTTCGAGACGGAATCCTATCCCGGTCGGACTTTTCGGGGGACCATCGCGTTCATCGCCCCCGTTCTGGATGAGAAAACACGCACCGTGAAGGTGCGCGTCAATGTCGATAACCGATCGGGAGATCTCAAGCCGGGCATGTTTGTGCGGGCCACGGTGTACGCCAACATTTCGACCGGAGGCAGGGTCTTCTCCCCGAAGCTCGCCGGCAAATGGGTCAGTCCCATGCACCCGGAAATCGTCAAGGATGAACCGGGGGCCTGTGACATTTGCGGAATGCCCCTGGTCAGTGCCGAATCACTGGGCTACGTGCTCGGGGAAACCGAGGAAGCGCCCCTCGTGATTCCGGCGTCGGCGCCGTTGATCACCGGCAGACGCGCCATCGTATACGTGAAATCGCCGGACAGGAAGGGCGTGTTCGAGGGTCGCGAGATCGTTCTGGGACCGCGCGCCGGAGACTACTATCTCGTTCGACGCGGCTTGAGCGAGGGCGAACGGGTGGTCACGCGCGGTGCCTTCAAACTCGATGCCGAGCTTCAGATCCAGGCCAAACCAAGCATGATGACCCCGGACGGTGGCAGGGGCGCCGGACACAACCACGGCGGTTCCGAATCGACGGGCGGCGCAAGGGACCAGGGCCAGGGCGGCAGATCCGGCATGATGCTCTCGTCTTTGACGCAAGGCCGGTTGCATGCCGTGCTATCCGCGGCGCAAGCGGCTGACGATGCCGTGAACGGCGGGGACCTCAAGGTCATTCACACCGCCTTCGCTGCGCTGAGCGAGAGCGTCGAGACCATTGCCACGGACGATATCGGCGGCCATGTGGCTTTGTTGTGGAAGGAATACGCCATGCTGCTGGGCAACGACGGGCTGGAAGGCAGCACGGTCGAGACCGTTACGGGCGCAAAGTATGTTGCCGAGCTCCTGCGTCAGCACACCGCCTCGATGCGGAAGAAGATGGGTCTGGCTCACGCTCACGGCGATGTGCCAGGATCCGCCATCAACCCCGCGTTTCGGGCGCAGGTCGGGCGGGTTGTGGAGGGCTATCTCGGAATTCAGAGCGCCCTTGCGGCGGACGACGCGGCAAGGGCCGCTGCCGCGGCAAAGGCCGCGCTGACGGCCCTCTCCACCGTGGATATGACCCTGGTGACCGGCGATGACCACTTGGCCTGGATGGAACAGGCGAATGCATTGAAGAGCATGATTGCCGGGATGGTGCGGGCAGATGCCTTGGAGGCAATCCGCGCGGCGTTCGCGCCGCTCTCGGAACAGATAATGGCAGTGGTCAAACAGTCTGGAACACCGGCCGGGCCGTTGTACCAGTTTAAATGTCCAATGGCCCGCGGCGGAGAAGGCGCAACCTGGATTCAAACCGACAGAGACACACGTAATCCCTATTTCGGGGAAGCCATGCCGGGTTGTGGCCGTGTGATCGACGCGCTGGCGGGCGCCGCGAAGCAAGAAAGAGCGACTACGGAAAAGGCCGCCATGCCGGAGGGCAGTCACCATGACTGAGGACGCCCCGACGCGCCAGATTCCCGAGCAGACATCCATGATCGGCAGGGTGATCCGGTTCTGCCTGACCAATAAATTGGTGGTGGTGGTGTTCATGATCGCGACCATGATTGGCGGCTGGTTCGTCGCTCCCTTCGAGTGGGAGGCCGGGGGGATCACGCGCTACCCCGTCCCGGTGGATGCCATTCCCGACATCGGCGAGAATCAGCAGATCGTCTTCACACAGTGGATGGGACGTTCACCCCAGGACGTCGAAGACCAGATCAGCTACCCGCTGACGGTCGCATTGCTCGGCGTGCCCGGGGTCAAGACGATCCGCAGCTATTCCCTCTTCGGGTTCTCGAGCATCTACATCATTTTCAAAGACGACGTGGAGTTCTACTGGTCGCGTACACGCGTTCTAGAGAAGCTGAATAGCCTCCCGGCCGGCATGCTGCCTCCGGAGGTGCAGCCCGCGCTGGGGCCGGATGCCACGGCGCTGGGGCAGATCTACTGGTATACGCTGGAAGGCCGCGATCCCGACGGGAAGCCGATCGGGGGCTGGGATCTCTCCGAACTCCGCACCGTGCAGGATTGGTACGCACGCTACTGGCTGCTTGCCGCTGACGGTGTGGCCGAGGTCGCGTCGATCGGTGGATATGTCCAGGAGTACCAGGTTGACGTGGACCCCGACGCCATGCGCGCGCACGGCGTGACGCTCGAGCAGATATCGGACGCGGTCAAGGCGGCCAATATTGACGTTGGCGCGAAGACGCTTGAAATGAACCGAACGGAGTATTTTGTCCGCGGCATCGGTTTCATCAAGAGCGTGTCCGACATCGAGAACAGTGTGGTCGCCGTAAAGGATGACAACATTCCCATCCTCGTAAAGCATGTGACTACTGTCTCGCTGGGGCCCGAAACCCGGCGCGGCGCCTTGGACAAGGGCGGCTCCCAGGCGGCCGGCGGCGTGGTCGTGGCTCGCTATGGCGCCAATCCCCTCGCCGCCATCAACAACGTAAAGAAGAAAATCGAAGAAACAAAAGAAGCGCTGCCGGCCAAGGCCGTGGTCCACTACGCGTTGATCTCGCAGTCGGAGGTCGAGGCCTTCGCCCGAAGTCGGGGGTTCGAGGCGTTTAACGGCCCGGGCCTCAACCATGAGGAATGGTTGAGTTGGCTGCGCTCCGTGCCGCGCGAAGAATGGCCCGCCTGGGTCACGACCAGCAAGGTCACGGTCGTGCCGTTCTATGACCGCACGGGGCTGATCTACGAAACACTTGGCACGCTCAACGAAGCGATCGGGCAGGAGATCCTCGTCACGATCATCGTCGTGTTGATCATGGTGATGCACCTGCGCAGCAGCGTCCTGATCAGCGGATTGTTACCGCTTTCCGTATTGCTCAGCTTCGTCGGCATGAAGCTTTTCGGTGTGCAGGCCAATATCGTGGCCTTATCCGGAATCGCCATTGCGATCGGCACGATCGTGGATATGGGTGTCGTCATCTGCGAAAACATATTGCGCCACCTTGCCCAGGCCGAGCCCGGCGAGTCGTCGCTGGAAATTGTGCACCGTGCGGCTAGCGAAGTGGGCGGCGCGGTCCTGACGGCCGTCAGCACCACGGTGGTCAGCTTCCTTCCCGTGTTCACCATGCTCGGGGCTGAAGGCAAGCTGTTCAAGCCCCTGGCATACACGAAGTCGTTCGCGCTCATCGCGTCCGTTCTCATTGCGCTGACGGTTCTGCCCGCCGCCGCACACCTTCTCTTCTGCGGGAAGATCCGCGCCGGGAAGCTGCGCGTCGGGTTGAATGTCGCGCTGGTCGCCAGTGGCGTCGTTCTCGGCATCATGGTGGCCTGGTGGGCCGGGCTGGCGCTGGCAATCTTCGGACTCTTTTTCCTGTTGCAGGACCGTGTACCGGAGCGCTTGATGAAGTGGGCGCCGCTGGCGGCCAGCGCCATAGCCATCGTGATCGTCGCCCTGCTGCTGACCAAAAACTGGGAGCCGCTCGGACTGGATCGCGGGTACTTGCGGAACTTCCTCTTTGTGGTCGTACTGATCGGTGGCCTGCTCGCGTTTTTCAAAATATTTCAGCACTTCTACGCGCGCCTCCTGGCACGCTGCCTGGTGCACAAGCGCGTCTTCCTCGTCATACCGCTTCTGCTGATCCTGATCGGCATGACCGCGTGGCAGGGATTCGATAGCACCATGGGCTGGCTGCCCAAGCGCGTTCGCGCCTCCCAGCCGATTGCCGCCCTGGCGCACCAGTTCCCCGGCCTTGGCAAGGAGTTCATGCCGCCATTGGACGAAGGCTCGTACCTGTTTATGCCGACGACGATGACGCATGCGTCTATCGGCGAAGCGATCGATATGCTGTCCAAGCAGGACATGGCCTTCGAAGCCATACCCGAGATCGAGTCGGCCGTCGGCAAGATCGGACGGGCGGACACACCACTTGATCCCGCCCCTGTTTCGATGGTCGAAACGGTCATCAACTACAAGCCCGAGTTCATAACGGACCGTAAGGGTCGACGCATCAATTTCCGCTACGACCGTAAGCGCGACGAATTTGCGCGTGATGCTTTCGGAGAACTGGTCCCCGATGAATCCGGTCGGCCCTTCAGGCAGTGGCGCGATCATATCCGCACATCTGACGATATCTGGCAGGAAATCGTGAAGGCAGCCAAGATGCCCGGTTCGACGTCCGCACCGAAACTGCAGCCAATCGCCGCGCGCATCGTCATGCTGGCAAGCGGCATGCGGGCGCCGATGGGCGTGAAGGTCAAGGGGCCGGACCTGGAGACCATCGAGCAAGTCGGCCTGCAGATCGAGCGCTTCCTGAAGGAAGTGCCCAGCGTGAAGCCCGCGGCAGTTGTGGCCGATCGCATCGTCGGCAAGCCGTACCTGGAGGTCGTTCCAGATCGGCAGGCGCTGGCCCGGTACGGCGTACCGATCCGGAAGTTTCAGGACGTCGTTGAAATCGCCATCGGCGGGCGCAAAACGACAACGACCGTGGAAGGGCGCGAACGATACCCCGTAAGAGTCCGCTACCATCGCGAACGGCGCAACAGCGTCGAGGACATGAAAAAGATCTACGTAAGCGGTGCGGGCGGGACACAGATCCCGATGACCGAACTGGCGCATATTCGCTACATCCGGGGTCCACAGGTCATTAAGAGTGAGGACACGTTTCTGACCGGCTACATCGTCTTCGACAAGCGGGAGGGCTACGCCGAAGTTGACGTGGTGGAACAGTGCCAGGCCTACCTGCAATCGAAAATCGACAGCGGAGAACTCACAATTCCGCGCGGCGTCAGCTATACCTTTGCGGGCAATTACGAAAACCAGGTGCGCGCCGCCAGGACGCTCGCGCTGATTCTGCCGATCGCGCTGTTCGTCATCTTCATGATCATCTACTTTCAGTTCAAGTCGGTGTCGACCACCCTGTTCGTGTTTTCCGGCATCTTTGTTGCATGGTGCGGCGGTTTCATCCTGGTCTGGCTCTACGGCCGGCCATGGTTCCTGGACTTCAGCGTCTTCGGCGTCGAGATGCGCACGCTGTTCCAGATCCATACGATCAATATGAGCGTCGCCGTGTGGGTGGGTTTCCTGGCGCTCTTCGGTATCGCGACGGATAACGGGGTGATCCAGTCCACCTATCTCGACCAGGTCTTCCGCGATCGCAAGCCCACCACGCGAGATGACGTGCGCGCGGCGACGGTGATTGCCGCCGAGCGTCGTGTGCGCCCTTGTCTCATGACTTCGGCCACGACGATCCTGGCACTGATTCCGGTGCTGACATCCGTTGGCCGCGGAAGCGACGTGATGGTGCCGATGGCCATTCCCTCCTTCGGTGGTATGCTGGTTGTTCTGGTCAGCATCTTCATCGTGCCCGTCGTCTATTGCTGGCGAGAGGAACGGCGGCTCAGACGCTGACGTCATGCAAGAGGAAAGCATTGCGGCACCCATGGTGGGCGGCCTGCTGTCCGTGGTCCTGATGTCGTTGCTGGTCTATCCCGCGGTGTTCGCATTCTGGAAGGCGCGGACGCTGCCTGCGGAGGGCGACCGATAGAAGACGACGATCGCGCGCCATTGGGATTCTACTGATCGCGGCGGCCGGATGTCAGGCGGATGAGGGCAACGCAGCGGCACCGGTCACCCCGATCAGCACGGCGCTCGACGGTCAGACATTGAACGTCAAGATGATGAAAACGGCAAGTTCGACCCTGACGACACCTTGATCTTCGCCAGCGGCACCTGCGCTCGGCAAGACCGTGCATGCGACGACAAAGAGCGGAGACACCCTGAACTCCGTGGGAACCCGTGCGAAATAATTCCCACGTCGGTCACTTGCTACCGTCGACCACGTGTGGTCGAAGTTTTTCGACCAGGCCAATGGTCACACCCCGCACCTTCAGCAGACCCTTGATCCGCGCGTACGGTCGGCCGTCGATGATGCGCTGCGCCAAGACCGGGCCGATTCCAGTTAGCAATTGCAGGTCCTCCAGGGACGCGGTGTTGATATCGATCGGCTCCAGCGGCGCGCGCACACTTTCCCCAATTGCTTGCAGTTCCGCGCGCTCCTTGCGTTCGGCGGCACGCGATTCGACGAGTCGCACCACATCCGTCGCAGCCCAGATCCCCTTGCGGGAAAGCATGGCGGCATTCTCGACATCCATCAAGCGGGCCTCGACCTCGGCGCGGGGAGTCCCGTCCGGTGCCGCACGGCCGATCCCGTAAGCACGCGCCAGGCCATTGGCAACCAGCAACTCGGCGAGATCCTTGCCGTCGGAGGTCTCGACAAAGGCATAGGTCCGGCCTCCGGGCGATCGACCACGCGTGGGCGTGAAAACCGTGTAGACAGAAAAGGGCTCCGCAAGCATCTTCCTCGTGAACGCGGTAGCCTGCTTGCCGTAGTGAACGGTTTCGCGGTGATTCGCGAGCCCGAAGAAACGTGTCTGCGACCGTACGCGGCGCGCCGCCGTTTCAGATGCCACGGCTGTCTCCGGGCAATCGACAAAGTACAATCGCAGGATCAGCTCCCGCTCCCCCAGGTCCACGCGAAAACTATCCCCATCATCACGTGGTTCCGGTTTGAGCGTCGCGCGGTCGACCCGCTGCAGCTCCGCCGAAAAGCATGCTGTCGCGTACGCCGCACAGCAGACGACGAACCACGTGAAAAGACGTCTCCCGAACATGCGCACAGTATTTACACGTTTGAACGGGGCAACAACGCTGAACTGGCTTCACCGACACTTTTGTAACGATTCGCGGATCTTCTCCGCGGGCAGATCCCTGGCAATAAACACCAGCTTTGAGTCCTCGACATCTTCGTCCCAGTCCGTGATTTCGAGTCCGGCGAGCGTTCCCTGGATCAACTTCGGCCCCGCGTCGGTGCGCACGATACCCTTCAGGCGAAGCACCTGCTCGCCGAGATCTGTGAGGGCATCCGTCAGCCTGTCGAGCCGGTAGACGGCGGGGTCGCTGACCGTGCAGGCGTAGAAGTCGTGGGTATTTCCCGAATCGACACGCGCGAAGGACGGGAACCAGGTCGCGCGTTCTTCGAAGAAAATGGCCGGGTCAATTTCGGATCCGGTTGTCTCAAGCATCAGGGCACCCGGTTGACTCAGATACCGTACCCGCTGCCGCGTCATCTCGAGGGTTGCGTCATCGGCCAGATCGATCTTGTTCAACACCACCGTATTCGACTGTTCCACCTGCTCACGCAAGACCATGAGGTGTTGCTCGAATCGCGGAAAGGTACTGCTGTCGACCAGGCAGACGACGTTGCCCAGGTGAACACAGGCCTGTAATTCCTCGTAGCGAAACAGCAAGGCGATCTGGGCCGGTTTCGCGATCCCGGTCGTCTCCATCACGATCAGCTCGGGCCGCTCATCCTGCGCCAGCGCGGAAAGTGATTCCGCAAGCGATCCCGCGAGCGTACAGCACACGCACCCGGACGGCAGCTCCTTCATCGCATAGTCGCCGCGTTCGATGAGTTGTCCGTCAATGGCCACGTCACCGAAATCGTTAACGATAATCGCCACGCGCCGATCGCCGGGCAGTGCCGCGAGGCAATGGTTCAAGAGCGTCGTTTTGCCACTGCCCAGAAATCCGCAAATGATATGTACGGGCGTTGTCACGCCTGTAACTATGCGTCGGGTGGCCGGCACTGGCAAGTGCCCGGCGGACGACCAAGCCCGTTTGACCGGGACGACACGAGCGGTCTTGGCCCTGTTGGCCCGCCAGACCGTCCGAACGAATAGGGCGCAGGCGAGACCGCCGTGCAACCACCAGCCTAAATTGCTCCAGACGCCCGGGCACGCGACGCTACGAAGTCAGTTGCCAATGCCCCTGACCATGATAGCCTTCAGTCTGATGAGCCTCTGGCTGCTCAAACAACCGATGCAAATGCGCCGGTCGACCATGTAGCGGCCGGGCCGCCACGGATTATGATCGCTGAACACCTTAACCAGCTCCTGTCCGCGCAACGCAACGAGATCACCGAGTATCACATCTATACGAATCTCCTGCGAACGGTCAACGATCCCAACAACCGGTCCGTGCTGGAACGGATTGCTGCCGACGAGATGTGTCATTACGAGGAGTTGAAGCGACTTACCGGAGTGGATGTCGCCCCCAACCGAATCCGCGTGTGGTGGTACACCTTGATTTCGCGACTGCTGGGCCTTTCGTTCGGATTGCGGCTGATGGAACAGGACGAGCAACTCGCCGAGGAGGTGTACAAACAGCTGCAGGGCGACGTGACCGAGGTCACCGGCATGCTTGCCGACGAGCAAGTACATGAAGCCGAGCTGTTGAACATGATCGAGGAGGAGCGGATCAAATATGCCGGTGCGGTCGTGCTGGGCTTGAACGACGCCCTGGTCGAACTGACCGGGGCCCTGGCAGGCCTGACCTTTGCACTGCAGAACGGCCGCCTGATCGCGATCACCGGGCTGATCACCGGCATCGCGGCGTCGATGTCCATGGGGGCGTCCGCATTCTTCTCCACCCGTGAAGAGGGCGGTTCCGAACACGGCAAGAGCCCGCTAAAGTCCGCCGCGTACACGGGCTCCGCCTACATCGTGACCGTCCTGCTGCTGGTCGCACCGTACATCTATATGCAAAACGTGTACCTGGCTTTGGCGACCATGCTGGTGCTGAGCGTGCTCGTTGTCCTGGCCTACAATTTCTATATTGCAACGGCGAAGGGCCTCAAGCTGTGGCGGCGCTTCTCGGAGATGATCGCGGTTTCGCTATCCGTAGCCTTTATCAGCTTCCTCGTCGGCCTGGCCCTGCGTCATTGGGTCGGCGTCGAGCCGTGAGTCGTGGCCGTTTTCACGTTTTACTAATACGCGACTCATAGGTTATTAATATGGCTGCTACATGGCCAATATATATAACAGGGGCGCTGGTGTCAGTGTAAGTGAGATTAACCGGGCATTGGCGCGCGAACAACGCGAAGGACACTAAACATGATTGAGACAGTCATCGGCGATTATCCCGAGCGCATCAGCGACGACCAGGTCCAGTTCGTTGACCAGGAGAGTTTTCTAAACTTCGGGAAGGTGCTGACGGATGACGAGGTCATTGAGGGGCGCTTTGCGTATTCGCGTGTCTGGTTAGCCAATCCCTTGAGCGAAGAAGCGTGCAGTAGCGATGGCATTCCGGGTCACCCGTCGATGACCATGGAGAAGTTCCTCCACGAAGAGGCGTTTGCGCGCATCATCGGAAACGACCACGTGCTCAAGATCGCGGCGGCCGTGTTGGACACGCCGCCGGAGGACCTGGTCTACGTGTCCGGCTATATTCACCGCCAGCTACTTGCGCGCCAGTGGGAATACTCCGACTGGTTCTGGGACGGCTGGCATACCGACGCGCAACCGAGCATGGATCCGCTGACGCATTGCAACCTCTGGATCTACTTCAACGATTGCACGCGCGAAGAAGGCGTGACGCAGGCGCTCAAGGGCAGTGTCCCGTTGATGCGCGAAAACCTGCGCGCGGGCAAGCCGATCAAGGACCGCTGGGAAGAAGGCGGTACCGCCGACGGCATTCAGGCCCTGATCGAAGAAGTCGGTGACAACCCCGATAAGGGAACCTGGGCCCAGGCTCCTGCCGGCGGCGGATTTGCCTGGGGCGGCGGCTTGTGGCACCGCATCGCACCGAATCGCAGCGGTATCAATCGCCAGTTGGTGACCTACGAGTACGAACCGCGCGACAACATCCAGAAAGATGACTGGAAGACCAAGACCACGGCCGAACAGCGCGCCTCCATCATCGAGATGCTGCCGCCGGAGAAGCGCTACCTTCTCGAATATTGAGATCGGTCGCGCGGCGCGTCAACGCGTGACGGGCCACTCGACGTGCTCAGGGCAGGTCCGCGCCGGCGCGAAAGATCATCGGACCGACGGCATTCGAATAGGTCAAGCTGGTTGCGCCGACCAAGCCGGCCAGATTCGACCAGGCCGTTATCCAGTCGTTCGACAACAGGCTGGCGATTACTTCCAGGCGGTAGACGCGATTGGAGGACAAGTCGCAAACCGTCACGACAACATCCGTGCCGTTTGTGAATTCGAAGCCACAGATCTCGAGCACGGATTGCTCGTTCGTCGGGTCCGTATCGGCAATAAACTCGGCCAGGTTTTCCATCCCGTCGTTATCCGTATCCACTGCGGCGTCCGCAGCGTTCGTCTGGTTGAATCCGTGTTGATTTTCCCAATCATCGGGCATCCCGTCCGCATCGTCATCCAGATCGAAAAAATCAGGTTCCCCGTCGGAATCTGAATCGGCAACATCCACCACGGCCGCATCGGAGTCGTCGCTGATGACGAAATCAAGGTACTCGCCGTCCACGGCGGCCGTGTTGGTCTGGAGCCCCACGACATTTGTGGCAATCATGAGATCGATTTCGATGGCTGCACTCGATTGGTTTGAAATCGTGCCCAGGGCGCATATCACGGGGGCCAGGCCCGAGCACCCGCCCTGAGAACTGACGATCGTTCCGACATCCGAATCGTAATGATCGGGACCGAGGCTAACGCTCAAGAGCCTCGGGCCATAATTGGACAGGGACGTGCTCAGAAACACCCGGTGCTGAACGTACCGGTTCGAGGGTAGGTTTGATATCACGAGCGAGGGGGGAGACGGCGTCGGGTTCAGGAGTTCGGAATACATGGTGTTCGTGGTGCCGTCCGGCCCGACGAACGATTCGCCGTCACAGGCGGGGTCATCACACGAGCGAAGCTGAATGCCCAGGTAAAGTACGCCGCGCCTGAACAGATCCTCGATCTCATGTTGCGACAGATCCGTTTCGTAAACCGCCACCTCATCCAGGCATCCCGCCCAATGCCCGCTGTTCGAACTCGCTCCCCCCAGGGTCAGCACGGCCTCGGCATACAAATTACTGTCCACGGCGGATCCCGCATCCGCCCCGTCAATGAACAGGTCGATCGTGTTTCCCTCGGTCCTGCGCAAGGCAATGTGATGCCACTCTCCATCGCTTACAGAGGAACTCGACTCGACAAGATTGGATCCGCCCTTGCGGTAGACCAGGCGTCCGGAGCCGACAGCCCATTCAAATCGATTGCTGTCGGCGGCGGCATACTGCGCCAGGACAGTCCCGTTCGACGACGTCTTGATCCAGGCGGAAACGGTGTAGGCACGATTGGATTCGTCAACCGTGAAGAGCGTGTTGGAAATTGTGATCATATCATCAATGCCATCGAAACCGATTGCCGTGCGAAAGACACCGGGAACCGACTTGTCCACACCGGGCTCGCCTGTCGCCAGGGACGCGGTTGCGCCGACCGTCGATGACTCGGCGATAACGCTTCCGTTTGTGGCGGGCGATTCGTTCAAATGCAGAAGCATTCTCGAGAACGATCGTCCTTTCCCGGCAGGGTCCGGATGAAGCTGTATCGTGGACCCCAGACCCGCGCGGACATCGGAAGCGTCCGCGCTTCGGTTTTTTCCGCCGTCATCGTTCGCATATCCTGTTTCAGCAAAGGAGTCGTCCGGCAGCTCCTTGCCGTACGGATGAAGCGGCAGCCAGGCGAGTCCACTCCAATCCACGTCGGCCCCGGCGTCAATGACGCGAGAGGTAAATACGCCGACGCCCAGAGCCACGGGGTCGATCTCAAGCCACTGGTTCGAAATCGACCACTGCGTGCCGGCATGTTGTCCGCCACCGAAACCGCTTGCGGTCCCATCGTCATCCAGCTGGTCGATCAACGCAAGCGACAGGCCCGGTGGCATGGCGATGCTGACCGCGACGAGTGGCGCGGCGTCCGGCCCCTGGTTGGTCACGACGACGACGTAGTGATGCCGATTGGTAGACAGAACGACGTCCGTCGATTGCGTGACGGTAACGGCCATGTTCAATACCGGAGCGGCCGAGACGTTGGGGAGAAGAATAAACAGGCCCTCCCCAATACTGCTCGCGATAACGACGCCGCTCTCGAAATACGGGTACACGCTCCACGTGCCTTGATAACCCGTGTTGTCGTTGGCCGGGTAGGTATCGAAGTAGCCGACCTGCACCGGGTTCGTGTTCGCGATATCGACAATGTCCAGCATGCGTAAGCCGCTGCGATAGTTGGCCTGATAGACATAATTTGACAGAACATACATATTGTGGTCCTGGGCGGCGGTTGAATGCTCGTAGAACCCCATGTACGCCGGGTTGTCGAGATCGCCAACATCCACGATGTGCGTACGCGTCTGGCTGACGCTCCCCCAGGTTTCATCTATCTCGTCGTCAAACAGGACATAGCGATGATCCTCGGTGGCCCAGCCCTGATGCGTATACGCGCTATCCGGATACGACATGCGCGCGAGTTGCACGGCGCCGCTGGGAGTCAGCACGTCCACGATCGTGAGCGTGTCTTCGTTATAGCAGAAGCAGATCTCCTTACCCTGGTGATCAGGATCCGAGCCTGAATATGTGACGCACTGCGCATCATGGGTATATCCGTCCGCGCTGAAGCATCCGACAAACACGGGGTTTGTCGGCGTCTGGATATTGATGATGTGCAATCCGCCGCTGCAGCCTGTTCCTCCACTACTGATCCCGACGGCATAGGCATAACCACTCTGTTCGTTGATCACGATATTGTGGGCGCTTCCGAATCCCGCGTAATGGGCGGTGTTACCGAACGTTACGGGGCCATTGGTCGCGTTACGAAGTTGGGTCAGATCGAAAATCTGCATGCCGTGATTGCCCGTGAAATCAGAAACGATAAAAGCGTGATCCTGGTAGACCTTGATATCGCGCCAACTATTGTTCGACGAGTGCGTCGGTAGATTCCCGAGATAAACAGGGTTGGTTGCGCTGCTGATGTCAATAAATGACGTTCCGCTGGTCCGGCCAACAAGCGCGTACTCCTTGCCGGTCTGGGGGTCCGTCCAGCCCCAGCAATCGTTCAGGGATCCGCCACCAATGGTGTCCTTGTCCATGAAGGCCAGCAGATCGACCTTGTCGCAGGGGTAACCAGCTGCTGCGCCGGCGGTGCAGAGCTCCCGCTCCGCGTGCGCGATGGAAACGCCCATCATAAGCACCGCATACAGACGGACGGCGATGCAGCGACCAAGCATCCGAAATTATAGCATAAATTCCGGCGGCTGCTGAAGAAGATGCCTGGATCAAGGCAAGCGGTGGCGGCTGAATGCGACAAAGGGCCGCACGCCGCCTCCTCCGTGAGGAGGTGTCGCGTGCGCACCGCGAATATCATTGGGAAGGTCGGTGCCGTCACAATCGTAACCCGTGGTCACCGGTGTTCCGTGCGAGCCGAGACCAACAGACCCGTGGTAACGCGAATAACCCCTTTGGTTCCATACAATCCCTCTACGGAGAACCCAATGGAGTATTATATACGTTTGGTCCGTGATTCTCAGCGGCGCCGACATTTCCCTACAATGCCGATACGGATCCACGTAATTACAAGGTACGCCACCGATAAGCCCAAAACGCAGTATTTATTCATAATATTGTCCGGGCCTTGTCCGATTCAGCTAAAAATTTACATAATCTCAACAATATTTTTTGAGATATTCAGGACTTTCAGACGTATAATAGTAGAACAGGAGGGGGATATCCTGCGGAACAACAGCGGTGCGTTGACACCGCGTAGGAGAAAGTGCCATGCAAAACGAGCCAAAAACTGCACAAGCCAACGGAGCCCTACGCGGCCAGGTCGAATATCAACCCAGTGTTTCCAGTATTCGGGGCGAATGGCCCGCACAGGAACTGGAACAGATCGCCTCACAGGTGCGGATCAATCTCGTGGGCCACGCGGGAGCGGCTACGCTTGAGGAGTTCGTCGAGGCCGCACGTGATAAATCTGTAACGGAGATCGGTAAGTTTTATCTCTGGATCGCCAAGTCCGAACCGGAATTGCGCCGGTACCTCCCGGATGCCGTGATCGACGTGCTCTCCGAGAAGGCACCCAAACGGTTTCTCTGCGAGACGCAGGCCGACGCCTTTATCCGTCGCTACAAGGACCGCGGAGCCCAATGGCTCGCCGACCGGCTGCATATTGGGTTGCCGACGGTTGAAAAGCGGGTCAACAGGGTTCGACACGCCTAGCCGTCCGCGGCCATCGCGCACCGCCCCACGACCCCGCCGGTATCGGCGGGAACCCGGAAACGTCGCTACGTGACCTCTTCCCAGTCGTCGAACATGGCTGCTTGTCCGTAGGGTCGCCCCTCGTCGTCCTCAAGGTTCCATACCGTGGCGCCGCGAATGAGGAAGCGGCGACCGGTTTTCGAGATGCGTACGCCGGCATAGTCATCGATCACACCTTCGTCCGCAACACGCTGCATCAACCGCGCCCGCTCGTCACGATGCACAGGCTCGGCCGACAGGCGTGACGGCAAGAATTAAACCCGTTCAGTTCCTGCCACGTCATCTCGAATAGCTCGAGCGCGGCCCGATTCGCGTAGTTGAACATGGGGTCGGCCTGCGTATCGTGCGAGACCAGCGCAAATGGCGCCTCGAAAACGATCCGGGCGTTCTCGACATCGTCGGCCGGATCGTCAACGAGGTCGCGACCAGCATACCGCAACAAGCTCTGACGCAGCCGCCGGATGTGCTGGCCGTGAAATCCGTTCGCGTCGCATGGCGCATCAATAAAGCGCATGGATCGAGTTTACATGATAAAATCGCAGCTGTCATGGGCGTGGCTTGACAAGGGCGAAGCCGCAAAGCGAAGATGAATTATGTCGCGTGCACGACCTGCAACGGGGCGCAGGGACCGGGTCTGCCTGCTGGTTCTACTGGGGCTCGTCTTCCTTTGCCTGTGGGACACCGTCATCCTCGGACGGACGCTCGCCTTGCGCGATGTGCATTCCCTCTTCGGTCCCCTTCATGATTTTCTACGCACGTCCGTCGTGCGCGGCGAACTTCCGCTGTGGAACCCCCACCTCTATGGCGGGCACCCGTTTCTGGCCAACCCGCAGTCCGGGGTTTGTTACCCGCTAACCTACCTCACGCTGTTGCTCCCGGTTCGGGCCTGGTTACACGTCACGATCGGCCTGCACATGCTGATTCTCGGTGCAGGTTCGTTCTATTTCGCGCGCGAGATCGGAGTCGGTCGCGTGGGCGCGTCATGGTCTGCCGCCGTCATCATGCTTTCGGGGCTCTCGATCAAGCTATGGGAATTCGTTCCACAGTTCCAGGCCACAGCCTGGCTGCCGTTGGCCTTCCTTTTTCTGCGACGCCTGATCTTCCGCAAGCGAACGGGCGACGCCGTCCTGCTGGGTTTCACGCTGGCGTTACAACTCACTGCGGGACACCCCTACCCTCTCTTCTTTACCGTGCTCGGCCTCTCCATCTGCGCCCTCGTGTGGCTCACACGCGACATTGCCGATTCCGGGGACGTGCGCCTTTCAACCGTCGGCCGCCTGCTGCTAGCGGCGCTCGTCTTCGTCGGACTCTCCGCCGTGCAATGGATGCCGCTACGCGAACTGCTCCAGCATCACGTACCGCCTGGGTCGTGGCGACCGGCCCTATCGCAAGGGTTTTCGCTCCATCCGGCCGAGTGGATTGTGCTACTGATGCCAGACTTTTTCGGATTCCCCGCATGGCAAAAATGCTTCTACCTGGGGCTACTGCCCCTCTTGCTCATGCCATTGGCGTTCGGCAAGAATCTTCCCGGCGCGCGGACCGATACGATCGGCCTGGCGATCCTGATGACACTGGGACTCACGCTCGCATTGGGCAGCCACGCCGGCCTTGTCGACGTGATCAGCAGATTGTCCCTACCGATTGCGCGCATGCTTAAATGGCCGACATCGGCAATGGTTCTGTTTGTCTTCGGCGCGGCGATGCTGAGCGGCATCGGCCTCGATCGATTGCTCCGCACGGAAAATCGTCGTGCCGCAGCCGTCCTGATCGCCCCTGCAGCCGTCGTGCTGGCCGTACTCGCGGTCCTCGCGATCACGCCTTCCGTCCGATCGCTGCTGAACGACCTGCGCGCATCTTACGCGACACGACTGCTCGTCTATGCCTCGCAGGACATACGGCCCGGTAGCGACCCGCTCGCGGGGGTAACCACTCGATTCGCCCTCGTGGCGTCCGTGTCGCTTCTGGCCCTCTGCCTGCTCGCGCGACGGCCGCAACGCATGTCGATCGCTGTCCTGTTCATCGTGATCAGCCTCGATCTGTACACACATTTTCGCGCGGCAACGGTCGTCATTGACGAGAACATTTACACCCGTACGCCGCCGGCCCTGCAGAAGATTATCGATCGCGCCGGTGGCGATGTGTATATGCGCGTGCTGCATACGTTTCCGACGGGTGTCAACGATCTCGCTTACGGCAGCCGCACAGCGGCGGAATACGACGTGCTGCGCGGCGCGGCTGCCGGCGCGATCGGCATCCCGTACGGATTGCACCTTGCCGGCGGCGTGGGGCCCCTCGCGCCGTTCCGTACGGTTGCCCTGACGCGGGCGCCCGAACGTCTACCACCCGATGATCGTGAGCGCATATACCGACTACTCTGTATCGGTCTCGTGACGCGCGTCGATCCGGTCGGCATCTTCACCTATGAGGCAAGTGCGGCAACAATCGCCGACCCGCTGCCGCGCGCCTACCTGGTCCCCGACCATCTACGCGTTGGAAGCGACAAGGAGATGCTGCGCGCGATCCTGCGCGCCGATCACAATCCACGCGCACGTGTTGTCCTGAGCGGATTGCGGCCCCTGGATCTCGCATCGACCCCCGGCGGCCCGGTGGGCATCGTTGAATCGACGGATGACCGGGGCGATTCGGTCCTGCTTAGACTACGCGACACGACGGATTCCATCCTGGTGTTGACGGACGCTTTCGACCCCGGATGGACAGCCACCGTCGACAATCGGTCGACCCGAATCTATCGCGCGAACGGAGTACAGCGTGCCATCGCGATCCCGGCCGGAAGCCGTGAAGTCCTCTTTCGCTACCGGCCACGCGGCGTCGTTCGTGGCGCATGGATCTCCGCACTAACCATCGCCGGAATCCTGCTCGGCGGCGTTATCGCCCGAACGGGAGTTTATCGAGGTCGACATTCCCGCCGGAAAGAATCACCCCAACCCGCTGCCCCCGCAACCGATCCGCAGCCCTGATCGCGCCGGCAACCGCGACCGCGGCGGAGGGCTCGATGACGATCTTCATGCGCTCCCAGACCTGACGCATGGCATCGACAATTGCCGTTTCGCTCACGGTGATGATCTCGCTGACGTGCTCGCGAATCACGGCGAAAGTCTTATCGCCCAGCGACGTGCGCAGTCCGTCCGCGATGGTATCCGTCTTTTCCAATGGCTGAATCTCGCCGGTCTGCAACGAACGGTACGCGTCGTCCGCCTCTTCCGGTTCGACACCGATGACGCGTGTCTCCGGCGAGAAGAAATGTGCCGCGAGCGCGGTCCCGCTGAGCAGTCCGCCACCGCCAACAGGGGCGAGGATGACGTCCAGGCCCGGTTCGTCTTCGATCAGTTCCTTGGCCGCCGTGCCCTGGCCGGTAATCACGTGCCAATCATTGAAGGGCGGAACAAAAACGGCGCCGGTCTCGCCCAGGACCCGTCGCAAGGTGGCCTCGCGATCCGTAAACGTCGGCTCGCAATCGACGATGGTCGCGCCATAGCCGCGCACAGCCTCCTTCTTGACCGTCACGGAATTGCGCGGCATGACGATCGTGGCCCGCGTGTCGAGCTCGCGCGCAGCCAGGGCCAGGGCCTGGGCATGGTTTCCGGAAGAGTGGGTCGCAACACCGCGGCCCCGCTCTTCAGCCGACAACTGCAGAACGGCATTGACGGCGCCACGTATTTTGAAGGCACCAATCCTCTGAAAATTCTCGCACTTGAACACCAGCACAGCGCCAACCTGATCGGAGATGCTGCGGCAGGTCAGGATCGGCGTACGGTGCACAAATGCAGCTATGCGCTCGTGGGCCGCGGTGAAATCCCGCTTCGAGATCACAACTCGCCGATATCCTCGCTCCAAAGCTCGGGGCGCGCTGCGATGAAGTCGTGCAGGAGTTCGCGGCAGGTCTCGTCATCGACGATATCAAGCTCAACGCCGCGCGATCGCAGGTAGTCCTCCGGGCCCTGAAACGTTTGGTTCTCACCAATCACAACGCGCGGAATCCCGTAAAGCAGCACGGTTCCACTGCACATGTCACAGGGCGAAAGCGTCGAATACAAGACGGATCGCCGATAGTCCTCCGCGCGCAATCGGCCGGCGTTTTCAAGACAGTCCATCTCCGCATGTAGAATCGCACTGCCCTGCTGTACGCGTCGATTGTGCCCACGACCGACGATCTCATTGTTCAGGACGAGCACGGATCCGATCGGGATTCCCCCCTCGACCAACCCGGTACGGGCTTCTTCGATGGCGGCCTCTAAAAACCTGTCCATTGTGGAGTCCGGCGCGCGTAAGCACGCAGCGGGCTATTCGAAAGCACATCCTGGCGCCGCTACGTATTCTTCCCAGCGCCCTTCCATGATCGTGCCGTATTCATTCTCGCCGCGGGAGTAGTCCGGTCCGGACAGGACCGTTGGATTCCATCCCTCACGCAGCGCACGGTGTTCCGACTTGAGAAAGTGCAGTGCCAATCCGGCGCGGGCCGTGTCTGTATCGTTGGCCTTTGTGCAATGGGCCGTTCCGTAGTTGAAAAAGAGCACGCCGCCGGCTTCCACTTCGACGGGGACGATGGCCTCCGTCTCCTCATCGACAACGCAGGAGACATGATGATCGCTCCCCGGGTCGCGCTCATGGTCGTAGACGCGTCTGAAACTGGACGGAATAACGCGCATCGTGCCGTTGGCAACGGTCGCATCATGCAGGGCAATCCACATACCGGTACCCTGTTGCGGATCCGGGATTCCGAAATAGGCGTTATCCTGGTGCCAGTTTGTACCGCCGCCGTGACGCGGAGGCTTGAGGAAGATCTGGTCAAGTTGCAGCACGAATTCGTCACCGATCAACTGGCGCACGGCCTCACGCACGCGCTCCGCAAACGGTAAGGCCCGGAAGATATCGCTGCTGGGGCTGAGCGGGCAGATCTGCAAATTCATGACGGCGTCCGAAGGCGTGGCACCGTCCCCATCGGTGGACACATTACGCAACTTGCCGGCCACGACGAGTCGATCGAGTTCGGCGCACATCGTCACCGTTTCCTCCTTACTGAAGAAGTGGTGGACGATCGTATATCCTTCAGTCGCGAACTGATCGATCTGGATACTACTTAACACCATTGTGTATATGTCCGATCAAATTTTCTTCATTTCGACACGCGGGATGCGTCATGTTCTTGCTCTTAGGGCATATATTGCATACAAGGTCCTCCGGCATGCAACCCGCGAATTTGAGAGGGGGACGTGACGGATATTGAGAAATCAACAATCGGTGTGATCGGATTGGGCTACGTCGGCTTGCCTCTGGCTGTGGCCTTCGGTCATGCGTTTCCGACGATCGGTTTCGACACGAACGAATATCGCATCGCAGAACTGCGCGCGGGAAACGATCGTACGCGCGAAGTCGACGCGGATGAAATCGACGCGGCGGCGCTCACATTCTCCGACACGATCGGCGACCTCGCAGGGTGTAACGTCTACGTTGTGACTGTTCCGACGCCGATCGATGAGCACAAACGCCCCGACCTCGGCGCCTTGAAATCGGCGAGCGCATCTGCCGCAAGCGTGCTGTCGGCCGGCGACGTTGTCGTCTACGAATCAACCGTATACCCCGGAGCAACCGAAGAGATCTGCGTGCCCATCCTGGAATCGGAGTCCGGGTTGACCTTCAACCGGGATTTCTTCGTGGGATACAGTCCCGAGCGTATCAACCCCGGCGATCGCGAGCATCGCCTGGCCACGATCATCAAGGTGACGTCGGGATCGACGCCGGAGGCAGCCGACTTCGTGGATGCACTCTACGCGCGCATCGTTCCGGCCGGTACACACCGGGCGAGTAGCATCCGCGTCGCCGAAGCTGCGAAGGTGATCGAGAACACGCAGCGCGATCTGAATATTGCCCTGATCAACGAGCTTGCTCTGCTGTTCGACGCACTTGATCTCGACACGCAAGAGGTGCTGGAAGCCGCCGGCACAAAGTGGAACTTTCTTCCGTTCCAGCCCGGACTGGTTGGCGGACACTGCATCGGCGTCGACCCATACTACCTGACTTACAAGGCCGAAGAGGTGGGCTACAACCCCGAGGTGATCCTGGCCGGCCGACGGATCAACGACCGCATGGGCGCTCAAATTGCCGACCGCCTCGTGCGAATGATGGCCGAGCGGAACATCAAAGTGGTTGGCTCGAAGATCCTGATCATGGGGCTGACCTTCAAGGAGGACTGCCCCGACATTCGCAACACGCGCGTGGTCGACGTGATCGACGCCTGTCGCGGCCACGGCGCGCTGGTCGAGGTCTACGATCCCTGGGTGGATACCGACCAGGCGCGAGAAGAGTACAACATCGAGTTGCTCGATGCGCCGCAAGACGGTCACTACGATGCCATTGTGGTCGCCGTGGCTCACCAGCCTTTTCGGGATCTCGCCCCGGACCAGATCCGTGCCTACGGTCGAGTCCCCTGCGTCATCTTCGATGTAAAAGGTATGTTGCCGCCCGGAACGGCGGACGCGCGACTTTGATCGATGCCGGGCCGGGATACGGAATCAGGTGAAATTTCCATAAGGTGTCCGCCCCGTCGGACCCTGGCATAGCCTTCTCATAAAAGCCGCCTTCCCGGGCGGCGCGCGGTCTCCGCGCCTGTTCACGGCTACGGGTTTACTTAATACGCTCTAACTGTCATCCGCCAGAGCCGACTTGAAGAACCGAACAAGACGCCTCCGATTCTCCGGCTTTCGAACAAACGCGGATCCATGATAGCCGCCCTCTTCAATCCACAACTCCTTGGGCTCACGCGCACGCCGAAAGAGTCGGCGGGCTTGCTCAACCGGCACAATTCGATCGTCGGTGCCGTGGATGATCAGCAACGGCACCGGTGACACCCGATCGACGACCGGCCCGGGGCTATAGCGGTTTCCAACCGTAAGGAGCGACAAGGGCGCACGGAGAAGCCCCACTATCGGGATCCTTCCGATCCGTTCCCCCACAACCGCACGATAGGAGTAGAAGGTCGACTCAACGGCAATCGCCCGTACTCCGCTTGTGTCACCTCGGCCCACCGCGGCCAGTGCCAGCGCACCGCCGAGGCTCTGTCCGAAAAGAATCAGCCGGTCGGCGTCGATATCCGGCCGGTTGCCGATGTGGCCGACCGCCGCGACACAATCCTCATAGATGCCCTTCCGGCTCAGGGTGCCCTCAGACTGTCCGTACCCGCGGTAATCGAATACAAACAGGTTAAACCCGGCCTTGGGCAGCCAGTCAACAAACCAGAAATGCGCGGTCAAGTTCTGCGCGTTCCCGTGAAAGTGGATCACCGTCCCGGTCGCTTTGCCCTGCGCCTTGAGAAGCCAGCCATGCAGCAGGGTTCCGTCCTTGCTCGAGAAATAGACGTCCTCGAAATCGAGTTCACGCGCAGCCGGCGTGCTATACGTAACCCGCGTGGGATAGTAGAATAACGAATTGGCACAGCCGGAGCATAGCGCCAACAGCAACAAGCCAGACGAGAAAATGATGCCGCGGTGCATCCTCAGGGTCCCCCGGCCGCCCTAAGCAAGGCTCTGCCAGGTCTCGCGCATCCAGCGTGCGCAGGCGACGTTCTGCTCGAAGATCGAGTACTTCGCGTTTTCACCGTAATCCTGAAACGGAATGAACTCGGTCGAGATCTGTTGCAGCGTCGATTTCTCGTCCGCAGCGTGGTAGCGCAGCAACATACGGATCACCTCTTTCCATGGCTCGAGTTTCTCGGCGTCCCATTCCGAATGCCATTCCCCCGGTCCCGGCTCCACGAACGGATACTGAATACCACGCCCGGGCGTTCCGTTGGCGTCCGGTGCCCATACGTTCTTCGGGCCGTTCGGTACCGCCGCACGTGCATGTGCGTGACGCACAAATCCGCGCTCAATCCATTGCTCGCTAATATTCCCGGGCGTATACGGATCGAGAATCAAGGCGCCGGATTCGACATCCGGGCGAATGTCAAAGATCTCCTGCTCTTCCGGGTTATCCATCTTGAAGATTACGTGGGAGTGATCCAGCGTTATGTGAAACGGCAATCCACGCTTCTCCACGAGATCGCCCACCGGAACAACACGTCGGAAATCCTCCGACCACATGTTGACGTGAATTTCGAAACACGGATCGACGCCAAGTGGTCGGCTGAACTCGTAGAAATCACAATAGGCATCGGCAAGGTCCTGGTCCGTCAGCGGCGTGCCATCGGATCGATTCGGCGCAATCTGCACGTTTTGCGCATTCGATCCCAGTACGCTTGCCGTGCGCAGGTGCGTGCGCAACAGCTCCTCGTCCGCACCGAGCGCGTAGAACCAGCCGCCCGAGCGCATGGGAAGATCGTGCTTCTCGATCGCGGCCAGATAGTCCGCGATCTCATGCTCGGCCGGGGTCTTGTCGAAATAATCGAACGCACCCGATTCCTTGACCATGCCGAACTGGGTATCGGCGTCAAGCGGTTCGTCGAAGCTGTGATGACAGACGCTGCTGCCGGTGACACCAAAATAGAGCGCATTCGCCATGATTATCCCTCCAGTCGTTCAGGCTCGGGGCAGACAGCGCAACGAAAGCGCGAACCTTCGTTGACCTTTACGATGCCCTCACAAATCTCGCCGCATAACAGGACCATGTAATATAGACATGTGCCCCCTTTCGTCAAGAATCGCGGCACCCGGCCCGGCATGCCATCCCGGTGGAAGCACGGCGATTGATATTCTCGACACAGCCGGGGTTCAACGCAAAAGTACGCTGATGCAGCATGTCTATTTCATCCTCGTTTGCTTCATCTGGGGAACGAGCTTTATTCTCATGGACCGGGCGACGCTCAGTCTCGGCCCGTTGACCATCGGAACGGCCGGCGCGCTCGGCGGCGCGCTCATGCTGGGTATCGTCTGGATCATCAAGCGTCCTCCCCTGGCACTCCGGCTTGCCGACTTCCCCATGCTGCTGTCGATCGCTCTGATCGGATACGCCGTACCGTTCGTCATCCAGCCCTACCTGATCGAACGTATCGGGCATGGCTACGTCGGGGCTATCGTCTGTCTCGTGCCGTTAATGACAATCGCAGCCCAGATGCCCATTCTGCGCCAGTACCCCAGCCGCACGCAGCTGACCGGCGTCTTGCTGGGATTCATCTTTCTCGTGGCCTACTTCTGGGACGGTGTCGACCGCGAAGTACCCGCTCGGCAACTCCTGCTCGCGGTCACAATCCCTCTCTCGTACGCCGTCACGAATGTGCTGGTGAAACGTTCGCTGAGTCACGTGCCATCCGTACCGCTGGCCTGCGTATGCCTCGCCGCGGCCGGGTTGATGGTCCTTCCATTCGCGGTCGCGCGCGAAACAATCGAACACACGAGCACACTCGCACTGTCCATTGTGGCGCTCCTGCTGCTCGCCGTCTTCGGCCGCGGATTCGGAACCGCCCTGTTCTACGCGATGATCCGGCGGCGTGGGCCGCTCTTTGCCGGCATGGTATGCTACACTATCCCGATCGTCGTCCTGGCGTGGAGTTGGTTGGATCACGAAAAAATCACGCTCAAGCAATTGATTGCGGTGCTCGGCGCTCTGGCGACCGTCGTCGTCGTCCAAAGAGACCTCGAACGGCAGGCGAGGTTGCCACCGGGCGCCTGATTATTCGCCGGGCGTCACGGGCTCGGAGATACGATACAGGAACCGGTCACCACGTAGATACAGTTCGCGGTCGACGGCAATCGGCGAAGCGGAGATGACGTCGTCCAGCCTGTTCCGGGCCAGTATCTCGAACGTCTCGCCGTGGCGCAGGACGTACGTAACGCCGCTACGGGCCGTGACGTACAAGCGGCCCCCGGCCCCGATCGGTGACGCGTAAATCATGCCTCCATCGGGAAGGTGCCGGGGCCCGTAGACCGCCCTTCCGCTGCGTGCCTCAACACAGTTCATGAAGCCCTGAATATGCGAAACGAAGTAGAGATATTCGCCGTACAGCAATGGCGACGGAACGTACGGCGTGTGCCGACGGCGCGTCCAGACCACCGCCTTCTTTGCCGTGATATCCCCGCGCGCATCCGCCAGGCGAATGCCCATCATGACCTGTATTTCGTAGCTGCTACCGACATACACCATGCCGTCGGACGCAACGGGTGACGCCACCACGTTGCCGGAGAGACCGCCACAGGACCAGACCAGGCTCCCACTTGCCATGTCGTAGGCCCGCACCTGTTTTGTTGCGGCCACAATCACCTGGTGGCTCGCGCCATGCGCCACGATGAGCGGCGTTGACCAGGACGTACCTTCAGCGCGGGCTACTTTCCAGCGTTGTTGGCCGGTCGCGATATCAAGCGCCAGAACAAACGAATCCCCTTCATGATCCCAATTGACGACGACCGTGTCGCCGTGCAGCACCGGTGAACTACCCTCTCCGTGCCCGTGTTTCACACGCATCTCACCCGGATCCGCCCGCCACAGGACCTCGCCGCTGAAATCAAGCCCATACACGCCTCGTGAACCAAATGATGCGACCACGATTCGGCCATCCGTTACCGGTGAATGCGATGCCCAGCCCGCGGTTTCGTGGGTTGTTTCGTGCGGTTGCTCGTCACGCACAACCGTCTGCCATCGAATCCGCCCGCTCGCGCGATCAATCGCGAGCACGACGAAACGGCGTCGATGAAGGGACGGGGTATTGTTGTGGGCGCCCGGTGAGCGCCGTGCAAGCGGTGCACCTGCATCGCCATGCGCGACCGCGGTCGTCAGGAAGAGCGTATCGCCCCAAACAATCGGCGTTGAATGGCCACGACCCGGAAGCGGCGTTTTCCAGCGAATATTCTCTTGTTCGTTCCAGGTCAGCGGCGGATCGGCGTGTAACGCGACACCATTTCCTGTCGGGCCGCGCCACTGACCCCATTGTTTAGCGGGGTCGATCTCCGCCGCCTCGACAGTTCCGATCGCGAGGCAAATCGCCGCCGCAGACAGCCGGGCCGCAAATGTGCTTCCGGAACGAGTACGCCTGCGAGGTCTCATATCACTGCTCGCCTGTGCTCTTCGTCTCGACGAACGACACACCGATCATCAGCGTCTTGTCCCCCAGGCGTGACACGGCGAGTTCCTGCCCGGCTCGAGGCAGAACGCGGTCAGGGCAATGCACAGCATCACAGGATACCACCAGGCCATGTGCACGCGGAAGAGAATCTGGGAAAGGGTTAAGTCGTCGACCGTTGGATGTTCGTCGCATCATGCCGCGGGATGCCGACGTTTGTAAGCGGCGACCTTGAACGTGTAGCGCACCGCACGTTCCGCCGCCTGTAGCCAATTCTCTTTATCCTCGTAGAAGGATGCCCGGTCATCCTTCTCGACGCCATCAAGCGACTTCATCCACTCGTCATCGGCCTCATACCCACACGCAACCAGCAGGTCCGCCATCTCCGGATAGCGCCCGGCCTGTGCCTTGATCCGAGGCAGATGCTCTTTCCAGCCGTCGATACGATCCGTCGAGATCGGCCGCACGCCCTTCATGGCCTCCACGGCCTTGAAGGACGGTGTCGCCTTCTGATCGAAGGTTGAAAACGGATCGGTCATTTCGAGAAACGGCCAGTGTGCCGCCAGCTCACGCTGAACGTCGTCGGGGCTCTCAACGAGATTTTCATAGCGAACCAACTTGAATCGTGATTCGTCCGCCAACTTCTTCGCCGACTTGTGGCTTTCTTTCCATATCCTGAAATCGGCAAAATACCGGGCCGGATCAATGGGATGGATACTCGCGATGACGGCGCGCGGGTCACGCTCCATGTAGATCACGAAAAGATTCGGATCGTGGCGCAGGATCAAGTGAATGCGCTTGATATCTGAGGGATGCTTACTGATAAACAGTCTGGGTACCCCCTCCGGTTCCCTGAAGACAGTCATCTCATGTTCACAAGAAGCGTCGTGCTGAAATCCGTTGACCATGCAGCTCAGCATCAAACTGGTGCCACTTCTAACCGAACCTACAATATGGACTCGTTTCATCTAGCGCTTCCCCAATGCCCCTCGTTTCACAGGGCGCACAATGACTGCAGAATTCCTACTGGCATTTGCGTAACGCGCCCGCCCCGTGGTCAGGCATCGCACCCCTATTCTGTACCCTATCGTACGGCTTCTGATCCAATGGATTTACCCACGAAAGCCCAAACAGGCCATCGACCTGGCCGCAGGGTATAACGGAGGGCGGATCCATGTGAACACCGGTTGGTCGCCGGAACGGCATATTCTACTCGCCGGGGTCTACGAACCCGCAGCAATATCGTTCAGCACGCGCGTCGTTCCCATGCATCCTTCCGTCCCACATGAATACGATATTCTCGCGCTGCCCGAGAACACTACGTTCGTGATCGAATGAGTTCGTCGCATTGAACCTCGATCGCGCTCGCGTTCTTCTCGGACGAAAACCCCTGCGCCACGCGCTGCGCTTCAGCGCGGCACGCCGCGTGAACGTCCGGATCGAGCATGCCATCGATCAAGTGCTTCAATTCTATCGCATCGTGCGGGTCCTCGAGGATACCGCGTTCGAGAATGCCCGTCAGAACCTCGGACGCGCCACACACGCGGGAAACGATCGCCGGAACACCACAGGCCATGGCCTCGAGCACCACGTTCCCGAAAGCCTCATGATGGGACGGCAAAAGAAACAAATCCGCCGCCCGGTAATACCGTTCCACTTCCTTCTGCGAACCAGCGAAGACGACCCGATCCGCGATTCCAACGGACCGCGACTGCGCTTGGTACGTCGGCGTGTCCTGGTCGTCCCCCACAACGAGGAGATAGCTGTCCGTGCCGTCCAGCGCCGCCATAGCCTCAAGAATCGTCGCGAGGCCCTTGCGCTCGAAGCCTTTCCCGACGAACAGGAGCACGGTCGCATCCGTCGGGATACCATGCCGCTCCCGAACGGGGCTCGACGCATCCCCATCGGGCCGAAAACGGTCCAGGTCAATTCCGTCGTAGATAATTCGAAAAGCGTCGTCCGCATGACCGAATACGGCCTGGACCTCATGTTTAACCCGCCGCGAGATGGCTGTGATTTCAACAAAATTGCCGGGCGCATACTGGCGTCGCTCGATCCAGAGCATCAAGCGGTGGTAGATCGAGAAGGCACGAAAGATTTCCTTGGCCGGTGAAAAGAAAGCGCGAATGTCCTGTAGATACGTTCGATGCAGGCCGCCGCCACAGCGAATGATGTCCTGTCGCAAACAGCGCGCAAACGCATACACGAGATCGTGTCCGCCCGCGTAAGCCATCCGGGGACCGTTCCGCGCGACGCCCCACAGCCGCGCGATGCGACCCGGGCCATGAATCGATATCTTGACCACGCGTACGCCGTCAGCCGGCGCGACGCGTACCTGTCCGCAATAGATGGTCACCAAATGACCCCGTGCTGCCAACTGTTCGGTCAACTCGTAGAGGTCGCGTTCGGTCCCGCCGACGACATCGTACCGCATGGCAATGAAGGCGAGATTCATGATCGACGTGGCAACTTTGCAATCTCCCGCGCGTACGACGCGACGCGGCCCTTTTTTTCGGCCTTGCGCATGTAGCTCAGCAGGCACCTCACCCCGGCGCGCAATGGAACGTGCTGGATCGTTCCCGCCAACTCCGCCAGCTGCGACGACCGCAGATTCGTAGGCAGGGGCTTATTGCAAAACGTAATGTCCTCAAAGTCCACAACGGCAACACCACGGGCGAGATCGTTCGGGTCCAGCAGGATGTTCCGCGACGATAGGTCCGCGTGGTGCACGCCATGTGCGTGCAACGTCGCGAGGTATTCCCCCAACAGAATCGCGGCCGTCCGGAGTTCGCGCTCGGACATCAGGTTATCGCGCACAATGTTCTGAAGTTGCTCAAACCCCGGCAACCACTCCATGATCAACACGGCTTCGCCAAACGGCTTGCGCTCCGCATACGCGTATACGCGTGGGGCGGCGATATCCATCTGCGCGAGCGTCAGGCCGATATGGAGCGCCCGACGACCCTTGCCCCTGCCGAGCACCGTTCGAAGTTGTGCAACAAGTCGGCGGTCATGAATGTACTTCACGGCGAAGACACGCGACGCGTCCAGGCGCACACCGACAACATCCGATTTCTTGCCCCCGTGCAGCAGCCAGCTTCCTGGCCCGTCCCCCGGTAACGTCCGCGAGCGATCCATTGGGAAGCGTTCCTGCGCAAGGTGCCTGAGCACCTCGTCGACGACGCCCGGTTCGGACGCAGCGGGCAGCCAGACTCGATGCCGACCAGATCGCGTGGTCGATACGCCGACCGCCGTTTGCCGGGAACTATCTGCTCCTGTCTCCATCGTCAGCGGGCGCTCTCCTCAGGTTCCCCATAACCGTTGCGGATCGTGTCCCCGTCGGCGGACGATTGCCGCACCGGAGATTCGAACGGCGAGTCATCGTCAGCCGTGAAAAAGAGGGGCGCTTCGGACAGAACCTGTACGGCTTCCGTGCATGGCGCGCCACATCGGTCAACGACGCGCACGCGCGATATGAATCCGTCATCGAATACATCCTCGATCCGCGCCCGGTACCCGTCACGCGTCCAGGCCACCCGCACAGCGCCACCGGTGGCTTGTTGAAAATCGTACACGTGCACCGGATCCCGCGGCCGGGTGGCGCGGACACAGGTCGTACCGCGAAGTGCTCCAGCCGTGTGTCGCAACGCGTCGAATGCGGGTCCGGATCTGAATGATCCGCTGTTTCCCGCAATACGAGGGTAGCGCGCCACGCGCTCGGATGGCGGATACGTGCCGCTGCCGTCATCGATCAGGCCATCGAGGTGCCGATCCTGGGGGCTGTGAACAACAAGAAACTGGACGAGATTCCCGATGAGGTCGAGCAATTGATCGGGAAGGGTCACCGTACCCTCAAGGTCAAAGTGGGATGGACGCCGGCTGACGATCTGCATCGTCTCGAAATCATCCAGAAGGCCAATGCCGGACGTGCCGATATACGCCTGGATGCCAACCAGGGCTTCTCCCGCGAAGATGGGATCGAGTTTGCGACGTCCCTTCAATCGGATGGCGAACTCCAACTGTTCGAGCAACCATGCGACAAGGCGGATTGGGACAGTAACGCCGCCGTTGCTGCTGTCTCGAACGTTCCTGTGATGATGGACGAATCGATCTACGGCATCGCCGACGTTGAGCGAGCCGCCACCATGAAGGGTTGTGGCTTCGTGAAACTCAAGATATCGAAGCTCACCGGGGTCGACCTGCTGAAACAGGGGCTCGACCGAGTCCGCGAACTTGGCATGACGCCAGTGCTGGGCAACGGCGCAGCCTCCGATGTCGGGTGTTTTGTCGAGGCTTGCGTGGCCCGGCACACGATTGACAACGCCGGGGAGAACAACGGCTATCTCAAGAACCGCGACCAGTTGTTCACGGAGAAACTGCCGTTCCGCAACGGCTCAATCATTCTCGATTCGAGTTTCCGTCCAGAGTTGGATCACGACACCGTCAACCGCCTTAAGCTTGACGAAGTCCGTTTCGCGCCCGTTCAGGTCTGATCTGCACTGCCACGTCAGGCCATCGATGGCCGGCACGTGACGCGAATAGAGTCCTTGACGTTGTGGCGCCTCCGCGTGCCGCTGATCAGGCCGTACCATTTGACGGGAGTTGTTCTCTCCGATCTCGACGTGCTGCTGGCCGAGGCGCGGGATAGCGACGGACGCGCGGGCTGCGGCGAGGCCGTGATCATTCCGCACTACACGACGGAAACCACGGAGGCCGGCTGGGCGTTCTGCCGCGAACAGTCCGCGAT
>CAJWTS010000023.1 GCA_913047795.1 uncultured Verrucomicrobiota bacterium | reverse complement strand
GGGCGAACCTGCCGCGTC
The DNA here is from genome assembly GCA_913047795.1 of uncultured Verrucomicrobiota bacterium. Lineage (GTDB taxonomy): Bacteria > Verrucomicrobiota > Kiritimatiellia > CAJWTS01 > CAJWTS01 > CAJWTS01. The sequence goes on along the minus strand of CAJWTS010000023.1, from coordinate 49,298 downwards.
GGCAAGCCTCTGCCCCATCAACGGCTCGCCTTCGTCGCGTCAAATGGCGGGATTCACGACGATCTTGTCGCCCTCGTCGAAGGCGACTGACGATCAGGGCGCGGTCACCCGCACTCGAATCATGCAGCGCGGGTTCGGACCGATCCCCTAAGATGGCGTGATGACATGTCAGGCGGGCGGGGATTACCGAAATAGGGTTACTGGCTCTATCAGAAAAAGACATTATGGGGGGAGCGTAACGCCTGGTCACAGCCCGGCATCGATCACGTCAGGGGGATCGAACAAGAAAGAATTCGGCGCGGGTGGAGGCGTCGGCGATAGGTGTCAGGCGCCAGCGGTGCCACTGTATCCGGTTGGTTCCCGAATCGCTCTCGACAACGTCCATCTCAACCGTCCAATCGTCCTTCAATCCCTCGGCAATATCCTTCACTGACGCCCCGAGATGGGTCTGTGTAAGGATTCGACGGGCCTCGTGACGCCAGGCCGTACGCGAGCGGACACGATTTTCCGCCTTAAGGATGCGGGTCTGGGCGGTCAGCAGCGAGACGACGATCACGGTCAGGATCGCCAGTGCAACAAGTACTTCGGTCATCGTGAATCCGGACCGCCTCACAGGTCGAGACTCGAGATGTCCGCCGCGTCGCCAGCTCCAGACGGTTCACCGTCGCTTCCGTAACTAACGATCTCGTACGCTGAGCCATCCGAGGCCGGTACACCATAGACGAATTCGTTACCCCACCCGTCCCGTGGCAGGATGCGCGTCTCCAGGTAGGCCTCCTCGGGATAGTTCTTTGGCACCGGCGGTCGCGTAGGAATGGCAATCAGCGCATCCAGACCCTGCTCCTGGGTCGGCAGCGCGCTATGGTTTGCGCGGTACATCTGCAAGGCCTGCCTAAACGTACGTACCTGCAGAACCGTAGCCTCGTAACGCGCCTTCTTGAGATGGCTATAATATGAAAGCCCGGCCACGCCGCTCAGGACCACCACGATCAGCATGGCGATGAACACCTCCAGAAAGGTGAACCCGGCTTGGCGGGATGCGCGCGTTCGTTCAGGATTTCGGCTCATGCTACCGGATCTCGTTGCCCTCGCGTGCCGTCCGGCTCCGCGTTATGGAGAGTTGACCTCAACTGCGGCCGATTTGCAAGACGCGGCTCGCCCGTATCCGCGTCAGGACCCGTTCTGGATGTACCACTCGACGGTCTGGCGCAGGCCCTCTTCGAACGAAATGCGCGGCTCCCAGCCCAACAACTCGCGGGCACGGGTCGCGTCCGCCTGCGAATCGCGCACGTCTCCGGCGCGCAGTGGACCGAATTCGGGTTCGATATCGGAACGTCCAGCCAGGGCGAGGATCTTATCTGCCAGTTCGCGTATGGATGTCCGTCGCCCCCAGGCGAGGTTGTAAACCTGCCCCGCAGCCGTGGCGGGAGCCGTGCAGCAACTCATCATTCCGGCCGCTACGTCATCGACATACGTGAAATCGCGGGTCTGTCCGCCGTCACCGTGAATCGTTGGAGATGCGCCACGCCGGGCGGCATCCACAAAGGCCGGAATCACGGCGGCGTAGTCCGACTTCGGGTCCTGGCGTGGGCCGAACACGTTGAAGAACCGCAGCGCGAACGCCTTGAGTCCATACAGATCGTGAAAAACCCGACAATAGTGCTCCCCCGCGAGCTTCTGTACCGCGTACGGCGAAAGCGGGTTCGGCGTCATATCCTCCTGCTTGGGCAGCAGGGGCGTGTCCCCGTAAACCGACGACGAGGATGCAAAGACGAATCGATCAACACCCGCATCCCGCGCGGCGACGAGCAGTTCAAGCGTACCGCGTATGTTGATATCGGACGCAGCGAGGGGGTCCTCCACCGAGCGTGCCACGGACGGAAGTGCGGCGAGATGGAAGACGTACCCTACGCCATCCAGCGCTCGCTTGAGCACATCCGAATCCCGCAGATCGCCCTCAATCCATTCGATCTCGTCGCGCACGTCGTCCAGGTTGCTCGCGCGTCCCGTCGCCAGATTATCCAGCACGCGCACGCGCTGCCCATCGCGCAGCAATACGCGCACCGTGTTGCTGCCGATAAACCCTGCACCGCCTGTTACCAGGTAAATCATAATCAGACCGTTTGCTTTAAATTCAAGTCGCAGACCGCGCTTCTGCAACGGGTCCATCCGCGCGAAACATTTACCGGTATCCGGCGACCGGCCCGTAACTGCCGCCGACCCGATCCTGGGGGTACGCCGTCAGCCAGACCTCCAGCATAGCGCGCCATTCGTCGTCCTCGTCCGGGTCGTCACCGCGCGCGCCGGCCGGAATCATGTTGATACCCGTACGAATCGCAAGGCAGTCGAGCGTGCGCAGAACCCACAACCCCTGCTCCTCGAGCTGACTGTCCTCAAACTCGAACCGGGAATAGTATCCAACCCTCCAGGCTTCACTGGGCGTGAACGCGAGCGCGACGTACAACAAACTGTTACGATCTTCGCGAAAGAGATAATCAAAGTCTACGATCCAGTTCTCTCCCAGCCGAGCGTCGACCTGTAACTCGGCCCTATCCAGGGTCGATTCCTGAAGGCTGTAAACCGCCTCGAGATCGACGTCGATCCACTCCGCGGTGCGAAACTCCGCATCGAGCGAAATATCCTTTATGGCGTCGTCGCCGGCATCTTTCTTAATCCGCACGACTGTGCTCAGGTCCAGATCGATCAGATCATGCGGCAACCCCTTACGCTTATCCTGCAGTTTGTGGCGCATGCCGAGACGCACAAAATGTTCCTCCTCCAGTTTATCGACATTGTCGAACTGGAACAGGTTCTCCGGCAGCACGTTGGGTTCGGGAATGTACGTCCAGTTAATGCGAGGCTCCACCACGTGACGGCGCCGGCCGGCCGGGGAATCCCATATTTTGAACGCTTTGAACGAGCTCTCGAGTCCGATCTCGTAGACCACGCGCATATCGGCGCCCTCTTCTGCGGAGACCACGTCGTTCGTTTTCAGCGTCTTCGTCTTCGAGAAATAGGTGACACGCCCGCCGAGGCGCGGGATGACATTCAGATACCCAAACTGGCGCGTGGGATAGAAAATCCGGTGATCAGAGTCGACGCGACTCGCATCGTATTCTTCATCCGGATCGTCGAAACCCGATCGTCGTTCCAGGCGAGCAATCTCGGTTCGACCGCCGTAATAGAATTTCGATTCGCGGATCTGCTGCCGCTGGAACGTCACGGACGCTTCCGGCAAGCGATCCACGCTGTCATAGAAATCGTTGATCTGGTACTCGGCAAGCACAGACGCGGAATAACGATCGTGGCGCCGCGTCAGGTTCAGGTAGTTCTCCGGAACGGGCTCGCGCCGGAACTGGCGATCAAAAAAATCATGAAGCACATCCGGGTCGCTGACATAGTGAATCTTCGAAAACAGGCGGGTCTGCTCTCCTACCTGACCGTCGTGTTGAAACAAGATACGTGCGCGGCTGCTGTCGACCTCCGACTCCTCGGGATCCTCATCGTCATCAAACGGTTCCTCGTCGTTCGCATAGTAGGTCAACAACTCCCCCGACCATCCGCGCTCGCGACTGTGCCAACGGAAATCCTGGCCGTAGGCCAGGCCGCGTTTCGAGCGATAGTCGAGATGCGTCTCGCCACGCAGGTTCTTGCCGAGTTGCGACCGATACGACGAGAGCAGGTAGGCGCCCCAGTCACTGCCATAGCCAGGTTCAAAGTGAAAACCGCTTCGGTCATCGAGATCGGCATACCAGAACGGCGAGTAGAACAGGGGGACCCGGTAGAAGTAGAGCACGGCGTGGTAGGCGCGCAGATGTTCATCGGGCTCAACGCGTAGGCGCCGCGCGCGCAGGCGGTAATGGGGGTGGTCGTGATATTTGCAGGAGGTGAGCGTGACCTTCTTGAGGCGGTAGTCCTTGTCCGTGGGATCTTTTGTCGGCGACATCATCTCGGCGCCATCAATAAAGAACGGCGGCTCGGAATACTTGAAATCGTCGCGCGACATGATCTGCCGCGAGGCGATATTATACTCCAGCTCGGTACCCTCCCAGACACGATCACCGTGCTTGAAAAGCACGTGGCCGAGCGCGATGGCCTTGCCGGTCTTCATATCGACCGTAATCGTGTCCGCGCGCAGCTCTTCGCCGGTCGAGATCAAACGGATGAACGCGTTCCCAATAAGTTTGGTGACGCCGCGCTTGTCATCATAGTCCATCCGGTCGGCTTCCGTTTCGATCGGGACGCCCGGCGGGACGGCGGGCTCATTACTGGATGTGGCGGCGGATCGAACCACGCGCGCGGGCACGGAAGATAGCGGCTCGACCTGGGCACTGGCCGTCAACGCGGCAAGCGCCGTGAGCAAACACCCGATTGTCATCTTCGCCTTATGTCGCATCACATGCATCGATCGCCCATCCTGCCGCAAGCCCACATCCATACCGGAATCCGCTGCTTAAGCACCAGTTTATTCTCTCGCCAGCTCCTGATGCGCGTACAACACCTTGCCACTCTCGGCGTCGGCAATCGTGAAATCGTCCAGATGTCGCCCGGCATCCGAGCGGAAGGTCAATTTGCCGTCGAGCCGCGACTCCAGATCGATCAACGACTCCTCGTCCTTTTTTCGGAGGCGCTCCAGAATCTTGGGGTGCACCGTAACCTCGAGGTTCGTTGCGCCGTCCGTATGACGCGCCTTGCGCATGACCGCCGAGATCTGTCGCTGAAGATCGACACTTGTTCCAAGCGGTGACTTCACGTGGCCTCGGCCGCGGCAGTACGGGCAATCGATGTTCATGGTCGATTGAATACTTTCTTCCATGCGTTGCCGCGTCATTTCCAGCAGCCCGAGCTGCGAGATAGGCAAGACGTTGGTCCGGGCGCGATCACGCTCAAGGGCGCGGCGCATCAGCCGTAAGACCGTATTCTGGTTCCGCTTCTGCTTCATGTCGATCAGATCCACGATCACCAATCCGCCGATGTTGCGCAATCGGAGCTGACGCGCGACCTCTTCGACGGCCTCGGAGTTCACCTCCAGAATCGCATCCTCCTGCGATCCCGAGCCCTTGTAGCGGCCGGTATTCACATCCACGGCAATGAGCGCCTCGGTTTCATCGAAGATGATGTAGCCGCCGCACTTCAGCATAACCTTGCGTCGCGTGGCTTCCTCGACCTGCTGCTCGACATCGAAATGCTCAAAAATGGGTGCATCCCCTTCGTAGAGTTGAATGCGTGAACGGGCGCGTCGCGACATGCGCGCGGCCACCTTCTTAATACGCTCAAACTCCTCACGATTGTCGACCGCGATGCGATCCACGTCACTGGTCAGCCAATCGCGTACCACGCGCTCGATCAGATCCGGCTCGCGGTACAGGCAACTTGGTGCCCGATCGTGCTCGATACCGTGCTTGATCTCCTCCCAGATTGTAAGCAGGGCACGTAAATCTCGCACGAAACCGCCGCGCCGGGAGTCGAGCCCCATGGTCCGGATGATGACGCCGACCTCGTCCGGCACCGGGAGCCGTGCGAGCATCTTCTTCAAGCGCTGACGCTCTTGTGCGTTCTCGATTTTTCGCGACACGCCGCGCAGCTTGCTGCCCGGCATCAGGACCAGTGATCGACCAGGAATGCTCAGGTTGGCGGTCACACGTGGGCCCTTGGTCCCGATGCGATCCTTCGATACCTGCACCACGATCTCCGACCCGATCGGACATTCCTTCGACACCACTTCGTTCGAGTATTTCTTGCGGCGCGGTGACTTGCCGCGACGCCCGTCCGTCTCCTCCGCGATCAGCGCGCTGTCGTCCGGAAACATATCCCAATAATGCAGGAACGCATTCTTGGACAAACCGATATCGACGAAGGCTGCCTGCAAGTCATGCTCCAGGTTCTGTATCCGGCCCTTGAAGATGCTGCCCACAATGCGTTCCTCGCTCGGATGCTCGACCTCGTATTCCTCAACCCGGCCATTCTCCATAACCGCGACCCGCGTCTCCGCGTGCTCCGCATTGGTAATAATCTCGCGCTTAATCTTTTTTTCGCCACGAATAAACTTAAGCATTCCCATACCTTTCATTTTTCTTCTCCCGGCTCAAGCATTTCGAGGTCGCCGAATATACACGCTCTGCAGCAGGCCGAGTCCGGCCATGGTGCTGATCGTGAACGTACCGCCGTAACTCAACAGCGGAAGCGGCAACCCCGTAATAGGCATGAGTCCTATCGTCATTGCAATGTTTACAAAAGTGTGCGCGAAAAGAATGGTTACAACGCCGACTGCAAGCAGGCGTCCAAACTTGTCACGCGTGAGTAAAGCGGTCCGCATCCCGCAAACAATTAAGATCGCAAACAGGATCAAGACCGACGCAGATCCAATAAAGCCGCGTTCCTCGGCGATAACCGAGTAAATGAAATCTGTCGGCGCAACGGATCGCGGCAGGAACCCCAGGATATTCTGGGTCCCGCGCAGGAATCCCTTGCCTACCAACGCACCCGAGCCGACAGCCAGTTTCGATTGGATCTTGGTCCAACCGGTGCCGAGCGGATCTTGATCAATTCCCAAGAACACGCGAATCCGGTCCTGCTGGTAGTCGTCCATGTTAAACCAGGCGACCGGCACCAGCATCAGCCCGATCACCACGATCGTCACCAACACACGCACCTGCACCCCGGCAATCAGCATCATCACGAACGCGAATGGCACCAGAACCATGGCCGTGCCAAGATCCGGTTGCCGCGCGATCAGCACGAACGGCAAACCAATCAACGCTAGAACGATCAACACCGTTCGCATGTTGCGCAGGTCGACATCCGGCCGACTCATATACTGCGCCAGGGCAAGCAGGACCGCCAATTTCACCAACTCGGACGGCTGCATCGTGAAGAAGGGCAACCTGATCCAGCGCTGAGCACCGTATTTTTTTACGCCGACCCCGGGCACCAACACGACGATTAAGAGCAGAATGCCGATCAGGTAAATCCAGCCCGACAACTTGCCCAGGCGATGATAGTCCATCGCCGCCACGCAGAAGTAACACACAATTCCGGCCAGCGCCCACATGATCTGGCGCTGGTACTTGGGAACGGAAGACTCCCACTCGCCGCTTGAAACGTATTCCGCGCTGTACACGAACATGATGCCGATCACCATCAACGCGGCGATGGTCAGCACCATGATCCAGCTTATGCGCTGCAAACGTGCTCCAATGGCACCGATCCGCATCATCCTTCTTCTGCCTTTCGACTGGGCGGCAACGCCATGGGTTCGCCGGGGTGAAAGATGTGATGCATCAGCCAGCGCGCGCGCGGCGCAACGCTGATGCCGCCCGACTGCACGTCATCCATCACCATCGCAACCGCATACCGCGGCTCATCGTAAGGCGCGAAAAGGATCATCCATCCGCGCTTTTGCCCGGCCTCCTTCGGTCCGTACTCAGCGGTCCCGGTCTTGCCCGCCATCTGCACCCGCGCGATCCGCGCGCGTTTGCCCGTACCGCTATCCGAATGCACGACATCGCGCATGCCCTTGCGGACCGTCTGGCGGATGGCGAGGGGCCAGTTCATTTCGCGAACCTTTCGCGAGGCGAACACCTGGGAATTACCGCCATCCGCACGGCCATAGCGCTTGACCAGGCGGGGACGATAAAGATGGCCGCCGTTGGCGATCGCCGCCGTCGCGACCGCCATCTGGATCGGCGTAACGGCGACCGCGCCCTGTCCAATCGACACGTTGGCCACATCGCCGCGCGACCGAATCGTGCGCGGTGCGGGGATCGAGCCGCGGTTCTCACCGTCGAGTTCAATTCCCGTCAGGTGCCCGAGGCCGAGCGCTTTCGACATGTGAAAAATGCTGTCGTAGCCGATATGATTGCCCAGCTCGCAGAAGTACGTATTACAGGACTGTTCGAAGGCCTTGATCATATCGATCCGGCCGTGCCCGCGATTGTATCGCCTGATCCAGCAGTCCAACTCGGTCTTACCCAGGGCGTAGTACCCCGGACAGTCATACGTCGTGGCCTGCGTCACCGGACCATTGGCCATACCCGCGATCGCAACAATCGGCTTGAACGTGCTGCCGGGCGGGTAGAGTCCGGACACGGCGCGATTGTGTAGCGGCTTGCCGGGGTGATGACGGAGGTGGTCCCAGTACGCGGGCGAAAGCGAAGGCACAAACTTGTTCGGGTCGTACGCGGGCAGACTGGCCAGGGCCAGCACATCACCGTTGCTGGGATCGAGTATCGCGACCGCTCCATCGTACCCCTCGAGCGACGCTTCCGCGAGTCGTTGCATCTGCAGATCAATCGTCAGATGCACGTCATCGCCCGCCAGCGGTTGTCGTTCCTGCGCAACTGTCGTGTCGTAGTCGAGTTTCCGTTCGAAGCCTGTCGCGTCGACCCTGACCAGGCGTCCGCCCGGTCGGCCGGAGAGCACATGATTGAATTCCTTCTCGATGCCGCGCTTGCCCTCCATCTCGGGCAGGTAAAAATGATAGCTCTCCTGCCTTTCGCCCGCCTCGGATGCGCCCGGCCGGCCGCCGGTCTTGCGCGCATAGCCCATGATGTGGGCGCCGATCTCGCCCTGCGGATACACCCGCACCGCTTCGACATAGAACACCACCCCCGGCAAGCTGCGGCGCCGCTCCGCCAGCCGTGCCATAACCGTCGCGTCAATCTCGCGCCAGACGATCATCGGCAGCAAGGGCGTCTCCTTGATGTGACGCTGGATTCGATCGCGGCTCACGCTGGAGGTCAGCCCGGTCAACTCCGACACGCGGCCCAGTATGGATTCCACGTGGTCAATCGTATTCTTCCAGCCACCCGGCATCCGCAACTCGTTCAAGTGAATCGCGATACAGTAACTCGGTCGATTGTCCGCCAGCACACGACCGTTACGATCCAGGATGCGCCCGCGCGCACCCGGTAGACGTACCCGCCGGATGGTTTGCCGATAGATGCTGTCCTGATAGCGCGACGCCTGGGCGATCTGGATGTTCCACAACATCGCGCCCAGGAAAAACAACGCGCCCAACATGCCGACCAGCACGAATCGGATGCGCACGGCCTCGAGATCACTAGCATCACGCGCACTCATCTAGATCCCTGCCCTCCGGCGGCCACCAAATACCGCGTCCAGGCGGCGGGCCGAAAAAAACACGATCGGCGTCACAATCACAGCCATCATGGCCGTCCCCAGCGCCTTCAGGGCCACCCAGCCGATCGGCCAACCCTGCTGATCCAGTCCCGTACTGATCAAGGCGAAGCTCAGCAACGTCACCGCCGCCGCACCGACCGCGCCAAAGACGATCGGCGTCAACAGCGAGTCTTCGTAAACGAGGCTGCGAAACAGACTCGAGATGAACGCGACAAGGCAGAAGCCCGCGGACGTGTACCCCAGGGGCATGGTCGACAGGCTGTCCAGGACCAGTCCCGCCGTGCAGGCGATCAACATCATGGTGCCTCGGTTACGCGTCAACGCATAGTACAAGACCGTGGCGAACAGGAAGGGGACCTGCGCACTGGCAAGATAGCGGACGGTCGGCATGGCAATCTGCAATAAGATTGCGCCCAGCAACATCACGGCTACACCCATCATCCTACTCATTTCACCACCACGAATACGTATTTGAGATTTCGCATATCGACCACCGGTTCGAGTTCCGCGGCCTGGTACAGGCCTGATGAATCAAGCGCCCAACTGCGCACGCAACCGACGGGCACGTCGCCCGGATACATTTCACCGAGCCCGCTGGTCACCACCTCGTCACCGACACGGATATCCGCATCCTTGACGACGTATTCCACGCGCGCGAGATGCTCGCCGTGCAGCATGGCGAGCGGCGAACGACCGGACACGCCCTCGCGACTGCCCCGCGCAATGCCTACCGCACCGACGCGCGGCATGCGCACCGAGATCCGGCAATTGGGATCGGTGATCAATAGAATCTCCGTCGTGCGACGCGAGACCTCCATCGTGCGCCCCACGAGCCCGTCGGCCGTGATGACCGGCAGATCAATGGTCAGGCCCGCGGTCGACCCCTTGTTCACGCGAATCGTCTGCCACCAGCCGCTCAGGTCGCGTTGCCCGATGACTTCGCAGGGCACCACGCGACGGGTCGATCGGGAAGCAAAGCCAAGCGTGCGGCGCAACTCCGCGTTCTCGGCCACCACCTTTTCCATGCTACGTACGCGATCCTTGAGAACAAAAAGCTCCTCCGCGATCCGGTCCGCCGTTTCCCGATAGGATTCGATCTCCTGCATCTGCCCCACGGCGCCCCGCACACGGCCCACGTAGGACGATGTCACCCCTTGGACAGGGGCAAAGATGTCGCGAAACAGCCCTTTCACGCGAACGGACAGGGCGGGCGTGAAGTTGAACAGGACGACAATCCCGATCAACGCCATCCAAATATAGACGTTTTTTTCCTTCACCTGCTTCCCATCGGCCCACGGCCCGGAAGCGGCTCAGAAACGGCGAATGCCTGTCGTTCAGTACGTGCGGTCGGACTTGGCCACGCGGCGCAGGAAATTCAGTTCGTTTAGAACGACGCCTGTACCCTCGGCCACTGCACTTAGCGGATCATCTGCCAGGTGAACCGGTAGTCCTGTCTGCTCGGCAATCAACTTGTCGATGCCTTTCAGTAGGGCTCCGCCACCAGCCAGAATCATGCCCCGGTCCACGAGGTCCGACGCCAACTCGGGCGGACAACGTTCCAGGGTTACCTTGATCGCATCGATGATCGAAGAGACGGGCTCTTGCAATGCTTCGCGAATTTCTTCCGAAGTAATCGTCAACGTCTTGGGCAACCCGGCTACCAGGTCACGGCCCTTGACCTCGACACTCGTATCTTCTCCGGTCGGATACGCCGACCCCATCGTGATCTTTATTTCCTCAGCGGTTCGTTCGCCTACCATCAAATTGTAGACCCGCTTCATATACTGAACGATACATTCATCCATTTCATCGCCGCCAACCCTTACCGTGCGGCTAAATACAATTCCGGCCAACGAGATCAACGCAACTTCCGTTGTCCCGCCGCCGATATCCACAATCATGTTCCCTGCGGGCTCCTGAACAGGAAGCCCGACACCGATGGCCGCCGCCATCGGTTCCTCAATCAAGAATACATCCCTGGCTCCGGCATGCGTCGCCGAGTCCTTCACCGCGCGTTTTTCCACTTCCGTAATATCGCTCGGTACGGCAATGATGATGCGCGGCTTCACCATCTTTCGATGTTGGTGAATCTTCTTGATGAAATACCTCAGCATCGCCTCCGTAATCTCAAAGTCGGCAATAACCCCCGCCTTCATCGGGCGGATGGCGACGATATTGCCGGGCGTGCGACCCAACATGCGCTTGGCCTCGTCCCCCACGGCAAGCACGCGGTTCGAACCGGATTCGACCGCGACCACGGACGGTTCGCGGAGCACAATGCCGCGATCCTTGACGTAGACGAGCGTATTCGCTGTCCCGAGATCGATTCCAATATCGTTTGAGAACAGACTAGAAAAATTATTCCACATAGGCATGAGTCGAAAAGGGGCAGGTTCCTGAGTCGCCACCGACAGAATTTATCCGTCGTAATGTGCCCCGTGGCTGTGCCGTGGTCAAGCCACAAGTCATTGATGCAATCCGATCGCTTCTCGACTATCTTTCCCCCATGCGGCCGCATCGCCAACCGGGCTCGACGATGGAACGCTCGACAGTCGGCCCATGGCGACACTAATATGCATGTCATCGTTGTACTCCAAGATCCCCCCGTCAGGGTAACTGTCGTATGCGCGGCCTGAACGCGATTCTCGCCAATCGAAGTCAATTGCAAGTTCTGCGAACGTTGTATGAACACGAACGCGCATTGACCGGACGCGAGACGGAACGCCGGACCGGCCTATCGAACCGCGCCACGATGCTCGCGCTGGACGCCCTCGTCGAAGCACGGGCGGTCAATTGCGAGAAGGAGGGGCGCGCCCACTACTACACCTTGAACCATGAACACTACCTGGTTGAGCGCGCCCTGCGTCCCGCCTTCGACGCGGAAATATTCTTCTGGGACGATCTGCGCAAGGCCGTCCGCGCCACCGTACGCCCCAAGCCGCTCGCCGCAGTGGCCACCGGCCCGCTCGCACGCGAGGAGGCGGATTACGGCGGACGGTTGATTTTGACCATGATCTTCTCCACGGGTCGTAACCGTATTCGCGCGCTGGCGACGATCGGCGATCTCGCTGACACAATCCGCGATCGGTACGGCATGGTCCTGGAACACAACATGCTCGACACTTACACCATGGACCGCGAAGAATACACGCCCCTCTGGCGCCGCGTTGAACGCGAAGGCATCCTGCTCTTCGGCACCCTGCCATGACCAACAAACGGGCCATAATTCACGGAACACCGGGTGAAGAAGCGCGCCTCACCGGATTGCTGCAGGTGCTCTGGCCGCTGGGCCTGATACTCATCGCGTTCGGATACCTGGTATGCGCGCTGTTACCCGCGCCGACCCTGGGCCCGGGCGGCACCGGATTCCTGTTCCTCGTGCTGGCGGTTGTCGTGGGCGTGGTCACGGCCGTCACGCGCAAACGATTGAGCGCATTCCTGAAAGGCGCACGCGGCGAGGAATCGGTCGCACATGAACTTGCCTTCCTGCCCGCCGATTACGATGTCTTTCACGCGCCGGCGCTCGATCCGCGCAAGGGCACGCATGTGAGTTGCGATCACGTTGTCGTCGGTCCAGGCGGCGTCTTCGCCATCGAGACGAAATCATGGTCGGGCTTCATCGTAATCCGCGACGGTCACATTCTCTACGACAACAAGGAACCCGATCGTCCGCCGATTGATCAGGTCAAATCCGCGGTCGCCGTCCTGCGCGAGAAACTCGCGCAGTCCTACGGCGACCTGCCCGACCTGCATCCCGTGATCTGTTTCGTCCGCAAGTGCCTGGTCGGCGGCACACAGACGGTCAGCGGCGTCACCGTTTGCGATCTCCCCCATCTGCACGAGGTCATTCTCGCCCGTTCTGCGGACACGCTGGATGTGGAACACCGTGCCAATATCATCGCAACCGTGGGCCGAATGATGGGCCACGAAGGCTAGCCCGGGCCGCCGGCGGGCGGCAGGTTCGGTGATTCCGGTTAGGATCCTGGTCGGTTCAGGGCCGTCCGTGCGGGCACCGGGATCCGCGTTAAATCTTCTTTAGGACCAGCGCTGCATTGTGCCCGCCGAAACCGTTCGATGTATTGATGCAAACATCGAGACGGGTCTCGCGCGCGGTGTTCGGCACGTAATCGAGATCACATTCCGGGTCCGGCGTCTGGTAGTTGATCGTGGGTGGTGCAACCTGGTGCGTCAGCGCCAGGGCGCAGACGATGGCCTCAACGCCCGCGGCCGCACCCAGCAAATGACCGGTCATGGACTTTGAAGAGCTGATCATGGTGCGCCGTGCATCGTGCTCGCCTAACGCGCGCTTGATGGCAGCCGTCTCACCCTTATCGTTCAACGACGTGCTGGTTCCGTGGGCGTTGATATAGTCGATATCGGCGGATGTCACACCACCGTCCGCCATCGCATTCGTTATCGCGCGCGCCGCCCCTTCGCCGCCCTCGGATGGCGCGGTCATGTGCGCCGCGTCGCAGGTCATACCGAACCCGACAACTTCACAATAGATCCTTGCGTCGCGCTTACGCGCGTGCTCGAGTTCTTCGAGAATTAATATCGCCGCACCCTCGCCCATCACGAATCCGTCGCGATCTGCATCGAACGGACGGCTGGCCTCCTGTGGCGCATCGTTACGTGTCGACATTGCGCGCATCGCGCAAAACCCGCCCACCCCCAGCGGACAGACAGCCGCCTCGGTGCCGCCACAGGCCATGATGTCCACGTCGTCACGCTGGATCAGGCGCAAGGCTTCACCAATGGAATGCGCGGCGGATGAACAGGCAGATACGGGCGCGAAATTGGGCCCCTTCAGGTTGTGATCGATGGCGATCAAGCCCGCCGACATGTTGCAGATCATCTGTGGAATCATGAACGGGGAGTGGCGTTCGGGACCCTGGTCGACCAGGATCTGGTATTGGCGCTCCAGCGTTTGCAGTCCGCCGATTCCCGTGCCGACCACACAGCCACGGCGATAGGGGTCTCCGCTACCGGTGTCCAGCCCAGCGTCCTGCACAGCGTACCGCGCCGCAGCGATCGCGAACTGGCTATGCGGCTCCGTGCGGCGCTGTTCCTTGCTGGAAAAGAAGTCGTTCGGGTCGTACTCGATCACCTCGCCGGCGATCTGGCAGGTGTACCGCGCCGCATCGAACTGCTGGATGGAGCGCACGCCGGATACCCCACCCGCGATCCGGTCCCAGAACTTGGCAGGGTCCGAACCGAGCGGACTAACCAGTCCAATGCCCGTAACAACTGCACGACGCATGACAATACCGCCTCCACGCGTCTCGCCTCACGAATCGTCGGCACCGCGACCGGGCCTTCCGGCGAACGACATGCCGCCGGACCGCATCCGGACGCGACCAGTGAACAATTTACTCCGATCCCAGACCCTTATCCTGCAGATACTGAATCACGGATCCGACCGTTTGGAGCTTTTCCGCATCCTCGTCCGGAATCTCCGCGTTAAACTCTTCTTCGAAAGCCATCACGAGTTCGACGACATCCAGAGAATCCGCTCCGAGATCCTCAACGAAGGATGCTTCGGCCGTCACCTGTTCGGCGTTGACTCCCAACTGCTCAACGATGATCTCACTAACTTTATCTTCCAATGCCATTGTTATCTCCTGATTTCTATTTCCTATCCAATCGCCAGCTCGCCTCCAACCCTGATGGACATCCGCAATCCTTGACCGCGGACGGGGTCGCCCGTCAAATCAACAATCCCCCACTCACATTGATCACTTCCCCGGTGATGTACCGCGAAGCGTCGCCCGCCAGGAAAACCGCCACGGCCGCGACATCCGCAGGCACACCGAATGATTTCATCGGAATGGCCTCGCGCATCTTCTGTTTCACCTCGTCCGTAAGCTCCTCGGTCATGTCTGTTTCAATATAGCCTGGCGCGATGGCATTCGCCCGGACATTCCGGGACGCGAGTTCCTTCGCCACGGACTTCGTTAACGCGATGATGCCACCCTTCGACGCCGCGTAATTACTCTGTCCCGCATTTCCCATGATGCCGATTATCGAGGCAATATTGATGATCGATCCTGATCGCTGCTTCATCATCGGTTTCGTCACCGCCCGCGTAAACAAATATGTTCCGGTTAAGTTCGTGTGAATAACGCGCTCCCACTCGTCGTCCGTCATTCGAATCAATAAATTGTCGTCTGTCACACCCGCATTGTTGACCAGCACATCGATCCGCCCGAAGACCTCGAGCGTCCGCACCACGGCCTCCGCGACACTGCCGGAGTCACCTACATCGGCGACCACGCATTCTGCGCTCCGCCCGGTGTTTGTCACAAGTTCCGCCGTCTCCGCAAGCTTTTCTGCGTCACGTGCGCAAAGCGCAAGGTCAGCACCGGCTTCCGCAAGCGCCGTGGCAATACCACGCCCGATGCCGCGCGATGCGCCTGTAACCAGGGCTATTTTACCGTCTAAAGTACCCAAAACAGACTGAGATGCTCCCATTCGGAGGCCCCGCGACCTCGTGATTTACGATCATTTAAGGGCGTCGACCACGCGCCCCAGCGAGTCCATATTCTGTATGTTATTTACGGCCGAATCCCTGTCAATACGCTTTATGAGGCCACTCAGGACCTTGCCCGGGCCGCATTCGATATACTCGTTGACACCCGTCGCGCCCAGCGCCTCGATGCACTCGACCCAACGCACACAGGACGTCACCTGGTCGAGCATCTGCTTGCGAATCTGTTCCGGCTCGCCGTGAAGTGCCCCGCTGGCGTTGGACGCGACCGGCACCTGCGGGGCGGCGAACGGGACGTCCTCAAGAAACGCCGCGAGCTGCTCGGCCGCCGGCGCCATGAGTTCCGAATGATAGGCGCCCGCCACCTCGAGGACAACGGTTCGCTTGGCACCGGCCACGCGCGCCAGTCGATCCGCGCTTTCGATTCCCTCACTGCGTCCCGAAAGCACAAGTTGTCCCGGGGAATTGATATTAGCCAATTCGACCCCGGTCTCTTCGCAAATCGACTCCACGGTCTCGATCTCGAGACCGATCACGGTCAGCATGCCGCCCGCCGTGGATTCGCAAGCTTCCTGCATCAGGCGCCCGCGTGCTTCCAGCGATCGCAACGCATCCTCGAAGCTCAATACACCCGCGAGATGCAGTGCCGTCCATTCGCCAAGGCTCAGCCCGGCCATGCCCACGCACGCCAGGTCCGGCACCTGCTCTTCGAGCGCGCGATAACAAGCCACGCTCGCCAGGAAGATACCCGGTTGGCAGTGGTTCGTCCGCGTCAACGCCTCGGCCGGGCCTTCAAAACATATATCGGAAAGAGCGTAGCCCAGGATCTCGTCTGCCTCTTCGAAGACCGCACGACAAACCGGGTACGCATCGACGAGATCCTTGGCCATACCAACCTGCTGCGCACCCTGACCGGAAAAAATGAATGCGACCGAACTCATAACTCCAGGAGGGTGGCGCCCCAGGTGAACCCACCGCCGAAAACGACCATCAACACGATGTCCGACGGTTTAACGACGCCCTTACGAATGGCCTCGTCAAGCGCCACGGCGGCAGATGCCGCCGATATGTTTCCGTACTGTTCCACATTGAGATAAAACCGATCGATCGGCACGTCGAGCCGGGCCGCAACGGCCTTCATAATGCGCATGTTGGCCTGGTGCGGAATGACGCATGCCACGTCGTCCATCGTCATGCCGACCTTCTCGAGAACCATCTGGCTCGCCTCGCACATGCAACGCACGGCGTGCTTGAAGACCTCCCGACCTTCCATCCGTAAGTAGTGGTCGCCACGATCGATCATCTCGTGCGAGGGAGGTCGGCGACTCCCGCCACCCGGAATTCGTAAAAGATGGGCCAGGCCGCCGTCCGAACCCATCACGCTGGCCATGATTCCACGGCCGCTGTCCTGCGGGCCGAGCACGGCGGCCCCCGCGCCGTCGCCGAACAAGACGCAGGTCGTGCGATCCGTCCAATCGATAAAACTGCTGAGCTTCTCGGCCCCAATCACCAGCACACGATCCATCGATCCGGTCGCAATGTATTGGCGTGCCGTCTCCAGCACGTACAGGAACCCCGAGCACGCGGCCTCGATATCCATGCAGACCGCATTCTTAGCGCCGATCAGATCCTGCACCAGGCAAGCGGTGCTCGGGAAAAGCATGTCCGGGGTAATGGTCGCGACCAGGATCATCTCGAGCTCGTCGGCCCGCACTCCAGCTCGCTCGAGCGCCGCCTCCGCGGCGCGGGCCGCTAAAACCGAGGTCGATTCATCGTCGGCGGCAAGACGGCGTTCGCGAATGCCCGTGCGCGAGAAAATCCATTCGTCGCTGGTGTCCACCAGCTCTTCCAGGTCGCGGTTAGACATCACTTTCTCAGGCAGATAACACCCCGTGCCGAGAATCCCGACGTTGCGTACCCCCCGACCGTCAGCAGAGCGACCCGTATTGTCAGTCGCACTCATGAATTCCCGTTGATCGACTGCAGGCCTTCGACGATAAGATGATTCAATTGATGCCCAACGGATTCGTGCGCAACACGAATCGCGTTGCGAATCGCCTTGGCCGTCGATGCCCCGTGCGAAATAATGCAGACGCCGTTCGCGCCAAGCAGCGGTGCCCCGCCGTAGACTTCCGGATCCATCCTGGTCTTCATCGAGCGAAAAGCCCCGCGCAAAAGTCCGGCACCCACGAGTCGCACCGGATTGCGGGTCAACTCCTGTTTCAACCAGTGTCCGATCGCCGACGCCACACTTTCCGTCGTTTTCAAAACGATGTTCCCCACGAATCCGTCGCAAACAGCAACGTCCGTATGTCCGTCGAAGAGATCGTGGCCCTCCACGTTGCCGCGGAAATTCAGATGTGACTCGCTCAGCAATTTGAACGCTTCCTTGGTCTTTTCGTTACCCTTAACGTCCTCGCCACCAATACTGAGCAGCCCAACAACCGGGTTCCTCTGCTTCAGGATCACGCGCGCATAGACATCGCCCATCACGGCGAACTGGACCATCATGCGCGGATCGCAGTCAATGTTTGCGCCGGCGTCGATCAGGATCACCGGGCGTCCCTCCGTTGGCATCACCGCCGCGATCGCGGGACGCTCGACGCCCTCCAGCGTACGCCACTTCAACGTCGCCGCCACAACCGCCGCGCCGGTATTACCCGCCGAGACGATGGCGTCCGCATCACCACGCTTGACCAAATCAACCGTTCGACTGATCGAAGAATCCTTCTTCTGCCGAACCGCAAGCGCCGGAAGCTCGTCCATGGCGACAACCTGCGACGCATGAACGATTTCGATTACGGAGGGAACCTTGCCGTTGCGCGACAGCTCCGCCTCGATCGCCTTTTCGTCGCCAACGAGATAGATCTTATCTATCCCGGACAACGCCCTGGCTGCCTGGACAGCACCGTCAACGATCTCGGCCGGGGCGAGATCTCCGCCCATCGCATCGACCGCAATGCGCATCGCCTAGTCCGCGTCGACCGTTAACACCTGCCGCCCCTTGTAATGCCCGCAAGAGGGGCACACACGATGTGGCTGAGAATCGGCCCCGCACTCCGGGCAGGTGCCGACCGGCGGCGTGGGCTTACGATGCGCCGCGCGACGAATACGTACGCGCCGTTTCGAAACTTTTCTTTTGGGAACTGCCATACTCGCTCCTCATTCAATACTTATCTGGTCCAGCGCACCCCACCGATCATCCGTCGGCGGACGGCAATCGCAACCACTCTCATTGAGATTCACTCCGCATTGCGAACAGAGCCCCCGACAATTCGTAGAGCACGCCGGATAGTTTGGAAAGGCGAGAATCATAGCTTCGCGCAATTCGGGGGTCAAGTCGGCAGAGTTGGCCGTCTCCGGGACCGCTTTTGTCCCCTTCAGGCCTGATTCGCGGACCCTTGCGTCGAAAAATTCGGCACAACGACAGCAGCGAAAGGCGACCGCGAGTTCAACCTGGCCACGGTAGGACAGCTCCGTGCCGGAAAGGTGCAGTGTGAGGTCGTATTCAAGGTCGCCACGGCATTCGATGCCCTCATCCCCTACCAGCGCCAGGGATTCCGGCGCCAACGTGCCCCGAAACCGTTCGCCGGCCTCAGCCAGCTTGTCCAACTGTACGATCATGCCCCGTGTCCGGCGATTCGCACCACCGCCGGCGGAACGAAACTGCCGATGTCACCGCCGAGATGCATGATCTCCCGCACAATACTCGAACTGACATAGCTGAATTCCTCGTTGGGCATCAGGAAGATCGTTTCGACACCAGGATCAAGCTTGCGATTGGATAGCGCCATCTGGAACTCGAAATCGAAATCGGAATACGCGCGCAGCCCCCGCACGATGACCTCGATTCCCTTCGAGCGGGCATAATCAACCAACAGGCCGTCGAACGACTCGACCTCGACACGCTCCATCTCACTGATCGACTCGCGAATCATCTCCAGGCGCGTCGCGATGTCGAACATCGTCTTCTTGGCCGAGGGCGTCCCGAGGGCCGCGACAACAAGTCGATCGAAAATTCCGGATGCGCGTCGAATAAGGTCGAGATGCCCGAGTGTGATCGGGTCAAACGTTCCGGCGTATATCGCTGCCTTCTTCACTTCTGCAGATAGAGGAGTTTCGAACCGCCGTAACTCTTCTCTTTGGCCAATCGCCAAGGGGCGACATCACCGGGCACCGGCGACTTTGCGGCCACTTCGAGAATCAGCGATCCTCCGTGCGCGACCATAGAACCGCCACCGAGCCCGTTCAAGATCTTTCTGAACCACTCCGGTGTCCGGCTCACCTCGTAAGGTGGGTCCGCAAACAAGATGTCGAATACCGGTTCGTCACGCTTCAGGAACACCTCCGCGTCCTGCTGATCCACGACCGCCTCGCGATCGTCTTCCGCCGGGCATAGATCGGCAACGCGCGTGCGTAATGCCTGTGCAAGCTTCGCATCCCACTCCACCCAGTGGACCGCCGCCGCGCCCCGACTCCAGGCTTCCAACCCGACCGACCCCGTACCCGCGTAAAGATCCAGAAATCGACACCCCCTGATTCGAGCGCCAATGGACGAGAAAAGAGCTTCACGCACTTTGTCCTGCGTCGGTCGAATCTGCAGCCCCTTCGCCGGGATCAATCGACTCCTGAGTTCGCCGCCTGTAATTCGCATGCGGCAGTGTAGCCCGCTCCCCGCCGCGATGAAAATAGCGGACTGTCCTTTCTTTTTCCTTGAAGCCGCTTCCGCGCGGAGGATAATCGATCTCCTCCACGGGCCGCGCAGATGTTACGATTGGCGCTGTCTCGGTTGGACGATCTCTCTTAAGGAAGGAAACTACTCATGAGCAAAGACAAACAGGCCATCTCGACCGATTCCCTGATGACCGAAGACCGCACCTTTCCCCCGTCCGCGGAAGCCGTGGCGCGGGCGCATATCGACGCGGCCACGTACCAGGAAATGTACGACCGTTCCATCCAGGACCCCGACGGCTTCTGGCTGGACCAGGCCCGCGACCTGACCTGGTTCAAGGAGCCCACCGTTGCCTGCCAATACACCTGGGACACCGCGGCGCGCAAGATCGAGCACACCTGGTTCGAGGACGGAACAATCAATGTCACCGTCAACTGCCTGGATCGGCACCTCGGCACGCCAACCGCGGACAAGGCCGCCATCATCTGGCAGGGCGAACCGGAAGACGAATCCCGCACGCTGACCTATCGCGAATTGCACGCCGAAGTCTGCAAATTTTCCAATGTCCTCAAAACGCAGGGAATCGGCAAGGGCGACCGAGTCTGCATCTACATGCCCATGGTCCCCGAGTTGCCCATCGTCATGCTGGCCTGTGCACGCGTGGGAGCCATTCACTCCATCGTCTTCGGCGGCTTCAGCGCGGACTCGCTTGCCGACCGCATCAATGACTCCGATTGCAAGATGTTGATCACCGCCAACGTCGGACTGCGCAGCGGCAAACTGATCGAACTGAAGGACATTGCCGATGAGGCGATGCAGAACACACCGACGATCGAGTCCTGCGTCGTCATCAAGCGATCCGACGACGAACGCAACATGCAGGACGGTCGCGACGTCTGGTACCACACGGCCATGGCCGATGCGTCCGACGATTGCCCGCCCGAAGAACTGAACGCGGAGGATCCTCTTTTCATCCTCTACACGTCGGGATCAACCGGAAAGCCGAAGGGCGTGGTTCATTCGCAGGCCGGATACCTGCTGCATACATCGCTGACGCACAAGTACGTCTTCGACATTCACGAAGACGATGTCTACTGGTGCACCGCCGATATCGGTTGGGTCACCGGCCACAGCTACATCGTTTACGGACCGCTTTGCAACGGCGCGACAAGCCTCATGTTCGAGGGCGTGCCGACCTATCCGGATGCCGGACGATTCTGGCAGATCGTGGAAAAGCACAAGGCGACCGTCTTCTATACGGCACCGACCGCTATTCGTGCGTTGATTCGCCTCGGTGACAAATGGCCCAATAAGTACGACCTCCGTTCGTTGCGTGTGCTCGGCACAGTGGGCGAACCGATCAATCCCGAAACATGGATGTGGTACTACCGCGTCATCGGTCAGGAACGCCTGCCGATCGTCGACACGTGGTGGCAGACGGAGACTGGTGGCATCCTGATCACCGCGCTCCCCGGTGCGCATACGCTCAAGCCGGGCAGCGCCACGCGCCCGTTCTTCGGGGTCGAACCCGCTATCCTGCGCGACGACCGCAGCGAGTGCGATGCCAACGAAGGCGGCAAGCTCTGCATCACCAAGCCCTGGCCGGGCATGATGCGGACGATGTGGGGCGATCACGACCGGTTTATCGACGTCTACTTCACGATGTACAACGATCTATACTTCACTGGCGACGGTTGTCGACGCGATCCGGATGGCGACTACTGGTTGATGGGGCGCGTCGACGACGTGGTGAACGTCTCCGGCCACCGCATCGGCACGGCCGAGGTCGAGAGTGCACTGGTCAGCCACGAGCAAGTTGCGGAAGCCGCCGTCGCGCCCATGCCGCACGACATCAAGGGCCAGGCGCTGTACGCGTTCGTCACGCTCGTGGACGGCGCGGGACCCAGTGACGAACTCAAGGCCGACCTTGTCAAACATGTGCGCAAGGAGATCGGACCGATCGCGCAGCCGGACAAGCTGCAATTTGCACCGGCACTGCCCAAGACCCGTTCCGGTAAAATCATGCGCCGAATTCTACGCAAAATCGCGGAAGACGCCGTGGACCAGATCGGCGATACCTCCACGCTCGCGGAGCCCGGCGTGGTCGACGCCCTGGTGGAAGGTCGGCAATAACCTGCGACATGCTTCGCCCCCTCCTTAATTGTTACGGGTTTCGCGCCGGGACCTGTCCGGCCCGAATGTGCATGACCGGATTGCGCGTTCCGCGATCGAAAATCTGAAATCGAGCCCCCCTTGAACCTCTATCTCGTCATCATCCTGGCGATCCTGGTCGGGAACTACGTTCTCGATCTCATCGTCGAGCAACTAAACCTGCGGCATCTCGACCCCGACCTGCCGCAAGAATTTGCCGGCACCTATGACGAGGAGAAATACCGTCAGTCGCAGGCTTACCTGCGCGACCACAGCCGCTTCGACATGCGGGTCGACACGCTGTACCTGCCCATCACGCTGATCTTTATCCTCGCCGGAGGATTCAATGTTGTGGATCAGCTGGCACGCGGCGCCGGACTGGGGCCCATCCCGACCGGCCTCGTCTTCGCCGGCATCCTGACGCTGGCCTCCCAGTTTCTTCAGATACCCACCGCCGCATACCGAACGTTCGTCATCGAAGACCGCTATGGATTTAACCGCACCACGGTGCGCACGTTCGTCCTGGATCGCATCAAGGGTGCGCTCATCGGCGGATTGCTCGGCGCAGGCGTCTTCTCCGTCATCCTCTGGTTCTTCGCCTGGTCCGACCTGGCATGGCTCTATTGCTGGGGAGCCGTGACGCTGATCCAAGGCATGGTCACGCTGGTCGCTCCGGTACTGATCATGCCGCTCTTTAACAAGTACGAGCCGCTCGAGGATGGCGAACTGAAGGACTCCATTGAAGCCTACGCCGCTGAACAACAGTTCCAAATGAAGGGTCTATTCACGATGGATGGCTCGCGGCGCTCCAACAAATCGAACGCCTTCTTCACGGGTTTCGGTCGCTTCCGTCGCATCGTGCTGTACGACACCCTGATCAATAATCACGGTGTCGAAGAATTGACCGCGATCGTCGCGCACGAGATGGGCCACTACAAGCGGCGCCACATCGCAAAGTTCATGGTGGTCTCCGTGCTCACCAGTGGGTTGATGTTCTTCCTGCTTTCATTCTTCATAGAAAATGCCGGGCTCTTCGCCGCGTTTCGCATGGAACAGACCTCGATTTACGCCAGCCTTATCTTCTTTGGTTTCCTCTACGCACCGATCGCATCGCTGATCGGCATCGCGACCCATGCGGCGTCGCGCCGCTACGAATTTGAGGCCGACCGTTACGCCGTCGAGACCTATGGACGGCGCGAGGCCTTCATCACGGCGCTCAAGAAGCTGAGCGTGGATAACCTGTCGAACCTGACACCGCATGCCCTCAAAGTCATGCTCTACTACAGTCACCCGCCCGTCCTGCAGCGCATTGCCGCCATCCGCCGGCTCGCGACCTGAGTCGTCCGTGGCGCGAACAAGGCGGTTGGACGCGAACGCGTTTATCGCGTAACGTGCTGTTTTCTGACCCATGAAACTGGAAACCACACGCCGAACGAAGATCGTCGCCACGCTTGGACCCGCGTCGCACACGAACGAGGGAATCACGCGCCTGATCAAGGCCGGGGTCGATGTCTTCCGGCTGAATTTTTCACACGGCGGTACCGAAAGCCATCAGGAGGCCGTGCGACGCATACGCAGCATCAGCCGCAAACTGGGCCATGAGGTCGCCATTCTCCAGGATCTCTGCGGCCCCCGCATCCGACTCGGCGAACTGGCGAATACAAATGCCTACCTGAAAGATCGTCAGACCGTTATTCTCACCACCCGTCGCATACGGGGACGTGACGGCGTTTTCCCGGTTGGCTACAACGCGTTGACGCGCGACATACGTCGTGGCCATCGCATTCTGATCAACGATGGGCGTGTCGAACTGAAGACGATCAAGGTCGTGGGCCGAGACGTGCACTGCCGCGTCACACACGGCGGACCGATCGCCAGCCACAAGGGGATCAATCTGCCCGATACACCCGTGTCGGCATCTTCCTTCACCGCCAAGGATCGCAAGGATCTCGCCACCGGTCTCGCGGCAGGCGTCGATTTCGTGGCGCTCTCATTCGTGCGCCACCCCAGGGACCTACAACGGCTGCGGCGCGCAATGAAAGGCTCCACGGCCGGCGTCATTGCCAAGATCGAAAAACCCGAAGCCATCGAATTCATCGATCAGATCATCGAGGCGGCGGACGGGATCATGGTGGCGCGTGGCGATCTCGGACTTGAAATGGATATCACGCGCGTACCGGTTTTACAGAAAGATCTGATTGCGCGCGCCAACGCGGCGGATAAGTTCGTCATCACCGCAACACAGATGCTGGAATCCATGACCACCGAGGCCACGCCGACCCGCGCCGAAGTCTCGGATGTAGCGAACGCGATCCTGGACGGGACCGACGCCGTGATGCTCTCCGGTGAGACCGCGATCGGCAAGCATCCGGCACGCACGATCCGCATGATGGACGCGATTGCCAAGACGACGGAAAATTATCTCGAGAGCCAGCGACCCGATCGCGACGCATCCACCACCAGCCAACTCAATCCCGTACAAGACGCCATTGGGCAGGCAACCCTGGGGATCACCGACAGCCTCGCCGTGAAGGCTGTTGTCGCACATACCGTCTCCGGCCGAACCGCGCGTTACCTCTCCAAGAGTCGGCCCCACGCACCCATTCTCGTATTCAGCGGAAACCGCGAGAGCGTGCGGCGCATGCGCATCTACCACGGCGTCATTCCCGTGTATGACGTCGGCATTCGCACACGCCTGAACCTGCTACGTGCCGCCACGGCTTTCGCTCGCAAACACAGCATCGCCCGCCGCGGCGACCGCGTACTTCTCGTCTGCGGACCGGTATTCGGTCAACGGGGCAGCACGAACATGATCGAGATCGCAACCGTAAACTGATCTCCCGTACGCGTTCCCCAACCCCAAATTTTTCAGTCTTCAATCTCCCCTTCCAATTTCCTGTTGGATTCCCATTTCACCTCCCCTATACTCGGCGAAGCTCGAACGAACAGAAACAAACCGGGAGGCTATCGAACATGAATGTCCCTTTACTTGTCACCCTTGCCGTCGTCGTGATCATCGTCATCGCGCTGATCGGCATCTACAACAAACTGGTCGCGCTGCGCAACCGGTTCAAGAACGCTTTCGCGCAGATCGATGTGCAGCTTAAGCGCCGTTACGATTTGATCCCCAATCTGGTCGAGACCGCCAAGACCTACATGTCGCATGAAAAGGAAACACTGGAGGCGGTCATTCAGGCACGCAACCAGGCGGTCGGCGCCAACCAGAAGGCCGCATCGGACCCCGGCGACGCGGGTGCCATGCAGCAACTGTCCGGCGCGGAGTCGGTCCTCAGCGGCGCGCTGGGGCGCATGATGGTTACCGTTGAACGCTATCCCGACCTCAAGGCGAACCAGACCATGTCGCAACTCATGGAAGAGCTGACGTCGACCGAAAACAAGGTTTCCTTCGCGCGACAGGCGTACAACGACTCGGTCATGACCTATAACACCGAACGTGAGAAATTCCCGAACGTCCTGATCGCCGGGCCGTTCGGCTTTGCTGCTGCACAACTCTTCGAAATCGAGGATGCCGCCGAGCGCGAAGCCCCGAAGGTGGATTTCAGCTAGTCTGACTCACCCGTGAACCGTCACCGCCCAGTGGGCGCCAGATGGTTGAGGGCCAGCCCAATCCGTGAACTTCTTCGAGCATCAGGACGCCGCGCGTCACAAGACCTCTCTGCTGGTTATCTACTTTGCGCTGGCGGTTGTATCTATCGTCGTCGCCGTCTACCTGGCCTTCGCCCTCGTGTTCTTGGGCGTGGAGACCAAGGTCAGCGGCGAAACGGACCTGACGCACCTCTGGAACCCCTCGATGGCCATCTGGGTGCTGGGGATCACGATCGCCATTGTCGTCATCGGCAGCCTAAGCAAGATCGTCGCGCTGCGCGGCGGTGGCGCGGCCGTGGCGGAACACCTCGGCGGACGCCTGCTCGATCCCGGTAGCAGCGCCGGCGATGAACGCAAGTTACTCAACGTGATCGAGGAGATGGCCATCGCCTCAGGCACACCCGTGCCGCCGGTATACCTGATAGAGGAAGACAGCATCAATGCGTTCGCCGCCGGGTATACGCCGGGCAACGCCGTGATCGGCGTCACCCGCGGCTGCATGGAAAAACTCAACCGCGCGGAACTCCAGGGCGTCATGGCGCATGAGTTCAGTCATATCCTGAACGGCGACATGCGCCTCAACATTCGCCTGATGGGGATCTTGAACGGCATCCTTGTCATCGGCATCGTCGGCTATTTCCTGCTGCGCAGTTCCATGTACAGCTCCATGTATCGCGCGCGGCGACGCGAGAACAACCAGATGCCGCTCGTCGTGCTGGGCGCATGTCTCATGGGGATCGGTTATATTGGCGTCTTTTTTGGGAAACTGATCAAGAGTGCCGTCTCTCGCCAGCGCGAGTTTCTGGCGGATGCCTCTGCTGTCCAGTTCACGCGCGAGCCCGATGGAATCGCCGGCGCTTTGAAACGCATCGGCGGCTACGAACGTGGATCACGAATCGAGCACCCCCATGCAGAGGAGGCCAGTCATCTCTTCTTCGCCAACGGCCTGTCTTCACGGTTCACGAACCTGCTCGCGACGCATCCGCCGCTTGACGAGCGGATCCAGCGTATCGACCCCAGGTTCACCGATGAACAGCGATCTTCGGCCGCCGTGGCGGCAACGGCTGCGCCGCCGCCCGCGCGGGCGGCCGGTCTACAGGCATTCGCCGGCGAATCGCGCATGACGATCAACCCGGAAACCGTCGTTGAGCAGATCGGGGCGCCGCAGTCGGCGCATATCGACTACGCGGCCGGAATCATCGCATCGATTCCCGAGAACCTCACGCGCGCCGCCCACGAACCGTTCGGTGCGCGTGCTGTCGTCTACGGCATACTGCTTAATTCGGATCCGGGCGCGCGCGGCAAGCAACTGAAACGACTGCAAACGGCAGCGGACCCGGAGGTCTATGCTGAAACGGAACGACTGATGAGCGCCCTGACATCTCTTCCGCGTGCCGCCCGATTACCGCTGGTCGACCTGGCCTTACCCGCGCTACGCGGACTTTCGGCGCGTCAATTCACGGCGTTCTCCGAAAATGTACGCCATTTGATCGAGGCCGATGATCAGATCGATCTGTTCGAGTTCGCCCTGCACCGGATCCTGCTACGGCACCTGGCGCCCGCATACAAACGAATCCCACCGGCACCCGTTAAGCACCGCCAGATCTCGAGTGCACTACCCGTGCTCGGACGACTTCTTTCAACACTGGCCTATCTCGGACATGAAACGACCGAAGCGGCGCAGGCCGCCTTTCGTGCTGCGACCGCACAGTTGCCTCCCGGCTTGCGTCCGGACCTCTCTCAGCCGGACCAGTGTTCCATGCAGATTCTGGATGAAGCGCTCACCGAATTGGACGGTGCCGCGCCGTCGATCAAGAAGCTGGTGATCCAATCTTGCGTAGCTTGCATCACGGCCGATGAACGCATCTGCATCGAAGAAGCCGAACTCATCCGCGCGATCGGTGATGCCCTGGGTTGCCCCGTGCCGCCATTCCTTCCGGACGTGACATGATTCGCGTGGGTGGCGTTCGTTTTCCCGCTGTTTCGAATTGGGCCTTGACCCGGGGCCAAGGATTATCATGATAACACCTCCGCACGGGGCGAATATCGATGGCAATAAAAGGTAAAAAAGGAACGATCGGAATTCTGACCGGCGGTGGCGATTGCCCCGGCCTGAATCCCGCGATCCGCGGCGTGACGATTCGCGCCCTGCGCGAGGGATACCACGTGATCGGCATTCGCCGCGGATGGAAGGGACTCGTCGAAATCGTTCGCGACAAGGACGCCGACAATTACGATCATGCGCGGGAACTCACCGAGGAGGTCGTGGCACGCGCGGCGCGCACCGGCGGAACATTCCTGCATTCGTCGCGGACAAGACCGAGCCACTTGGATCGCGATGCCGTTCCACATCATCTGCGCGACACGTACAATGATGACGTCAACGACCTGACTAACGAAGTGCTCAAGAACCTTGAGTTTCTGGGCATCGACATATTGATTCCCATTGGCGGTGATGACACGCTGAGTTACGCACAGCACCTGCACCAGAAAGGTTTTCCCGTGGTGGCCGTGCCGAAAACCATGGATAACGACGTGCCGGGAACAGACTACTGCATCGGATTCAGCACCTGTGTCACGCGAACGATCGAATTGGCGCATGAACTTCGCACAACCGCCGGTTCGCACGAGCGAATCCTGGTAATTGAAGTCTTCGGGAGGTACGCCGGATTCACCGCCCTCGTACCGACAATGGCGGGCGCGGCGGATCGCTGTGTGATCCCGGAATTTCCCGCCAACTTGGAACATTTGACCGAATGCCTGGTCCGCAGCCGCAATCGAAACCCGAGCCACTACGCCGTCGTACTGGTCTCAGAAGGCGCCGTCCTTGAAGGTGAAGCCGATATGCACTACCAGGATGACGAACCCGACCAGTACGGCCACAAGAAGCTGGGCGGCATCGGCGACTACGTTGCCACCCAGATCAAACATCATTCAGCACACTATAACAACGGCCAAAAGATCGACGTCCTGAGCCAGCGGCTGAGTTATCTCGTGCGTTGCGGCGCCCCGGACGCCGTGGATTCGATCGTTCCGATGGCGTACGGCAACCTGGCCCTCGACCTCATCATGAAAGGTGAGTCCGGCCGACTGGTCTGTGTGAACGGAGGCGTATACCGTCACCTGCCGCTGGACGTCGTCGTAGGACACAAGAAGCTGGTCGATGTCTCGAAGTATTACGAGACATCTCGATTGCGTCCGAAGTACAGCGAGTTCGCGAACCAACCCTTCTTTGTCATGACGGGTGATATTCCGGCAGGCATCACCACCTGACCGTCGTCCGACGTACCAACACATCTCTCCATCGCACGCCGCGTGCGGGACGGACATTCGCGTCTCAACTTGGCAGGTGTCACAGCACGATTGTTTTCTTCATCTTTTCGCTTGTCGTCATTCGAGGTCGAACCTATAAAAAGAATGGAAGCTGAGCAACGCGTGATGAACTTAGCCCAGCTTGTCCGGGATTCAGCCCAGCCCCCCAATCCCTCCCCCCCCACTGGCCTCCCGGCAAGCTGCCTTTTTGTTCCAGCATGTGTATCGTTCGCGTAGAATAAAGGTGAGACGGCCCGGCCCGATTCAATGGACGGGCATGCAGGATGAAACCTTCACTCGAAGAACTTGCGGCGGCGTGTCCCACGGCCGACGTGAACCTTCTGCGCGAACACCTGGATCGACTGGATGCATCCTATTTCGAGACGTTCCGTATCGAAGAAATCGCCGATCACCTCAAGGCGCTTGGTAGCCTCTCGACGCGAGAACCGTGCGGTGCCCTTGTCACGCACCTTGCGGATGGCCGCGTCGACTGCACGATCATCGCGTATGATTATCCGTCCGTGTTCTCCCTGATAAGTGGCGTGCTGGCCGGCTCCGGGTTCAGCGTGCTCTCCGGCGATGTTTTCACCTACGCGCGCGTAGCGGAAAGGACCGTCCCGCGTCGCGGCCTCAAACACCGGCGGCGTGTACGACCGAAATCCGGTGCCGCGAACCCCCGCCGCATCATCGATCATTTTATCGGCACCCTCGAAACACCGGGGACCGAGGAGAACCTACAGCGCGAATTGATGCAAACGCTTAACGCCTTGCACGACGCCGATGAGAGCACCTTCGAGACCGCGCGCAACCGTGTCCACGAATTGGTGGCCGCCCACATGGTCCGTACCAGCGAAACACCCGCGCCCGTTCTATTGCCCATCGATCTGGATATCGACAACGGCGGCAGCACCACCCGGTTCCGTGTCCGGTCTCAGGATACTCCGGCCTTCCTGTACTCCCTCAGCATCGTGCTGGTTGCGAACCGGATCAGGATTGAGAAAATCCGGATTCGAACCAAGGACGGACAGATCGAAGATGACATCTATGTTCTCGACGCCGGCGGACACAAAATCCAGGAGCCCGGAGACCTCGACCCGCTCAAGTTCGCTGTCCTGCTAACCAAACAATTCAGTTACCAGCTCAGTCGCGCGCCGGATCCGTCCGCCGCCTTGCGCCGCTACGAACTGATGATCGGCGACCTTCTGAAACTGCCCGAGAGCGGTCAGTGGGTAGAACTGCTCTCGCAACCGGCGATGCTTCGCGACCTCGCGCGTATACTCGGCGCGAGCGAATTCATCTGGGAGGATTTCGTTCGTGTTCAGTACGAGTCGCTGCTTCCCATCCTGATGCCGCACGTGCGCGGCGCATCTCTGCGCAAGACGCGCGAACAACTGCGCCGCGAGTTGTCGGACATGGTCAAGCGCGCCCCGACGCTCGAAGCCAGGCGCGATGCGATCAACGAATTCAAGGACGATGAAGCGTACACGATCGATCTCAGTCACATCGTGGACAACGCGCACGATCCACGCCAGTTCGCCGAAGCATTGACCGAGCTTATCGAACTGGTGATCGATGAAGTCGTCAGCGTGGAACTGAACGCTCTTGTGCAGAAACATGGAACCCCGCGCACCGTGGGTAACCTCGATGCGCGCTTTGCCCTATTTGGATTGGGCAAGCTGGGCGGTGTTGCGCTGGGCTATGCGTCCGACATTGAACTGCTCTTTGTCTATAGCGACAGCGGCCATACCGACGGCGAACAGACCATCCAGAACGCGGACTTCTTCGAACAGTTGGCCCGAAATATCACGAACGCTATCCGGTCCAAACGCGAGGGTATCTTTCGCGTCGACCTGCGATTGCGTCCCCATGGCAACAAGGGGCCGCTCGCCTGCAGCCTCGATAATTTCATTCGCTATTACGGACCCGGCGGACGCGTGCATTCGTTCGAGCGATTGGCGCTGGTTCGCCTGCGCGCGATCGGCGGCGACCCCGAATTCGGCGCGCGGATCGAACGATTGCGCGATGATTTCATCTATCGCGCCGATAGCATCGATCTCGCCGAATTACGCAGCCTGCGACTCAAGCAGTTCCAGGAAAAGGACCAGCCGGGCAGATACAACGCCAAGTTCAGCCCCGGCGGACTGGTCGACCTGGAATACGACGTCCAGATCCTGCAGGTCATGCACGGCGCCGAACACACGGAACTGCGCACACCACGCATTCACCAGGCCCTCGTCGCGCTTGCCGAGAAATGTCTGCTCGAGCGCGCCGAATGCGATCAACTCACGGACGCCTACTATTTCCTGCGCCGGCTGATAAACGGACTTCGCATGCTGCGCGGCTCCGCACAAGACCTGCTCTTGCCGGCCACGGAATCGTTTGAGTTTGCCCATCTCGCGCGCCGGATGGGCTATGAACGTGGCGCGGCCCTGCGGCCCGAAGAACAACTGCACCTGGACTTCGAGACCCATACAGCCGTGATTCGCAAGTTCGTCGAAGACCATTTCGGACGTGAAACATTGCCCGGCCCGCCGCGCGGCAGTATCGCCGATGTGGTCTTCTCGCACCACCCGGACGTGTTCGCACCCGAGTTGTTCACACGAGCCGGATTCAACGACCCCGTTCGCTGTGTCAAGAATGTCGAGGGACTGGCTCGCGCAATCGGCGATCGTCATCAGTTCGCGCCGCTTGCCGTGCTGGCTTTCGAGATCATCAGCCGCACGCCGTACCCCGACATGGCGCTCAACAACTGGGAACGACACATGCGGGCCGTGGACCGCCCCAGGGAACACGCGCAGCACCTGCTGGCCCAGCCCAAGCGCCTCGAAATCCTGCTTGATATTTTCGCTGCGAGTCAATTTCTTGCCGAGACGCTGATTCAATACCCCGAGTTCTTCGATTGGGTAACCGATCCGGAATTGCTTCACAGCCGGCGCACGCGGAACCGACTCAAACACGAACTCATCGCGCTGGGTAACGCCGTCGACACACACGACGAATGGCTCCATACGCTGCGCCGATTCCGTCGACGCGAGATACTGCGGATCGGTACGCGCGACATCTGCCTCAAGGCCCCAATTGCTGATGTAACGGACGAGCTGTCGGCCCTCGGTGACGCCGTCGTGGCGGCCGCCCTGGCGCGCATCGTAACGAACCCCGACAACGAACTGGACCCTGAATCCAGCCGTCACGCGGGCGCGGACTTCTGCGTCCTGGCGCTGGGGAAACTAGGCGGTGGCGAATTGAACTACAGTTCGGATATCGACCTGGTCGCCGTCTGTTCCGCGGATGCCGAACCGCGTGACTTCGAACCCGTCATGGAGCAACTGCGATCCGACCTTGCGATGCATACGGATGCCGGGATTGCCTATCGCGTGGATCTGCGACTACGGCCTTACGGCCGATCCGGTTCGCTGGTGCATCGATTGCCCCGGTTGCTGGAATACTATGTGGAGGCGGCCGGACTCTGGGAAATCCAGGCCCTGCTCAAGCTACGTTATATCGCGGGCGACGCGACCCTGGCGGAGGCCCTGCTCAAAGGCCTGCGACCGCTGCTCGAAACCCCGCGTTCGCTCGACGAAATAGCGACGGCGATCGACGAGATGCGCAACAAAGCGGTCCGCAAACTGGACATGGGCAGCATCGGGAAACGCGATATCAAGAGCGGGCTGGGCGGCATTCGGGATGCCGAATTCCTGATCCAGGGGCTGCAGCTCAAACACCTCGCAAAAGCCGGCGATCTGCTCGAGGGGAATACGCTGCGCGCCGCCGATAAACTCGCCGCGCACGGCCTGCTCCCCGCCGATGTCACGGAGCAACTCAAGGAGGACTACATCTTTCTCCGCCGCGTCGAACATTGCCTGCAAATCCTGGAGGACCGTCAGGTGCACGCCCTCCCCCGCTCGGGTGACGCGCTCGAGGCTCTTGCCCGAAGGGTAATGGGCCCCGGCACATCCGGCGCCGACCTTCTCACCACACTCGACGCATGCCAGGAGCGGGTTCGCGCCGCCTACAAAAAGCACCTGGGCCTCCCGACCGAGACGACCAACTAGCCGCAAGCGCTACAAAAATGTGCCCCGCCATGCATCGAGGCACGAATATGTGCCCGGTGTGCGATAAGTTGGAATCGGGATCCGGACGGCGATCCGGTACGCGTCTCTACGCCTGCGTGGGCTCCGCAACACCCGATCCGATGCCGGAATAGGCCCGTAAACAGTATCTTTCCTCGACAGGCGGGATGAATCCGCCCGGCCGCTGCACACCGATTCCGCTGCTGCGATCAGGCGTGGCACGGAATTTGCAATTCACCACTGAGATACGTGCCACGGCTGGGGCAAGGTTCGGCTCCTCTTTTATAAAAAAGGGATTGGACACGCGCAGCCTATGTGCGAAATTCGGATCCCGTTTTCTGCGGGGGAGACAAGTTCAATTACTAAAGCGACGAAGTAAGGAGTATTAAAATGGCGTCTGACAATGCGAAGGAATTCGGCAGCGCAAAAGAGGTTGTTGATTTCATCAAGGCAGAAGGAGTCGAGGTCGTAGACCTGCGATTCATGGACTTCCCCGGACTCTGGCAGCACTTCTCGGTGCCCGCTCGGGAAATTGATGAGGGCTCGTTCGCCGACGGCCTCGGATTCGACGGATCGAGCATCCGCGGCTGGCAGGCGATCAACGAATCCGACATGCTTGTACGGCCGGAGCCCAACACGGCGTTTATTGATCCGTTTCTGGCGCACAAGACGCTGGTCATGATCTGCAACATCGAAGATCCGTTGACGCGCGAAGATTATACGCGTGATCCGCGCAACATTGCGCGCAAGGCGGAGAACTATCTCAAGAGTTCGGGGATCGGTGATACCGCGTTTTTTGGCCCGGAAGCCGAATTTTTCATCTTCGACGACGTTCGTTTCGATCAGAATGAACACGAGTGCTACTATCACGTCGACTCCGTCGAGGGGCGTTGGAACTCGGGTCGCGTCGAAGAAGGCGGGAACCTGGGGTACAAGCCGCGCTATAAGGAAGGCTACTTCCCGGTACCCCCGACGGACAAGTTCCAGGACCTGCGCAGCGAGATGATGTTGACCCTGGAATCCATCGGCGTGCCGATCGAATGCCAGCACCACGAAGTGGCGACCGGCGGACAGGCCGAGATCGACGTGCGTTTCTCGCCGTTGCTGGAGATGGCCGACGGCATGCTGAAATACAAGTACGTGATCAAGAATACGGCCACGAAGCACGGTAAGACCGTGACGTTCATGCCCAAGCCGCTGTGGAACGACAACGGAACCGGCATGCACACGCATATGTCCTTCTGGAAAGACGGTGAGAACCTCTTTGCCGGAGACGGTTACGCCGGCCTTTCGGAGATGGCCCTGCACTGCATCGGCGGCATTCTGAAGCACGCCCCGGCCCTGCTCGCGTTCACAAATCCGACGACAAACAGCTACAAGCGCCTGGTCCCGGGCTACGAGGCTCCGGTCAATCTGGCATATTCGCAGCGAAACCGCAGTGCGGCCGTGCGTATTCCGGTCTATTCGACCTCGCCGAAGTCGAAGCGAATGGAATTCCGGTGTCCGGATCCGAGCTGCAACCCATATCTCGCGTTTTCGGCCATGCTCATGGCCGGCGTCGACGGGATCTTGAACAAGATCGATCCGGGCGACCCGCTGGACAAGGATCTCTACGACCTTGAGCCGGAAGAGTTCGCGAAGATTCCGCAGGCACCCGGCTCACTACGCGACGTTCTGCAGCATCTGAGCGACGATCACGACTTCCTGCTGAAAGGCGACGTCTTCACCCAGGACGTGATCGAGACCTGGATCCAGTACAAGCTCGAGAACGAAGTCGAGGCCATCGATTCGCGCCCGCACCCGTACGAGTATTCGCTGTACTACGACATCTAAGCCATAACCGACTCGCCTTCGACGGGGTGCTTCCGACCGGGAGCACCCCGTTTTTCGTTCTCCGGCAGGATCACATGCGGGCTACGGTCTGCGGCTACTGTTCTCGTTAACCCGCTCTAGCGGGACGACGACAATGCATTCGGCACCGGTTCAAAAATGTAGCCATGCCGGAGATTGGCGCCATGCCGCCGTCAGCGCTAGATCCCGTCGCAAATCTTTTTTGCCCGTCATTCCGCGCATTCCGCGCATTCCGCGCGCTCGATAAATTAGCTGGCATGCTTTCTGCAAGACCTCTCCCCATACGCGTGCGCCGGTGCGGGAATGTTCCGTTCGTGCATAGTGACGAAGTAACCAAGGAGGACAAGATGGGAACAAAACAAATGGTAGCAAAACAAAGAAAATGGATCTGGTGTACGGCACTGGTTTTCATGCTCGCAAGTGGGATATCCGCCCTCGCGCAGGAAGAAGGCGGGGTGAGTGCAGAGATGTTCACCGTGAACAACGTGTGGATGATGGTGGCGACATTCCTCGTCTTCATCATGCATCTCGGCTTCGCGTCGCTTGAAAGTGGCCTGACGCGAGCCAAGAACACGGTCAACATTCTCTTCAAAAACACGGGCATCATCGCGATCGGATTACTCACGTATGCATTGATTGGGTTCAACCTGATGTATCCCGGCGAGTGGATTATTGATGGCGTTCTGGGTAAATTCTCATTCGGGATCGCGAACACGCTGGGCGATGCCGCAAACGACACCAGTGCCTATAACGCGGGCTACACCTACTGGACGGATTTTCTGTTCCAGGGCATGTTCGCCGCCACGGCCGCGACCATCGTCTCGGGTGCTGTCGCTGAACGAATTAAACTCGGTTCGTTCCTGATTTTCTCCACGATCTACGTCGCGATCGTTTATCCGATCTACGGTTCGTGGAAATGGGGCGCGGGTTGGCTGGATGCAAAGGGCTTTTACGACTTTGCCGGATCAACGATCGTGCACTCCGTCGGTGGCTGGGCTGCCCTCGCAGGCGTGATCATGCTTGGACCACGGCTGGGCAAGTACGTCGGTGGCGGTATTCGCCCGATCATGGGGCACAGCATGCCGCTGGCCACGATCGGCGTCTTCCTGCTCTGGCTCGGCTGGTTCGGATTCAACGGCGGCTCGGTGCTGTCGGCTGATCCCGCACTGGTCTCGTATACCCTGGTGACCACGTCCCTCGCCTCTGCAGCAGGCATCATGGGGGCCATGCTCACGTCCTGGATCGTTCAAAAGAAGCCCGATCTGACGATGGCGCTAAACGGCAGCCTGGCCGGATTGGTCGGCATCACGGCCGGAGCAGACTCCGTCGCGATTTCGTCCGCGATCATGATCGGCATCATCGCCGGTGCGCTGGTCGTCTTCTCGGTCATATTGTTCGATAAGGCAAAACTGGATGACCCGGTCGGCGCCATCTCCGTGCACCTCGTGTGCGGCATCTGGGGCACTCTGGCGGTGGGCATCTTCAGCACGAATCCGGATCACAGTATCGGCGCGCAGTTGATGGGTATCGGCGCCGCCGCCGCACTCTGCTTCCCGGTCGCGCTGATCATCTTCGGCATCCTCCGGGCCACGCTGGGCATTCGGGTTGACGAAGACGAAGAACTCAAAGGACTAGACCTGAGTGAGCATGGCATGGAGTCATATGCCGGCTTCCAGATCTTCTCCAGTCAGTAATCGAAAGCGAGGTGACATCATGAAACTGATTACAGCCTATATACAGCCGGAACGGCTGAACCAGGTGAAGCAATCTCTCTATTCGAAGGAGATCTTCAGAATGTCGGTAACAATTGCGCTCGGCTGCGGACAGCAGAAGGGCTACCACGAGCATTATCGTGGTGCCGACGTAGAGGTGAACCTGCTCAAGAAGACGAGAGTAGAAGTCGCGGTGAACGATGACTACGTTGATAAGACAATCGACGCGATCATCGAAGGCGCACGTACGGGCAACATCGGCGATGGGAAAATCTTCGTCGTTGACCTGAAAGAGTGTGTCCGGATCCGCACCGGCGACCGTGGTCCCGACGCCATTGGGTAGTAGACGTATTCGCCGGCACATTGCGAGAGGAGGCCCATCCGGGCCTCCTCTCTGCTTTTCATGTGCGCTCGAAAATGCCAGGAACACAAGACAGGATCGAGATGCGCCCATTCTGAATCATGAGCCCACCGTCACTCAATCGGGCGCAATCGTTGACGAGCCTGCAACCCCTGTGTTAAATGGGTACTCCATGACCAAACATATTTTTATCACCGGCGGTGTGGTCTCATCGCTCGGGAAAGGTCTGACATCGGCCTCGCTGGCCCTTCTTCTCTCCCGCCGTGGCTACCGCGTGAAGCTTCAGAAGGTCGATCCGTATCTCAATGTCGACCCCGGCACCATGTCGCCCTTCCAGCACGGCGAGGTTTACGTCACCGAAGACGGCGCGGAAACGGATCTGGACCTTGGTCACTACGAACGATTTACGGGGGTGAATTGTACGCAGGAGAGCAACTTCACCACGGGACGCGTATACCAGAATGTCATCGCGCGCGAACGCGAAGGTCAATACCTGGGCAAGACGGTTCAGGTGATCCCCCACATCACGGACGAAATCAACAGTCTCATTCGAGCCCTGGATGCGGACGACGTGGATATTGCCATAACCGAGATCGGAGGCACGGCCGGCGATATCGAGTCTTTGCCCTTTCTCGAAGCCATTCGACAATACCGTCAGGAGATCGGCCGAAGTAACGGGCTCTTCCTGCACATGACGCTGGTCCCCTACCTGCAAGCCGCCGGCGAACTGAAGACCAAACCCTCTCAGCAGTCCGTCGGCATCCTGCGCACGATCGGCATCAGCCCTGATATGTTGATCTGCCGCTGCGAGCATTCGCTCTTAGACGAACACCGGCAAAAACTCGCTCTATTCTGCAATGTCGAACTGGACCTGGTCTTTGAAGAAAAGGATGTCGACCACTCGATCTACGAGGTCCCCGTCGAACTCGCAAAACAGAACGTGGACGCGCGGATACTTGAAATGCTGGATTTACCGGTCAATGCCCTGGAGATGAACGACTGGACCCGGATGCTGGAGACATTGATCCACCCCGCCAGTGGCAAAGTCGAAATCGCGGTCGTCGGCAAGTACATCGGCCTTCAGGACGCATACAAGAGCATCTATGAAGCGCTAACCCACGGCGGATCAGCCAATGACGTGAAGGTCGACTACCGCATGATCGAATCCGAGGACATCGAAAGCGACGGTTGCGATACGATTCTCAAAGGCGTGGACGGGATCCTCGTTCCCGGCGGCTTCGGTGATCGCGGAATTGAAGGCAAGATCTCTGCGATTCAGTACGCACGCGAAAATGACATTCCTTTCCTGGGGATCTGCCTGGGCATGCAATGCGCCGTCATGGAATTCGCCCGCAACGTCTGTGGATTAAGCGGTGCGAACACAACCGAGATCGACGAGCATACGCCCCATCCCGTCATCGACCTCATGGAAGAACAACGCGCGGTGACGGACATGGGGGGCACGATGCGGCTCGGCACGTATCTTTGCAAACTTGGCGACGGCTCACATGCCGCGCGGGCCTATGGAATGCCCGAAATTTCGGAACGACATCGGCACCGTTATGAATTCAACAATGCGTATCGTGAGCAGATGCAGCAGAAGGGCATGACGTTCACGGGCCTCTCCCCGGACGGAAATCTGGTCGAAGTCATCGAAATCAAGGATCACCCCTGGTTCGTGGCTTGCCAGTTCCACCCCGAGTTTCAGTCGACTCCGCTGAACGCACATCCGCTTTTCCTGGATTTCATCAAGGCGTCCTCCGGACCACGCATCGTGGAGACGGGCAGCGCCATCGACCGCTCAGCCGTCCGGCACTGAGATCACCATCGCACCTCCGGAATTGACCCCCCTTTGCGCACCGACTACGATCGGCGCCCAATAACCAACCTGCCCCGTGCCAGCGAGTCGGCAACCAACAACCCCCACACTGAACCCTTGAACCTCTGAACATCCCCATGCCCCGCCGAACCGACATCGAATCCGTTCTCCTCATCGGATCCGGACCTATCATCATCGGACAGGCCTGCGAGTTCGACTATTCCGGCGTGCAGGCCTGCAAAGCGCTGCGCGAAGAGGGCTACCGCGTCATCCTGGTCAACAGCAACCCAGCCACGATCATGACGGATCCGGAATTCGCCGACCGGACATACATCGAACCGCTATCCGTCGAAAGCCTGCGCGAGATTATTAAGCGCGAGAAACCCGATGTCCTGCTGCCGACACTTGGCGGTCAGACCGCGCTCAACCTCGGCATAAACCTTCACGAGGCGGGAATCCTCGCCGAGCACAATGTCGAGATGATCGGCGCCAGTGCCGAGGCGATCCGTAAAGCCGAGGACCGGAACCTGTTCAAACAGGCGATGCAAAACATCGGGCTCGACCTCCCTCGCAGCGGCTCGGCGCACTCGATCGAGGAAGCGCGCACGATACGCGACGAGATCGGCCCCTATCCGGTAATCATCCGACCGGGCTTCACCCTCGGTGGCACCGGTGGCGGCATCGCCTATGACGAAGAAGAATTCGAGACGATCGCCGCGCGAGGCCTTTTCTACAGCCCGGTAGACGAAATCCTGATCGAAGAATCCATCATCGGCTGGAAGGAATTTGAGCTCGAGGTCATGCGCGATCACGCCGACAACTGTGTCGTGATCTGTACGATTGAGAACCTGGACCCCATGGGCGTACATACCGGCGACAGTATCACCGTCGCACCGATCCAGACGCTGACGGATCGCGAGTACCAAATCATGCGCGATGGAAGCCTGGCCGTTATGCGCGAGATCGGCGTTGAGACGGGCGGTTCCAATGTCCAGTGGGCGCTGAACCCACAGGACGGCCGCATGGTTATCATCGAGATGAATCCGCGCGTCTCACGGTCAAGCGCGTTGGCCTCGAAGGCAACCGGTTTCCCGATCGCCAAGATCGCAGCCAAGCTTGCCATCGGTTACCGTCTCGACGAGTTGCGCAATGACATCACGCGCGAGACGCCGGCCTGCTTCGAACCGACGATCGATTACGTCGTAACAAAAATTCCGCGATTTGCGTTCGAGAAATTCACGGCGGCCGACGAGACCCTCGGCACGCAAATGAAATCCGTCGGCGAAGCCATGAGCATCGGCCGAACGTTCAAGCAATCCCTGCAGAAGGCCTTCCGTTCACTCGAAAACGGCCGTGCCGGGTTTGGCGCAGATGGCAAAGACGCGCCCTTCGAAGCCCTGTCCGATGCGGATTTGGAAGCGGTCCTGCCGCGACCGGTCCCCAACAGGCTTTTTCTGATCCGGGCCGCATTCCGGCGTGGCTGGCCGGTTGAGCGCTTGCATGAATTGACCGGCGTGGATCCCTGGTTCTTGCGACACCTGGAAGAACTTGCGGCCTTCGACGATGAAATCCGCGGTGCCGGCTCCTTACAGGGCCTCTGTTCGGACACACCGCTTCTGCGACAAGCGAAGGAGTTCGGATACTCCGACCGGCAGATCGCGTGGTTGCTGGATTCGACGGAGCCCGAGGTCAGGCAGGCCCGCTACGATGCGGACATACTGCCCGCCTACGGACTCGTCGATACCTGCGCCGCCGAGTTCAAAGCCTTTACGCCCTATTTCTACTCCTCGTATGGATCGCTCGATGAAAGCAATCCCAGCGACCGCCGCAAAATCATGATTATCGGCGGCGGCCCCAACCGAATCGGACAGGGTATCGAGTTCGACTATTGTTGCGTGCATGCCTCGTTCGCCCTGCGCGACGCCGGCTTCGAAACGGTCATGGTCAACAGCAACCCCGAGACGGTCAGCACCGACTATGACACGAGTGATCGACTCTATTTCGAGCCATTGACGCTTGAAGACGTGTTGCATATCTACCATCGCGAAGCGTGCTGGGGCGCCATTGTACAGTTTGGCGGACAGACGCCGCTGAACCTCGCGCTCGATCTGGAAGCCAATGGGGTGAACATCATCGGCACCAGCCCGAAGAGCATCGAAGCAGCGGAAGACCGCAAGTTCTTTCAGGAACTCTGTAGTCGCCTCGACATCAAGCAACCGGAAAATGGACTCGCCACGAACGCCACGGAGGCATCCGCGATCGCATCCACGATCGGTTATCCCGTCCTGATGCGCCCTTCCTTCGTGCTTGGCGGTCGAGCGATGGTCATCGTACATGCGGAAGACGAGCTGCGTGAATACATGGATCACGCCGTTGAGGCATCCGCCGAACGCCCCGTTCTTATCGACAAGTACCTGGCTGACGCGATGGAAGTCGACGTGGATTGCATCTCAGACCGCGAAACATCGGTCATCGGAGCCGTGATGGAACACGTCGAGATGGCGGGCGTGCACTCGGGGGACAGCGCCTGCATGATCCCGCCACATCGGCTGTCCGCGACGGCGCAGGACGAACTTCGTCGAATCACCTTTGCGCTGGCGAAAGATCTCGAAGTCTGCGGCCTGATGAACGTGCAGTACGCCGTGCGCGATGATGATGTGTACATCCTTGAAGTCAATCCGCGCGCCTCACGAACCATTCCGTTCGTGAGTAAAGCCATCGGTGTGCCGCTCGCCAAACTGGCCTCACTCGTGATGGCCGGCCAGACGCTCAAGGAACTTGGATTCACCGCGGAAATTGTGCCAAAACATTTCTCCGTGAAAGAGTCCGTTTTCCCATTCAATCGTTTTCCCGGTGTTGACGTGGCCCTGACCCCGGAGATGAAGTCGACGGGCGAAGTCATGGGCATTGATCCGCGACGCGGAATGGCCTTCCTGAAGAGCCAGATCGCGGCGGGCAATACCTTGCCCACCGAGGGCGAACTTTTCCTGAGTATTCGCAATGAAGACAAGCCACGCGTGCTCACATTGGCTTCGCAGTTGATTAACC
Organism: uncultured Verrucomicrobiota bacterium; assembly: GCA_913047795.1. Classification (GTDB taxonomy): domain Bacteria; phylum Verrucomicrobiota; class Kiritimatiellia; order CAJWTS01; family CAJWTS01; genus CAJWTS01. Next base: position 7,068 of record CAJWTS010000023.1, on the reverse strand, counting down.
TCGGATTCAAGATCGTCGCCACGTCGGGCACCGCGAGCCTATTGACGTCGAACGATCTTGCCTGCGAGACCATCTGCAAGATCTCCGAGGGGAGCCCCAACGTTATCGACTTCATGGAAGACAAGCGGCTCGGATGGATCATCAATACACCCTCCATCGGTACGCGGCAGCGGGCCGATGAAGTGCAACTGCGTGCCCATTCCGTTATCCGCGGGATTCCTATTACCACCACAATCGACGGCCTCGAAGCCGCCGTCAACGCGCTCGAGACGCTGCGCGATCATCCCACCCTGAAAGTCCTGAGCCTCCAGGAATTGCACAACGGCTAAATCGACGCGAGAAATGCCGCGGCAGACCGCCCCCGGCATGCGACCACAAGGCTGATCGAAGAAGTGTACGGTCATCTGAGTCCTGAATATCGCAGGGAACAGATGAAGATGTTGAAGATCGTGGATACCCCGGAGCAGGCAGTAATTCGCACTCCTGGAGGTCATGCCATTCCGGGAACGCTCCCGCAGTGACACGAAAAATGACACGAAGAATTTTCCGAAAGCGGAGAGAGGCTCGGAAAATCCTGCAAACAAAGGGTGAAAGTGGTAGCGGGAGAGGGACTCGAACCCACGACCCGCGGATTATGATTCCGCTGCTCTAACCAACTGAGCTACCCCGCCAAGAGAAGGTCGCCGGAGACTTTAAGTCACGGCCGCTGCAAATGTCAATCCTGCCTGTTTCTTCTTCCTTCTCCCGTTTTCCTTTTTCTCTTTTCCGTTCCGTATACTATCCTTCGGCATGCTTGAGTCGCTGCGCGTACGAAACCTCGCTGTTGTGGAAGACGTTACCGTCGCCTTCCAGAAAGGCCTGAACGTGATTACCGGCGAGACGGGGGCTGGGAAGTCGATACTCATCGACGCCTTGGGACTTGTTCTTGGCGAACGCGCGGACAAATCGATGATCCGCACCGGAGAAGCACAATGCACGGTCGAGGCTGTCTTTCATCTCGCCGATCCCGACGCCGTAAACCGGGTTCTCGACGAGCTGGCACTAGACACCTGCGAGGAAAACCGGCTGATCCTGCGTCGCACCGTATCCGCGACGGGCAGCGGTAAGAACCTGGTCAATGACTGCCCCACCACGATCCAGGTCTTCAGGCAACTCGGCGACCTGCTGGTTGACCTGCACGGCCCACACGACCACCAGGCGCTCTTGAAACAGGCCTACCAGCTCGACGTGCTCGATGCATTCGCAGGACTGGCGGCGGAGCGCGAGACCTATGCGCAGGTCTACCGCGAACAGCTCGACCTTGAGAGCCGGCGACATGAACTGGACGGCGACGATTCACAGGTAGCGCAGCAGGTTGACCTGCTGCGCTACCAGATCGCCGAAATCGAAGAAGCGAAGCTGACGGCAGACGAGGCAACGACGCTCGACGAAGATCACACCGTAGTTGCCAACGCGCAGCTCATTCTCGAACTTGCGTCACAAGCCTGCAATGCGTTGTCGGACGACGAACCGACCGCCTTCAGTGGCGTCGCGACCGCGCAACGTGCGCTCGTTGAACTGTCACGGCTCGTGCCGCAAGGCGGCGCGTGGCTGGCAGAGGCACAGGCGGTCAATGTTCAGATTCAGGAACTGACGCGATCCATCCACCAATACGTGCAAGACATCGAGGCTGATCCCAGGCGCCTCGAGTGGCTCGAGCAGCGCAAGTCACTATACGAAATGCTCAAACGCAAATATGGCGGATCCGTCGAGGCCGTGCTGGAGCACCTCGTAACGTCACAAGGGCGGCTGAACGACCTTGAGAGCCGGGAGGAACAGATCCTGGCCGTTGATCGGGATTTGGAGAAAATACGTAAGGCCCTCGATACCGCAGCACGCAAACTACGCACCGGCCGCAAGAAGGCCTCGACCGGACTGAGCCAATCGATCACGAAGGCAATCCAGGACCTCGGTTTTGCGGAAGGCGCCTTCGCCGTCGATCTTGAGCCCTGCGAACCCGGACCGGCGGGACAGGACGCCATCGACTTTGGCTTCGCCCCGAACGTCGGCGAGACCATGCGCCCCCTGCGCGCGATCGCATCAAGCGGCGAGATCTCACGCGTCATGCTGGCGACCAAGGCCGTGCTTGCGAAACACGATCGGATTCCCGTTTTGATCTTCGACGAAATAGACTCAAACATAGGCGGCGAAATAGGAATCGCCGTGGGGCTGAAACTGCGCGACGTCGCGCAGAATCACCAGGTCATCAGCATCACACATCTACCGCAAGTGGCCGCGCACGGCATGACGCATCTGGCCGTCAGGAAAGACGTTCGCGACGGTCGAACGCACACGCAGATCGAATCGCTCGACGAAGACACCCGCACACGAGAGATTGCCCGCATGCTCGGCGGCGAAGAATTGACGAGCGTGACGATCGAACACGCGCGGCAAATGATACTGAACGTCTAGCCCGCCACGAATGGCCCGTTCAGGTGAGAGAGAAACCACAACGCCGGACGGTTCACACCGGCACAGTGGTTATCCTGGTTCTAACGCTCCTGTTCTTGATCTACGGGCAGACGATTGTCGGCCGCGCCGAACAGACCGGCTTCGACTGGGTCGACGCGCAGACAATCTGTTCATCGCTGTATCTTCTTCGTGCCCTCCCGGCCTCCTTGTTCAAAGTGCCTAACCATGCCAGGTTCTACAGTCCCATGCGGTCCAGTTCTTCGGGGAGACGTCAGCACATGAACCCCGTTGTCGAATAGACCATCAGGCCCAGGAAGAAACAAACGACGCAGGCGTACTCGCCGCGAACAGCCGCGGCCAGCTTCCGAAAAAACTCAAGAGGAGCCTAATCACCGGCGCGCTCCTCGACCGGGACCGATTGACCGGGGTCAGTCGAATTCGATTCCTGGGTCTTCAGGTCGCGTCGAATCCGTTCGGCACCAATGCCAAAGAAGACCGCGGCACTATAGAAGAATGGTGATCCGGATCTCGAGAACATGCGACGCCAGCCAGTCCGACAGGTGCTCGAATGATGAATTCTCTCTCATCTCGCGCGGTGGTCGCGATCAGGCTTCCGATCGGACGTGTTCGTGATTTGCGATGTGCTCCTCACAATAGCCCGGTTGCCCGGCGCAATCCGAACAATATCTGAACGTCATCTCGGGATGGGTCAAATCCGTTCGGTCGCAGGCGTGGCAGCGATGAAACGGTTCCTTCTCCTGCTCGGCCGTGGTTGCCGCCGCAGTCGCGGCCGAACGCGAGTGTCGATACCGCGCTCGCAACCAGGCCCAGACATCCCTTCCAAAAAAGATGAGGAACGTGATAGTGGCCGCCAGCACGCCATGCCGTTGCGACGCGTCCCCTCCGAACATAGTGAACACATAGAAGCCCCAGGTGATTGCCGCCAGCCACACAATCTGGACGGGAAAAATGAACATCAGGTTGATCACGAAGCGGGGATTCAGGAACGCGAAAGCTAGAAAGACGGTGCTGAGCCAGTAGCCGTTTGTCACCGGAAAGGCAGGTTGCAGAAACCCGGCAGCGACCGTTAGGACGTACCCGATCAGGAGATAGACGTTGTACCGGAAGGTTCCCCAATGATGCTCCAACGATCGGCCAAAAAGATAGAACAGGTACCAGTAAAAAAAGGCCCAGATGGGGCCGAGCTGTCCCGGGCTGTTCGGCGGTAAAAAGGGAAACGTAAACAGCCGGTAGAACTCGCCATCGAGGACCCGTGCAGGGATGAGGACGGCACGGGTCCAGACGCCGTTCCTGGCGGCAACCATGAAGTAGACGATCACCTGGAAGGCGATGAGAAAGAGTGTGACATTTGGAACGGCGTAGCGTCCGTAACGGCGTTCCAACTTGTCCAGCCAGCGCATGATCAGGAATCTCGGTTAGGAGCTAACGCAGGCGACTCGACGTCAGCGTGTTGATCGGCCGCCACGCGGGAACATTGGCCCGTCATGGCGTGGGCAGAGTCACGGCACCGATTCGGGCACGTTACGGTGGGCAACGGACGCGATACCGCGCGACTCCCCCTGATCACTCACCGTGATCAGGTTGTCTCCATGTACATGCCCTCTTCCAGCGTATCGCTTTCATATTTTACCTTTTAGCACGCCCTTTCGCCGTTGTATATGCGAACTTTGTGCGCGCGGTCGAAGCATCGCGCCATAATCGAGCCCCGTCCGCTCGTCGTTGTGATCGTCAGCACGCCGGGGTTGATGCTAACCGTCACATCACCCGATGCCGCTTCGCGCACCTTGCATGTGATCATATCAACCGCGATCGAGCCGTCGCGCTGCAATTCCACCGCACGGCCATGGCGCGTCAGCGCAAGATATCCATAAAAGAGCATCACGCCGGCAATTATGGCACGGTGCCCGAGTTCGACCAGGAGCTGTCCGAGCAGTTGATCGGTCTCACCTTGCCGCCGAATGGCGGCCTGAAGCTCGTCTTCGGTAATCGCGCCGCTCGCTCGACAAGCATGCTGCCGAGTTTGCCGGGAATCATCGTCTTCGACGCATGTCCTGGTGGTAACTATTGAGCCTGACCGTGCTGCCTTCGCCGAAATCCTCGTCGGTATCATCCGGCTCGACGGCGGCCACTGCGACTCGTGTCGAATCTGACGGTTTCTCCTCGGCGACGTCGGCCGTGGCAACACGCTCTTGCGCAGCACGGCGCCTGCTCTCAGCAAATTCCTCACGTCGCTTCTCCTCCGCAAGCGCTTCGGCTGCCCTATGCTGCTTCGCGAGCTGCCGTGCTTCCGCCTCGGCACGTTTCTGCTCCTCGTGACGCTTCCTTACGGCGAGCTTCTCGGCCTCTTCGCGGTCCTCTTTCAGGCGCTGCGCCTCGGTCCAGGCCTGCTTCGCCTCCTCACGTCGCTTCTCCTCCGCAAGCGCTTCGGCTTCCCTATGCTGCTTCGCGAGCTGCCGTGCTTCAGCCTCGGCACGTTTCTTTTCCTCGCGACGCTTCCTTGCGGCGAGCTTCTCGGCCTTCTTGCGCTCCTTTGTCAATCGACGCGCGTCGGCCCTTGCCCGCTTCGCCTCGTCCTTACTTTGTTGTTCGGCTATGGCTTCGGCTGCCCGGCGCTCCAGTTCGGCGCGTTCGGCGGCTTCCCGGCGCTCGTTTTCGAGCCGGCGCGCATCGGCGATCGCGCGTTCGCGTCGTGCCTGCTCAGTCGCTTGCGCGACACGCTCGCCTTCACGGCGCTCGGTGTCTGCAGGTCGGGCCTTCCCGTCCTCATCCGCCTTCTTGACAGACTTCTCCAGGCGCGCGGGCTCCTCACGGCTCTTCCCTAATGTCGTCTCAGCAGCCTTGCCGGCCGCGTCGGCGCGCTGACGGTGCTCGGCAAGTTCCTTCTCGATCGGCGCGGCCGCCTCTGAACTCGCAAACAAGGCAACCAGAACCAGGAAACCGATTCCGGCCGTCTGGCGGTGGCGTCGACAATCTCTTCCGTTCATGGCCTGCATCATCTGGTGCTCACCGTCAACGGTTAAGCAACCGCGTCAACTCCTTCGGTCTCGGGGATCGCATCAGCGCGGCCTCTTCAGTTATCCGGTCAGCGAAGAACAAGCGGGCAAGCGATTCGTTCATGGTTGCCATGCCCGACGCCTTTCCTGTCTGAATAACAGAGTCAATCTACTGGACCTGCTTCTCCCGCATCAAATTTCGTATCGCATTATCAACATTCATGACCTCAGAGGCAAGCCCACGCGCAGACTCGTCCTGAATCATGATCAACTGCTGGGGAATGACGCCCACCATGATCACATCCGCCGACTGACGGAACACACTGCACAAGGCATCCGAGAACGACATGGCATCCTCGCCAATCTCGCGCTGGTCGATCACGCTGCGACCATGGGCGTGTATATACTCGATCGGATCTTCGGCATGCAGCGAATCGCTTCCGAAAGGCCCATGGATCCATGGATGCGAAACTGGGGCGGCCTGCCAACCGTTAACAACAGGTCCGACGCCCCGGAGTCGAACATCTGCCGCAACAGGATCTCCATTCTCAACTTCGCCACGATCCTGCCTCCGCCGTTTATTCATCATCGGACGCCACTGGCCCAGCCGATCATTCCTCGACGCGATCTTCGTAGGTTCAGCCTCCGACTGTCACTCAAAGATATGCTTCCGACATCGGCGCGTTGTCGCGCCTGATGCGTGCTTGCGCGCTCAACACGGCATCGATTCGCGCGGCCACGCAATCCAGACCGTCACCCGTCAATGCTGAGGCGCGCAACGCGTGCGGGTAATGATCGCACAATGCCGGCATCGCATCGCGTCCCGCCGCGCGATCACACTTATTGAGCAGGAATAATGACGGCACCTCCCCGGCTCCGATCTCCTTCAGGGTCGCGTCAACGATCCGGCAGTGATCTTCGATGTACGGATGTCCCGCATCCGCGACGTGCAACAAGAGGTCGGCCTCGGCGACCTCCTCCAACGTCGAACGGAAAGAGGCGATCAATCCGTGCGGCAGATCACGAATAAACCCGACCGTGTCGGTCACCAGGACATCCCGATCGGCCGCTATACGGACCAATCGTGTTTTTGTGTCGAGCGTCGCGAAGAGCCGATCATCCACGTACGCGTCGGCCTTGGCAAACGCATTGAGCAGCGTCGACTTACCCGCGTTGGTGTATCCGACCAGCGCGACCAGCGGCCACCGACGCTGCTGCCGTGTACGGCGGCGTTGACCCTGGATGCGGTCGATCTTTTTCTTGAGGTATGTGATGCGCCGACGCATCGGTGCGTTGCGCATTCGGAAAGGACTCTCGCCCGGACCGCGCATCCCGATGCCGCCCTGGAATCGCTGCTGCTTGGCCGAAACGGGAATACGCGAAACGAGATACTCGAGCTGTGCGAGTTCAACTTGAACCTGCGCCTCGGCCGAGCGCGCGCGGCGCGCGAAGATCTGCAAGATCAACTCGGTGCGGTCAATGACGCTGATACCCAGTGAAAGATCCAGGTTATTGACCTGCACCGGCGACAACTCGTTGTTGAATATCACGACGTTCGCATCGCCCTGCCGACAGGCGAGCTGAATATCAGACAGCTTGCCCT
>CAJWTS010000022.1 GCA_913047795.1 uncultured Verrucomicrobiota bacterium | reverse complement strand
TGATCGAGTTCGCCTCGTATTCCACGGACTGATCCGGCGTTGTGATCGTGATCTCCGGGGGAGGCATACTCGGGCGCGTGATGGTGACGGTATTGGTCGCGCTGTCGCCGACGGCGTTGGTGGCCGTAACGGTGATCGGGTTTGCGCCCACGGCGAGCGGAATGTCGCTGATCGTCCAGTCCGCGCCGGCCGCAATCACCGCGTGGCTGCCGTTCAATGCGTTGGTCCACACGATGTTGCCAGTCGCATTGGCAGACGTGCCGCTAATCGCGATCGAGTTCGTCTCGAAATCCACGGACTGATCCGGCGTCGTGATCGAGATGGCCGGAATCGGATGGCCCTCAACAACGACCTCCTCGATGCGGTACTTCTCGCCACTCTCGCTGTTCTTAACGTGAATCTCGATCTGAAGGTTCGTGCCGCCGAAGGTGGCGTTCGTGTGCGTGAACTCGGCATCGTTGGGCACAAAGTCGTTGATCACGTTGGTCGACAAGATCAGCGCACCCGAGTTTGTCTGGAAATAAACCCGGATGTAATCGACGTCTTCAAAGTTTCCGGCTTCATCCATGCGCACCCACAACTTCAGGTTTACATAGCCGTCGATGTCGATGTTCTGCGTACGAAAGATCTGGTTCTCGGAATTGACGTCTTTCGCCTCCAGCACCTTGTCGGAATCTACGGTCTCGACCCGGAAGTAATCGGCCGGATCGCTGCCGTTGACACTTGACGAGGTGATCAGGGACCACTTCCCGTTTCCGGGGTCGGTCGTCTCCTCGGCGTAGGAGTCGAAATCCTCACTATAGAGCGTGGCGACACCGGGCGGCGGCGGCTCTTCACGCGTAATCGTGACGGTATCGTTCGTGCTGCCGTAGCTATTGGTGGCCGTGACGGTGATCAGGTTTGCGCCCACCGCGAGCGGTATGTCGTTGATTGTCCAGCTGGCGCCGGCCGCGATCGTCGAGCGCCCGCCCGTCAATGCGTTCGTCCACGCGATGTTGCCCGCCGCATTGGCAGACGTGCCGCTAATCGGAATCGAGTTGGTCTCCGAATCCACGGACTGATCCGGCGTTGTAATCGAGAGCACCGGAAGAGGCGGGCCCTGGCGCGTGATCGTGACGGTATCGTTCGTGCTGCCGTAGCTATTGGTGGTCGTAACAGTGATCGGGTTTGCGCCCACCGCGAGCGGGATGTCGCTGATCGTCCAGTTCGCACCGGCCGCGATCGTCGAGTTTCCGCCGGTCAATGCGTTGGTCCATGCGATGTTGCCCGCCGCATTGGAAGACGTGCCGCCAATCGTGATCGAGTTCGTCTCGTATTCCACGGACTGATCCGCCGTTGTGATCGAGATCTCCGGAAGAGGCATGCTCTGGCGGGTGATCGTGACGGTATTGGTCGCGCTGTCGCCGATGGCGTTGGTGGCCGTAATGGTGATCGGGTTTGCGCCCACCGTGAGTGGGATATCGCTGATCGTCCAGCCGGCGCCGGCAGCGATCGTCGAGTTTCCGCCGGTCAATGCGTTGGTCCACGCGATGTTGCCGACCGCATTGGAAGACGTGCCGCCAATCGTGATCGAGTTCGCCTCGTATTCCACGGACTGATCCGGCGTTGTGATCGAGATCTCCGGAGCCGGAACCGGGTCGCCTTCGACAACGACTTCCTGGATGCGGTATCTCTCGCTGCCGGAACTATTTTTAACGTGAATCTCGATCTGAATGTTCGTGCCGCCGAAGGTTGTGTTCTCGTGCGTGAACACACCAAAGTCGTCAACCACGCTGTACGACAAGACCAGCGGGCCCGAGTTGGTTTGGAAATAGACCTTGACGTAATCCGCGCTTTCTAAATTTCCGGATTCAGACACGCGCACCCAGAACTTCAGGTTCGCATAGCCGCTGATGTCGATGTTCTGTGTGCGAAAGATCTGGTTCTCGGAATTGACGTCCCTCGCCTCCAGCATCTTATCGCCCGATACGGTCTTGACCTTGAAGTAATCGCCCGCATTGCTGCCGTTGACACTTGACGAGGTGATCAGGGACCATTTCCCGTTTCCGGGGTCGGTCGTATTGTCGGCGTAGGAGTCGAAATCCTCGCCATAGATCGTGTCAGCCGCCCGCGCCGCGGGGGCCGCGAGGAGCATCAACCCAAAGAGGGTGATGCCAGCCGAGCACTGAAGCCAGGAGGACCCGGCGTGTCCACGCCAGGCGCCGTTCGCGATTTTAGATCCGATCACCACCATCGATGTCTCCTAAATAGTTCCTACCCGTCGTTCGGGCGGCGCAAGCATGGCTACGCAGGCCAATCGGACCACCGCTCCACACGGACTGTAATTTATCCAATTCAAAGAAATGCTAGACCATAAAAGGACTAAAGGGAAATTCAATACTGACAATTCTTGGGTGTAGGTATTTCTTGCCTTAAAATTAGGGAAAATACGAGCTGTCAGGTTTTTCGTTTACCTGAGCTTAAGGCTAGACCATAGTTATACAGTCCGACATCCGCTCGATGTCGCTGACTGTTCTCGGCCTGGCTCGTCGTGGCTCAGGGAAGAAGCCTGTGTTGTCGTTTGTTGTCACGCTATTACCCGCCATCGGCAAAGCAATAATCCGGCCATCCTGGACCAAGGAGACCTCAATACTCGTATTTATGTCGACAAAGATCGGAATAGTACGGACTAATGTCTAGTACGTCGTTTGGAATCGCATAAATACTCGAATAACAGTAAGATTAGGACGATTGGTGGTAGAAGGATAAATATTTCAACTCTTTTTTGATCGGTTGGCAATAGACCTCTTTTTGTCTCATTTATGAGAAAATAGGCCTGCGGGTCGAGGATGATAATCCGATCAATCTTCGACGGTCCTACCGTATTGCCCACTCAAGTAGGCACCGAAGCATCGCTGACGTCTGCCCCCGGGGCCTTATGTCAGCTTGGGGAACCGTACCGCCCTGCAATCAGCACTCTCGTGAACACTGAGGATCCAGATTGATCGCAGCGATATCAACCGCAAGCGTTAGCTCCGCTCGGGACTAACGGGGTGACCGCAGCGAGCACTCTCGTAGATCGCGTCCATCAATTCGCTATGGACGATGCCGTGCTCAACATTCGTGGCTGCTTCTGCGCGGCCAAGGATTGCATCGATGAAGTTCGTGTCGGAAGACACGTCGGCATCCTCGAGGTCAGCACGGTAGACCTCATCCTTGTCACGCCAGGCGGCGACCGTCGCTCCGGACCACGCATCCAGCTCGATCTTACCATTCTCAAAAACATAGACGGCATTGCTCGAACTCGTGGGGCAATTTCCGCCGATCATTACGGTCGCGTAGACACCGTTCTCGAATCGGATCAGGATCGACGAGTCGATATCCACCGGCGTGCCGCGATTGTGGACGTATGCCATGACCTCGTCCACCCGTGACTCGATCGTCCAGCAAAGCGTGTTCAGCACGTGTGCACCGGAGTCGTAAGCCATGCCCCCACCGGAGAGATCAGGATCCTGGCGCCATTGTCCGAGCGTCCCGTTCCGCCATCCCTGCAGGATGTAGACGCTCACCATGCTCAACGCTCCAAACTCAGCGTTGCGAATGGCCTCACGCGTATAGGCCACCGTGGGACAGCAGGAGGAGTTGTAGCCCATCGTAAATACCCTGTCGTGACTCGCAAGGATCTCCTTCAGCCGATAAGCCTGGCGGCTGTCCGTCACCATCGGTTTTTCAAGCAGCACATGACATCCGGCCTCGATGGCTTGCACGGCGTGATCAAAATGCATTGTATGCGGCGTCACGATTACAACGGCATCCGGCTTGGCCTCGGCATACATCTTCGCCGGATCGGTGTAGATCGCCGGGGGTGGATCCTTCTCGGGAATCTTATCTTCGATCGCCGCACGCACGTTCGCCTCGGTGACGTCACAAAGCGCCACCAACTCCACCTCTGGAATCTTCGACAAGCGCATCACGTGATGCGCGCCCATTCCGCCGGTTCCTATAACTGCTGTTCTTATCGTGCTCATCGAGTGCGCTTTTTACGAGGCATAACGATTGATGTCGAGAGAAAGGTAGCCACGAGCGAAACACTCATTATGTTGACATCCTTCCGCACTTCATCCAACTATACGCCCGTCTCCAGCGCGAATGATCGCCTCTTCGCATTTCATCCATGAAGAAGAAGATACACCTGGTCTGCAACGCCCACCTGGATCCCGTCTGGTGCTGGCATTGGGAGGATGGATTAGCCGAGACGCTGTCAACTTATCGTGTCGCTGCGGACTTTGCGGATAAGCACCCGGCGTTTGTCTTTAATCACAATGAGGCCGTGCTCTACCACTGGGTTGAGCAGCACGAACCCACGCTCTTCCGGCGCATTCAGAGACTGGTAAAATCAGGCCAATGGCATGTCGCCGGTGGCGCATGGCTTCAACCGGATGTGAACAACCCGAATGGGGAAAGCCATATTCGCCAATTCCTGGTCGGACTGAACTATTTCCGGGAGAAATTTGGGGTACGCCCTACAACCGCGTACAATTTCGACCCCTTCGGTCATCCGGAGGGATTTCCCCAGATACTCAACGGCTGCGGCATGGACTCGTACATCTTTTGCCGACCCGATTATGGGACCTTCGATCTGCCGCTTGGCGCATTTCAATGGCGGGATCGGTCCGGCAGCACGGTGATCACGCGCAGGAGTGACGATCACTACCTGACCAACGGCAATGTCCGCGGGAAGCTCGATAAGTTTCTGGTGCACTTCGCGGATGAGCCGGAAACCATGATCCTCTGGGGTATCGGGAATCATGGCGGTGGCGTCAGCAAGGCGGAGTATTCCGATCTGCAGCGCTACATGAAAGAACATCCGGAGTACGAGTGGATCGAGTCGACACCGGAAGCATTCTTCAAGTCCACAAAACGACGGAGCCCCTCGCTTCCCGTCGTGAAGGGCGAAATTCAGAACAGTTTCCCCGGATGCTACACATCCATGAGCCGCGTCAAGCGTGGTCACCGTCAGGCCGAGAGTCTTATGGCGGCCACCGAACGGCTCTGTGCCCTCGCATGGTGGAACGGCGATGCCCCCTACCCCTCCGCCGACCTCGCCACGGCCTGGAAGGACATCATGTTTACCGAGTTCCACGATATCCTGCCGGGATCCTGCATTCCTGATGCCGAGAAGGATTCCATGCTCCTCATCGGACATTGCCTGGAGAAACTGCGTCGCACCCGCCTCTCGAGCCTGATACCGGTCCTTGCCGGCGACAAGCCTGCAAAGGACCGCGAAGTACCGATCTACATCGTCAACCCACACGGTCATCGCTATCGTGGCCCGGTCGAGTTTGAGTATCACGTGGCGAACCAGCTTTTCCTGACACCGGACATTGCCTTGAAGCGTAACGGGCGCCAGGTCCCGTTCCAGCGCATCAAGGCGCAAAACAACCTGGACAGCGACTGGCGCGTGCGACTCCTCGTGCAGGTCGACCTCAAGCCGTTCGAGATCCAGCGCTATGACGCGAGCTACAAGCCGGCCAAGGCTCGTTTTCGCCCCAGGCTACCAGCCGCAACAGCGGGCGCCCTCTACCTTCGTGCACCCGGCGTCTCGATTCGTATCAATCCGCGCACGGGCCTGGTTGACTCCGTCAGGGTTCCGAGAGTCGCCAGCAGCCTGGTGCGCAAGAAGGCCTTTCAGCCGATCCTATTCAAGGACATGGATCATAGCTGGACCTGTGGTGATCCGGACCAGATGAAAGGACCCGGAGCGTGGAGCACCGCCCCTGCATGGCGCAAACCGACAGCGCGCTTTCGCCTTGCCACAGCTGCGGACGCGAAGCGGATCTCGCCGGAACCAGATGTCAAATGGGCCGGAGGAACGACGAAGCCGGTGCGGGTGATCGAAGACGGTCCTATCCAGCGCGTGGTGGAGGTCCTGTTTGTATACGAGACAACGGCCATCGTGCGGCACTACGTCTTCGGGAAGAAAGACGGGCATTTCGAGATTCGGGACCGCGTACTGAATAACATGAAGGATACCATGCTCAAACTCGAGGTGCCGCTTGGCTTCGACCCGGTTGAGAGCATATCGGAAACGCCCTACAGTGCCGTGAAGCGTGCGCCCACGTCGCGGTATGAAGAACGGTCGAACCAGCGCTGGGTATCGGTCCGCGGCAAAGGCGTGTGCCTGACAACCATCAACAACGGGAGTTTTGCCCATAACCTGACGAAACGTTCGCTCTGCCTGAACGTATTGCGCACGCCGGCGTACGCATCTTTTGGTGTGCCGGCGGGATCTCCGTTCAGTGACAAACGCTTTCTGCCGCGCCATGACCAGGGAGAGCATGAGGTGTCGTTTCAATTCATGTTTTCGCGCACTTTCCGTGAGCGTACCGTCACCCAGGCGGCGGCCGCGCTTAACGTGCCGCCCTACTACCAGGTCTACTTTCCCGCCAAAGAACAGACGAGCCGATCATCGCTACTGAAAACGCAGCCGATTACGGTCTCGACCGATAATGTGCAGATCGTTGCGGTAAAAAAATCAGAACACGGCAACGCGCTTGTTCTGCGCCTGCAGGAACTCTCCGGAAGAGATACCGATGTACAGCTGCGCCTCGCCGGGTCACGCGGCACGATCCGCACGAGCGTAAAGGCCTACGGCCTGCAGACGCTCAAGATAACACGGAAGAGCAACAAGGTGACCGGGAAAGAAACGAATCTGGTTGAAGGAGCCTAGCCCTGCTCACGGGGAACGGTTGCCGCCCTTCCCAGCTCGGATGTGATCCCGCCCGAAAGTCGGCGAACGTCGTCCGGATCGGCGCATGCCCGAGAACAGCCGGCAACTAGGGCAGGAACTTTTTCCGCTTCAGTTTCTCAGGCAGATAGGTATCCAGCACAAAGTTGAGACCGTGCTTGGCGAAAGCCTGCTGTTCCACGCGTACGCCCATTTTCAGCATCTGTTTCAGCGCCGCCTGCCACTCCTTGTGATGCTTGATGAAAGGATCGTTCTTGAGCGCATCGTTCGCGCGCTTGATGTCCGCGGGTTCGAGCGGATGGGTAGCGTCCTCCAGCTTGTACTCCGTAATATCGTCCGGCGTAACGCCGAGATAATGCGCCTGGGGCACGCAGAAATAGCGATTGATGTGTGCCGCCTGTCCGGACCCGACCTTTAGCGTGCGGTAGATATTACAGTATCCGTACGGATCACCGTCGGTAAAGACCAGTACGGGAAGCTTCTGGTCATCCGCGAGGCGCCGCACAAACCGGCGGCAGGCGCGAGTCGGCACGCCACTCATTGATATAAGCACACACTTCGCTGTCTTGTAGTATTCGTGATGGACCAGGCGTTGAAAAAGGGACGCGGTCTCGATGACCAGGATGAACTTGGCCTTACATTCGAATCCAAGATGCTCGACTCGCGACGGGATGCTCCATGCTCCGCTGCCCAGGCGACCGCAATCGATCGTTACGCGGTCTCCCGAGTTCGGATTCCGATCGTGCACCACCAGCGGACCAGCCACATCGCCACCGCGCTCCTCAGGAATGTAGCCAAGCTGTTCACGGTTAATGCCCAGCATGGCCTCCATGTCGTCGAGCAGCGTATCGCTCTCAGGCTGACTATCGAAGCGGCACTCTGCCCAGCCTTTGCTGTTGTAGTAGATCTCGCGTTTACCCGCGATGTCGTTCTTATCAAGGAGATCTTCCTTCGTCGTCGCGAGAAGACGCATGGATTGGGCGAATGTCTTTACCGTGTTGTACGTCAACGTGCGAACGGTCATCTTGCCCAGGATCTCAAAATGCCCTTTCTTGGCATCGAACTTGACGTTCGACAAGGAACGAATAGGAAATTTGAGATCTGGCTTTCGCCGTCGACTGACGTCCTTGAAAACATCGTTGCCCACGCCCTCGATCATGGCCGACGCCTCCTTCTTGGAGACGACCCCCATCGTGCCCTTGCCGGGCTTTGGCCGCTTGGCCGGCTTGGATGCAGCCGGGCTCGTTGTTGATTTTCTGGTCCTCTTGGCCTTCGATTCCGTCCTGACCTGCGGCTTCGGTTTCGACTTTGCCTTCGCTTTGGCCTTAGCCTTCGCCTTCGGTTTCGACTTTGCCTTGGCCATGTGACTCGTGTGGCGCCGCGCTAGGAAGACGCCTTTGCACTCTCGCGGGCACGGCGTTTTGCAGAGAATTCAGGCGCCTCTTTCATGCAGGTCCCCAGGATCTTCAACGATTTAAAAAACAGACTCAGGCTGTCCTGCTTGAGCTTCAGCGGGGCGTCGCCAACGGCCTCCCACCCTTTCGCGTGTAACTCTTCCGGGTCGATAGCCAATTCGTCCCAGTTATTGAAGAGTCGACCCCATTCACTGGTTACGATGTCGCGAATGATCTTCTGGTGCGTCGGATACCAGAAGGAGTCGTGGTAAACCACGCTGGCCATGTAGGCCCAGGGCGCAAGAACGGTTTTCAAGGACCATTCGATCGGCTTCTTGAGCGGTCCCCAGTAAATCTTATGCTGCATGCGACTTGCAAAGGTCATTTTCTTGAACGGTCCAACGAAGTTCCAATTCTCGTCAGCGGCATCCACATCGCCCACGATCTCGATCTCACGCGGATCACCGCAGCCCAGGCCCTTCTCGTGCGCCAGGCGCACGAATTTGAGATCCTTCAGCGGATCCATGCCCATCAATTTGGCGGCAACCGCGTCGATGGCGACCTGATCGGCGGAGGCCAACAGCACATTCTTGATGTGCGGGATCATGCAGCGCGGCCCCGGCCCGTCCCCGACGAAGGTTCCGTCCATCACGGCAAACACTCCGGGATGGATCTTCTTCTGAATCGACAGCAGATCGACCAGCGTCTCGTGGATCACGGGATGGGTCCAATGCCGGTGTTCATTAAGCAGGCCTCCGAAGGCGTTCTTCATGGCCCCGGTCGTGGTTGTGAAGATATGGGTCTTGATCGTCGGCAGGTGAATAATATTCTCGCCGATAAAGCGCTTGGGGATCCGGAAGCCGTCGGGATAAACATCGTTCAGACAGATAAAATCGTCCACAAGGTCGCCTACCGCGTCGCGCACATGGATCCACTCCTCGCCTTCGTAAAGATGGATGTTTCTCAGGCCGTGAGCGTCTGTCACGTTGATCTGCTTGTTCTCTCGTTCGCCGAGATGGGCGTCGATGACCACTGTTCGATTGTGGCAGCCGTGGATCAGATCGGGTGAATACCCGTCGCGCTTCATGGCACGAATCACGCCGTCGAGTTGCCATGGCGTGGTTGAAGATCCGGGAAAGAAGAAATGCCAACTGATGTTGATCTTGAGACCCGTATCCGCGTCTTTCGTGATCACATCCTGGTAGCCCGCCAGGTTCATCAGCCGATGATAATCTTCCAGCACCGTAGCGGGCCTGGTTCGGAGAATGGCGACCTTTGACTTGTTCACACCGGGAAGTTATCAAGACGTCGCGCCAGGGGCAAGGCTTCGGTTGACTGGACGCTGCTCCGAAGGAGAGGCTTGACGTTCTCCCCTGGCTTCGGTTTAAGGTTCAGGTCTGCGCGACTCTAAACACTCGAGCCGCCGAAATACTGAACCATTAAACAGGGAGACCCGAAAATTGAGCGATAGCAACATCAGCCTCGTGGTCATGGCGGCGGGCATCGGCAGCCGCTACGGCGGTCTCAAGCAGCTCGACCCTGTTGGACCCGGTGGCGAGTTCATCATCGACTACAGCATCTATGACGCGGTCCGGGCCGGATTCAGCAAGATCGTGCTCGTGATTCGCAAGGACATCGAAGAGCTGTTCATGGAAAAGATCGGCAACCGCATCAAAGACCATGTCGACCTTGTCGTCGTACACCAGGAACTGGACGACCTTCCCGGCGCTTACACGCTTCCGCCGGGACGGAAGAAGCCCTGGGGAACGGGTCAGGCCGTATTAACTTGTCGAGACGTCATTGACGGACCTTTCGGTGTGATCAACGCCGATGACTTCTACGGAAAATCGTCCTACGAGGTTCTCGCGCAGCACCTATCCGGCATTGATCCGGCCGGCAGCGCGTATGCCAACATTAGCTTTGTTCTCCGCAATACCGTCTCGGAACATGGTCATGTCGCGCGGGGCATATGTGAAATCGACGATGCAAATCTTCTGACATCCATCGTTGAACATCTTCACATCGAGAAGATCGGCGACGCCGCACGGTCGGAGATCGATGGCGAATGGGTAGATCTCACGGGCGATGAGCCCGTGTCGATGAACATGTGGGGATTCGCGCCGGGACTTTTTGATCATCTAACGGCAAGTTTTGAGCAGTTCCTCGCGGGAAACATCAATTCCGAGAAGGGCGAGTTACTGGTTCCCACACTTGTCGACACCCTGATTAGGCAGGGTGCCGCGACCGTCCACATCCTGCGTTCGACGGAGAAATGGTTTGGCGTCACCTATTCGGAGGACAAGCCGATCGTGATGGCAGGCATCGCAGCGCTTATCGAGGCCGGCGTATACCCCCGAAGCCTGGCGGAGCGAGCACCGTAAGCACGTTGACCGAGAGCGATCCGATTGCCCGTCTCGATTGGCGCCAAAGCGTCCATGATCCGCGACGTCGAATTATGAGCATCCTATTCGCAGCAGCGGGTTGCCGCGCGGCCTGAAGTGCTTCGACGGATGATCGTCCGACTACAGACTGGAGCGGATGGGGGTCGAACCCACTACCTTCGCATTGCGAACGCGACGCTCTACCAATTGAGCTACCGCCCCGTAAGAAGCGCGCTAGATTACGGCCCTCGTGAGCGGGAATCAAGAGCGGAGTCCCGGTCAAGGGCGCAAGATCCCATTCGCGGCCTCAGCCTTTTGCGGCTTCACCGCAAACCAGCTGTATAGTGCCGGAATAACGAGTAGCGTCAGAATCGTTGACGTCAGCAGCCCGCCAATGACGACGGTGGCCAACGGGCGCTGGACTTCGCTGCCCGTGCCGGTCGCGAGTAATAGCGGAATCAGGCCCAGGGCCGTGGTTGCGGCCGTCATCAGGACGGGGCGCAATCGTTGGCAGGCCCCTTGCTGCGACGCCTCATCCACCGGCGTACCTCCTTCCAGGAGTTGGTTGAGATACGTCACCAGCACCATGCCGTTCTCTAGCGCAATTCCGAATAGCGCGATAAACCCGACCGACGCCGGCACAGATAAATTTTGACCGCTTAGCCAGAGAGCGATGACACCACCAACCAGGGCGAGGGGAATGTTCAGCAGGATAAGCACGCAGCTCCGAATAGAATGAAAATTCCCGTACAACAACAGGCAGATAAGGAGCAAGGTGATCGGAACCACGAAAGCAAGTCGACGATTCGCCGCCTGGGCCAACTCAAACTGACCACCCCAACCCACGAGGTAGCCCGGCGGCAGATCCACCTCCTCGTCGATCGCCGATTGGGCCTCGGCTACAAACGAACCGATGTCGCGATCAACCACATTGGCCTGCACGGTCGTGAAACGGTTCGCATTTTCGCGTGTAATCTGCCGCGGTCCGACGACCTCTTTGATCGTCGCTATCTGCTCGAGAGGAACCCTTGCGCCATCCGGCGTCTGGATCAACAGGCGCCCGATCTTATCCGGCGTATTTCGCGCCTCTTCCTCGAAACGCACGTAAATATCGAAACGACGTGTGCCCTCAAAGACCTGCCCCGCCTCGGTGCCGCCGATCGCGGTTCGGATCGTCTCCTGCACCACCCCAAGATCGAGACCGTAACGGGCAATCGCCTTGCGGTCCGGGCGGATAACCAACTGGGGCGCTCCGATGACCTGTTCGGTCTGGACGTCCGCTGCGCCACGAATGCCCCGCAGAACCGTTGCGATTTCGTCCGATTTCGCCTTTAGCACCTCGAGGTCGGGACCGAAAAGTTTCACGGCCAACTCGGCCTTCACCCCTCCAACAAGTTCGTCAACGGTCAACTGAATCGGCTGCGTCATGTTTGCAAGCACGCCGGGCATGTTCGCGAGGCTGTCGCGTATGGCGACTTCGATCTCCTCCTGATTTTTGTTTACGCTCCATTCGTCCTTCGGCTTGAGGGTCACCATCGCATGCACGGCGTTTATCGGGTCGGCGTGTGCGCCGACCTCGCCGCGACCGATGCGGCTCACCACCATATCCACCTCCGGTACGCCCAGAATACGTTTCTCGGCGATGGCCGTCAGGCGTGCGGTTTCCGCAAGCGACACTGAGGGCGCCATCGTCAGGTTCGCGATAAGGTCACCCTCGTTCAGGCGGGGCGTAAACTCGGACCCCAGTCGTGGCAATACGAGCGCACCGCAGGCGATCATGATCGCGGCCAGCGCGATCGCCAACCAACGTTGCCGCACGAATAGACGGATAAGCGGACGATAGACCCTCAGGAGTGCCCCGATCAACCGTGGTTCACGAAGCTTGCCACCGGATTTTGACGGCATCCGCATGATAAGCGCTCCCAGTACGGGCGCCGCCAGAAGGGCGAAGCCAAGAGACCCGAACATCGCCAGGGCAACCGTATACGCCAGCGGGCGGAAGGTTTTTCCTTCCACACCCTCCAGCGTGAAGAGCGGCAAAAACACAATAATGATAATGATGATGGCGAAAACAATCGGGCGGGCGACTTCGCCACAGGCGCGGCCTATCTTCTCAAATTTAGACTCCCCGCTATCCGGCCCCCGCAGCACACGATCGATGTTCTCGACCATCACAATTGTGCCGTCCACCATCATCCCGATCGCGATGGCCAATCCTCCGAGCGACATCAGGTTCGCCGATATCCCGAAATACCTCATCGCCATGGTGGCAAAGAGAACTGAAAACGGAATTGAAAGACCGACAATGACGCTCGCTCGAAAACCTCCCATGAAAACGAGTAAGACCACGGCAACAAGGGCAATACCCTGGATCAACGCCGCCGTCACCGTGCGCACGGCTTTCGCAACAAGTTCTTTCTGCTGGTAGTACGGCACGATCTTGACGCCGTCGGGCAATGCCTTCTCCACTTCGATGAGCTTCTTCTCGACCCCCTCGATGACTGTGGAGGCATTCGCCCCGTAGAGGGCAACAACCATTCCGGAAACGACTTCTTTTCCACCGTTCAAGGTCTGTAACCCCTGGCGCACCGCACCGCCGATCTCTATTTCGGCGACATCGCTGAGGTATACGGGGCGTCCGCCTACGGCCTTGATCACAATCAACTCAAGATCAGCAATGTTCTCTGCGAGGCCCACCGAGCGAACGGTCAATTGCTCACCGGCCTGTTCAATGAATTGCGCGCCAACATTGATGTTATTCGCCTCGATTCGCTCGATTACATCGTGAATCGTCATGTCGTATCGCAACAAACTGATCGGGTTTAGGTTGACGTGAAACTGCTTCTCGAAACCACCAATGCCCAGCACCTCCGTAACGCCGGGCACCGCCTGTAGTTGAAGCTTTACGATCCAGTCCTGGATGGATCGTAATTCTTCGAGGCTGTACTGCCCTGATTCGTCTTCAAGGTAGTAATACAGGATCAGCCCCATGCCAGATGCAATCGGCCCCATTTCGGGCTCACCGAAGCCCGGCGGAATTTGTTCGCGGGCCGCACCCAATCGCTCACCGACAAGTTGACGGCAGAAATAGATATCCAGGCCGTCTTCAAAGTAGATATTGACGACCGACAAGCCGAAATTGGATACACTGCGGAGCTCGACAACGCCCGGTAGCCCCGTCATGGAAATCTCCACGGGAGCCGTCACGAACTTTTCCACTTCCTCCGGACCGAGACCCTCGGTGACGGTGAAGACCTGCACCAGGTTCGGAGAAACATCCGGAATCGCATCAACCGGCAATTCACGGTACGACCAGTAGCCTGCGGCCATGACCAGTACGGCCAGCACGCACACCATCAAGCGATTCCTTAGGGCCAGTTCTACCAGGCGTTCAATCACATCAGGTCCTCTTTCGAATTAATGAGCATGGCCGGCATGTTCCAGGGCAGCGCGGTTCATCTCGGCCTTCAGGGGCAGTACGTTCCTGGACGCGAACCGCTCCCCGGCTTGGACGCCCTCGATAATTTCCACACGCGACTCTCCGCGTATCCCCAATTTCACCGGGCGCGGCACCAATCCCAGCGCTGTTTGAACGAACACCGAGAGCACGCCGTCGATCGAGATGACCGCATCCCGCGGAACGAGCACAAGCGGTTCCGGTGACCGAAAACTGACGCGGCCGGTGACGAACATGCCAGGCCGCCAGATTCCCTTGGGATTGGGCACGACGACCCGGGCCAAACCGGTTCGCGTGTGTTCGTCTATGGTCGGGCTGACATAGGAGATCGTCCCGCTTACGGGATCCATGTTCTTGCCGCCGGAAACAATCACTTTCATCCCGGAGCGAATCACGTGTACGTCAGTCTGAAAGACGGTCAAATCGATCCAAACCGTATTCAGGTCGGCGACAGTAAAAACGATGTCATCGTCGACCGATTCGCCGAGTGTAATGTGCTTCTCAACGATTGTCCCATCGATCAGCGACTTCAACCCGTACGGGGCCAGGCTATCGTTACCCTCCAGAATGGCGAGAACGTCACCCTTCTCGACTCGATCGCCAATGGATTTCTTGACGTTGATCACAAGCCCTGGATAACGCGGCACGATATGGGCCTGCCGGTCCTGGTTGATATGCACCTCCCCCGGCAGGGTCACGTGCACATCAAGTCTACCCTCGCGCGCTATTTCCATCGTGATGCCAAACTCTTCCATTGTTTCAGCTGCGAGTTTAATTGCATCCTCATCGGCGTGATTTCCATGGCCGTGACCCGCATGTTCATCGCGCTCGGCATGATCGTGGCCCTCGTGCTCGTCACTTTCGGCGTCGTCGTGACTCTCGTCATCACCTTCGACATGAGCGTGCCCTTCGTGATCGTCATGGCCATGCCCTGCATGATCGTCCTCTACAAGGCCATTGCCACCCCACCCCACGATGCCGATCAGCGTGAGAACAAGAATGAAAAAAAGTTTTCGCATAGGTCGTATCCTTTGTTTTCCGTTAATCCGATTTCTGAATGGGGGTGCCGGACAAATGCCCCGCCATCCGCTCAACGTCCACCACGGCTTTATGGTACCTGACGAGTGCCAACCCGTATTCGCGGTGTGCCTCGAACAAGGTCCGCTGCGCATCGAGCACGTCTATGTACGGTAGCCGCCCGTCTCGAAAAGCACGTGTCGTGGCATCAAAGGATTCACGCGCGATTGGCAGCAGTTCACGTTTCAAGCTGAGTGCCTCGCGATGAGACGATACGAGATCCCGATAGGCACGTGCGAATGCCGTCACTGTAGCCACCCTCTTCGCCTTCGCTTCTTGCCGTGTTCGTTCAAGCTCAAATGCGGCGCGACGGATCCCGCCCTGATTGCGGTCGAAGATCGGTAACGGAAGCGCAACCGATGCAATAAATGACTGATCCTCTGTCTCCGACACCCATTTCCATCCGCCCGCCACCTGCAGACTCGCGAACCGCCGTGCGCGCTCGAGTTCGAGTTCCGCGTTGCGCTGATCGATTGCGGCCGGCAGACAAGCCAAATCGGGGTTCGCGGACAAACCGCCGACCACCTGCTGCCTCTTCGGCGGCGGACTTATTTGCTCTAGATTGCCAGTCGCGCGCGCGAAGCGTGCTGAGGAACTTCCCCATGTGATCGCGAGTTTCTCGCGTGCCGTTTCAAGCGTTCGATCCGCTCGCTTCCGTTGATTACGAATCGCGGAAAGTTCGACCGCCGCCTTCAATTGTTCCACGTTTGCGGCTGCCCCCGCCGTGACACGTTTTTGTACTGTTGCCCGCAACTCTTCGGCAAGCGCCACAAGTTGTGCAACAAGCGCAAGATCCTTCTGTGTCGCCAGCACATCAATGAAAGCGATCCTTGCATCTGCAATCACCTCGCGGCGTATACGCTCATGCTCCCAGGCAACAAGGTCTCGACCCAATGCCGCAATGCGCGAGCGCTTGCCGCGTGCGCCGCCAAGCGGGATCTCCTGCCCGACAATCACCGTGTATTCAGCGACATCGAAAGATTTGAACTCTCCGGTTCCGCCGAATTCTTCAATTTCAGCCTCGAGCTCGGGGTTCGGCAGTAATCCTTGCTGGAGAAGATTGGCTTCCGCCGCCTGCACAGCAAGGGATGCAGCCGCCAACCCGGGATTGGCGGCAAGAGCGAGGGCGATCGCCTGGTCAACAGAGATATTCCCCCTTGGATCCTGTTGCGGCCGCATCGCGCCTCTGCGTGACACCGTCGAACCGTCAACCACGGGTCGCCCGGGCTCGATTGCTACGGGGCGGGCGGCGTTCATGCGTCCCGTGGAGCAACCGCATAGGAACACCGCGACGACCAGGAAAATGCCAACCGTTGTAACTCTAAACATAATGAGGCTCCGGAACTCCTTGGGAAACAATGATCCTATTGAAAAGAAAAGAAACGGAAACGCCGACGAGAGGATACGCCGCAAATGCTTCTCGAAACATGCGCGAGCGAGGACGCAGAAGGCGGGATCAGATAAGGAGTTGCACCGTCGTCAATGCGTTGTCGCGGGGAACCGGTAATCTTGCGTACGCGCTGGCGGCCGTTCTGCGATCCAACGAATCGCACGAATCGAGACTGAGGGTAAGCAAGGAGACGGCCGGAAGCATCCGTAAGCGGAAATTCGCGAGCATCCGATAATCGTGCCCATGTCTGTCCGAGGCATGGCACGCGTCGTCATGATCGTGGCAGACATCACACCGACCGGATAGGCCCGCGTGTGGAACCGCGTGCTGGGTTTGGCCGTGATCAGCGACAAACCCTGGATCCACCTCGTGCAGGTGCATGCGGTGCGGGCAGAACTCACCGGCGCCGACAAAAAGCACAAGCATCAGGAGAGCTGAACATCTCTTGTAACGGGGAAAAGACATCGATGTGCTAAGATTACCATTATCTGCTGGCGCCGTAAACATGGATTTCGTTGCCTTCTTAAGAGAAGCTCGTCGAAACTCCGCGCGGACCTCGCACGCATCTTGCACAGTCAGCAAAATGCTTTTT
The DNA here is from genome assembly GCA_913047795.1 of uncultured Verrucomicrobiota bacterium. GTDB lineage: Bacteria > Verrucomicrobiota > Kiritimatiellia > CAJWTS01 > CAJWTS01 > CAJWTS01. Next base: position 32,740 of record CAJWTS010000022.1, on the reverse strand, counting down.
CGCCATTGATCCTGAGCAGGCTGAAGTCGTGCAATAAACAGCCAGTCGAAGCGACCGCGCCGTGGAAGACGCCGATCGCCTCCCAACCGTCGCGCACCTCTATAACGCCGTAGCCCCATTCCCTGTCGCCGGCGAGTCTGTGACTTCCAGTTCTCAGGCCGCAGCAACCCGGAAGCCGAGACGAATCGCCTGGCGCTGAAAATCGGGATCGACGCTCTTGTTGATGGTCCAGCATTTGAATTCGCGGCGCATGCGGTAGGTTCTGCGTAGTTCGTCAAACTGTTCAATCTGCTCGCGCAGCGCGGCATCGTCGTCGCGAATATCATAGGCCAGCCGAACGGCATCCAGTAGTTGCGTATCCGCAGGCGTATGGTGCGCCCCGTCCATCGATGGACTCCACTCGGGAGGACGGTCGAAGACATGACAGGCGGCACGGTAGAGCGCCTCGGTTCCACGTAGCCGCCCGTCGTGGGAGTATCCCGCGATGTGCGGCGTGGCGAGATCTGCACGGGCCATAAGCGCGGCATCAATCTTCGGCTCGCCCTCCCAGGTGTCGATTACGACGGGACCAAGGGCGTCGGCTTGAATCCATGCGTCAAGCGCCGCGGGATCCACGACGCCCCCACGAGACGTATTGATGAATGCCGCGCCAGCTTTCATGCGATGAAAAAAAGCGGCATCGGCAAGCCGATAGGTTGCGTCGATCCCCCTGGGTATCAACGGGATATGCAGGGTGACGATGTCGGCTTCCGCCAGCAACTGGTCCAGAGACACGAATACCGGCGCCGCAACCTCCGTGCCCGGGTTGGCAGTGTCGGGCACAGCCGCCGCAACGAGGCTCTTCCAGGGCAACGATGCCGGCATGCCGGAGCGACGTTCGCGCGGCGGATCGCACAACAAGACAGCGAGCCCCAGCGCTGCCATCTTTTCGGCTACAAGGATACCGACGTTCCCCACGCCCACGATACCAACCGTCAATCGACCCAGTCCGATATCTCCCCGGGCACGGAGCTCCAGAATGGCCCCCACAACATATTCCGCTACGCTGTTCGCGTTGCATCCCGGGGCATAGGCCCACGGCAGTGCCCTGTCCTCGAGATATTCGCAGTCCACATGATCGATCCCGATTGTTGCGGTACCCACAAACTTGACGGATGACCCCTGTAGCAGTTCCGAATCCAACCGGGTTGTGGAGCGCGTGACAAGGATATCCGCGTCCTTCACGTCGGCGGGTGCGATCGAGCGACCATCCTTGATTTCCACCTCGCCAAATGCCGCGAAAGCGTCTTCAACCTGCGGCATATTTGTTGATGCCAGGATCTTCACGGTTCAAACAAGTTCAATTGATCGGGATCAAAACGGTCTTTTCGTGCGCGCGTGCGCGCCAACTTCGGCTGGCCCGTTTCATTCAGTTCGCCTTCCTCGAGATTCCTCAGGATCTCCTTGGCCCGGTCTACGACCTGCATCGGAAGACCGGCCAGGCGCGCCACCTGGATTCCGTAACTCTTGTCGGCTCCGCCGGCAACGATTCGCCGCAAAAACACAACCTCGTCATTGCGTTCCCGGACCAGCACGTTGTAGTTCTTCACGCCGTCCATGGTACGCTCGAGGTCCGTCAGTTCGTGATAATGGGTGGCAAAAAGGGTCTTCGCGCGCATCGTGTCGACACCATGAAGATACTCCGCCACGGCCCAGGCGATGCTGATGCCGTCGAACGTACTCGTTCCGCGACCAATTTCATCCAGAACGATCAGGCTCCGACGTGTGGCATTGTTCAATATGTTCGCCGTCTCCTGCATCTCTACCATAAACGTGCTGCGCCCCCGGGCAAGATCATCGCTCGCACCGACACGCGTGAAGACTCGGTCGACCAATCCGATCTCGGCTGACTTCGCGGGCACGTAGGATCCAACATGGGCCATCACAGTAATCAACGCTACCTGGCGGATGTACGTCGATTTGCCGGCCATATTAGGGCCGGTGATGATCGCGATCTGGTTCTCACGGCAGTCCAGCAACGTATCGTTTGGAACAAACTTTTCCGCGTCCGGCATGGCCTCCACAACCGGGTGGCGTCCCTGCTCGATTCGAAGCGTATCCCCCTCCGTCATCTCGGGCCGGACCAGTCGCAGCGCCCCGGCACGCTCGGCGAGCGCGCAGACCACATCCAGTCGCGCCAGGGCATCGGCGGAAGCCTGTATCTCGTCCGTTTCCGCGACCGCGCCGTCCCGGACTTCAACGAACAACTCATACTCGAGCGCAACGGCCTTATCGTGCGCCCCCACGATCTTATTTTCGTACTCTTTGAGTTGCGGCGTGATGTACCGTTCCGCATTGGTCAAGGTCTGCTTGCGCACGTAATCCTCCGGCACCCGGTCGGACTGTCCCTTCGAGACCTCGATGTAGTAACCGAAGACCTTGTTATGGCGCACCTTGATTGTCTTAATGCCGGTTCGCTCTTGCTCGCTGGCCTGGTATTCCGCCAGCCATTGCCGACCTTCCGTGGCCGCCGCACGTAGTTCATCTAATCCTGCATGGTATCCTTCGCGAATCAGACCGCCGTCCTTAAGGCCGATCGGCGGTTCTGCATCAATCGCGCGTTCGATCCATGCCTGTAACTCGGGCATGGGCTTGATGGTTCCGGCGATTTGCAACAGAAGCACCGCCTCCTGATCCGCGATACGCCCCGTCAGGCTCGGGAATTGTGCAAGGGACTGCCCCAGTGATTTCAAATCGCGAGCGTTACCGCCGCCCGCGCCAAGTCGCGCGATCAGGCGCTCAAGGTCTCGAATGTCGCTCAACTCCTCGCGAAGATGGGTCAACAACCCGCGGTCATCGATCAAAGCGGCAAGCGCGTCATGCCGCTCCCTAATGCGATCTGCCTCCAGTAATGGATGCAGCAGCCAGTCGCGCAGCATGCGCCCTCCCATTGCGGTGCATGTAACGTCAAGAATGCCCAGCAGCGTCACGGCCTTGGACTTGCCGCGGATGGGAACCAGATCAAGATTCGTGCAAGTGGTCTCATCCAAAATCAAAAACTCGGACGTATTCCGCACACGCAGCGAACGTACATGCGCAATGGTGTGACGCAACTCCTCGCGCACATAGTGCAAAACACCGCCCGCGACCCCGATTAGCGCCGGATCGTCTTCCAACCCGAATCCTTCAAGCGACTGCACCGCAAAGTGTCGCGTCAGGAAATCCTGGGCGCAATCCAGGTCGAAAGCCCAGTCCTCGTACGGGGTGACAATGTCGCGCAATTCGCCGTCGGCACTGACGATGCGCGCGGCCTGCTCGGAGGGCACCACACACTCGCGCGGAGAGATCCGATGCAGGCTATCGACCGCGGCATTCATAGACGCGAGCCGTTCAACGCAAAACGATCCGGTGGAGAGATCGAAATAGGCCAGGGCCCCGGACTCGCCGTGCATTATCATGCTGGCGAGATAATTGTTCTGATCCGCCGGCAGCGCCGACTCAGCCGTTATCGTGCCCGGCGTTACAACGCGCGTCACTTCACGACGCACAATCCCCTTGGCCGCCGAGGCATCCTCGACCTGGTCGCAGATCGCGACCTTAAACCCGGCTCGGACCAGTTTTTCCATGTACCCGTCCATGGCGTGATGCGGCACGCCGCACATGGGTATGTTCTGGCGTTTCGTCAGGGCAATATCGAGAACGCGAGATGCCTCCTTGGCGTCATCAAAGAACATCTCGTAAAAATCACCGAGGCGAAAGAAAAGGATCGTGCGGTCCGGAAGGCCGCGGCGCACCTTGCGGTACTGCCGCATCATCGGTGTCCCGGACTCTGCCATCAGACATCGATCAGGGCGCGGGCAGGCGCCACTTGATCGCACGCTCCGTACCACGCGGTGTAATCAACAGGGAAATGCCTCCATCATCGGATCTCTCCGGCGGGCTTTCCGAACGCGCGGCTAGCCGCGGGCCGGGTGCCGGCACGGTCCCGAAAAGACCGGCAGCGATCTCGGCGCGCAACCCTTCCATTTGCGTCTCCAGCGCCATGTTGCGTCCTTCAAGCCGGGCCACGACGGATGAAACGTGACTGAACTCACGCCCTACCTCCCCGAGTTCCGCCGAGAGGGCGGCCTTCACGTCACGCCCCATTTCTCCGATCGCGTCGCGATCCGTGGTCATTCGCTCCTGCAGATTCCGACTGAGGTTGACCAAGCTGTTCAGGGCTACAGTCGTATCGCCGGCACGGCGACCCACGCTGCCGGCCACGACCTCCAGGCTCCTGCGATTCTCGCTTATTTCCTGCCGCAGGTGCGAGACGATAACAATGGTTCCGCCCAGAACGACCAATAGCAAAAGAACAAAGCCGCCAACAAGGGTCAACACGATGGCACGCGCCTTACGGCGTTCGGTTTCGACAAAGCCACGAAAGGACTCCAAAACCGGCAATGATTCGGTCGTATCGCCCAGCGTGGCCAGTGCGGTGTCCGGATCATCGAGCAAGGCCTCCCGGCTAACATTCAACCCCCCTCGGCCTACGACAGTCGGATCCACAGACTCGTCGCCCTCGTAGAAGCGCTGAATATCCTCGAAATTGCGCCGTAGGAGTTTCGGCGGAAGCTGATCTTCCTCTGATTCGTCTTCAGACACGGAATCCGGTTCTCGTTGGTCAGTATCCATCGCGCCGACTGAAAAGGTCTACCGCAGCTTCATCCACGGTCGTGGTCGAAAACGAAACTTGGGATCGTCCGGATCCTCATTCGTTGGTTCGGGTATCGCATCTTCGGGCACTTCAGTCGCTTCTTCGTCGCCGGCATCAACGACGACCTCCTCCCCGGACGCACCCTTCGGCGTTTCACGAGCGGGCTCCGGTCGCGGCGTCTCGATCGGATCGGATGGTCCTTCGGGCGCACTGCCGGGCGTCACGGGTCGGCGGGCCACGGGCTCAGGCCGGTTTATAGACATACGCCAATCGCGTTGCAACTGCTCGATCCGACGTGTCAAAATCTGTTCCTTCTGGCGCCAACGGGCCAACTCCTCTTCACGAAGTTTCTTCTGCTTGCCAAGCAATTGTTCCTTCTGGCGCAAGCTACCCACAACCTCTTGATGCAGTTTTTTCTGGCTCAGTAGCTCAACGTCCTTCTGACGGCGTTGCTCACGTTCCTCGTCGTAAAATTTCTTCTGCTGCTCCAGGCGCATCCCGAGCGATTGCGCTTCCTGCTGTAGCTGCTCGACGCGCTGCTGAAGTTCATCTGTGCGCAAGCGCGTTGTCTCCTGTGCATCTTCACGCATCATGCGTTGTTGCTCCGCCTCCTGCATGGCCTGCTGCAGTTCCTCGGTCGTCGCGCTGTATCGCGTCTGGATATCCTCGAGCTGGGTCTGCAAGTCTTCGTCCTTCTGTTGCATACGGGCCCGCTCGTCTTCAACGACCAGCCTCTGCTGATCCAATTCCTGCTCGAGTTCCTCAGCACGCAATTGCGCCGACCGATATTCCTGCTGGATGGATCCCACCTGACCTGTCAATTCTGCAATTTCACGACTACTGCTGTCGCGCAGTTCGTCGAGTATTGCGCGGGTTTTCTCAAGATCGGACGAAAGAGTGCCGTAGCGCCCCGCGTTGTCCACGTACACTTGCTCGCGCTCACTGAATTCCTGTTCGATCGTCTCACGACGTGAGCTTTCGCTCTCATATCGGTTGCGCAATTCTTCGAGTTCACCGGACACCCGGGCCAACTGTTCGCGTTCGGTTTTCAACGCTTCGGACTGCTGCTTAAGCTCGTGGTGTAAGCGTTGTAGTTTGCCCTGTTCGTTCTGAACAAGGGCCTTATGGCGCTCGAGTTCCTGCTCGCGCGTCTGCTCCCGTCGCCGCGCGCCCTCGACCAGACGCTCCTGCTCCCCCGCCCTGGAAGCCAGGGAATCGATCGCCTCCTGCATTTCATCTTCTCGTTCGGTCCAGTCTTTGCGATGAATATCGAGTTCTTCCCGAATAGCGTTTAGTGCGTGCTCGGCCTCCTGCCGCGCTCGCCGTTCGTCGTCCAGCGCCTTGGCGGCCTGCTCAACGCGCTCCGCGAGCGCATCGCGCTCGTCGATCAACTCTTGTCCGCCGTCAGCCAATTCACGATCTTTGGCGCGCAAGTTCTGCTGCAGTGACTCCGCCTGCAATTGTTCCGCAGCCATCGCCTTTTGCAGGGCATCGAGTTCAGCATCACGGGTGCCAAGTTCCTGCTCCAACTCAGCCAGGCGTTCCGTGTACTTTGCGCGTGCTGCTTCGAGTTCGGCCCGGGCGACCTGGTCCTGCTCGTGCCGTGCCTTGAGCTGCTCATGCTCGCGAATCGCCTTTTCGTACTGTTCCTGCAGGAGCGCGGTCGTCCGATCGGTATCGGCATCCTGCTTGGAATACTCTTCCCTGAGCGCGTTGTACATGCCGGTGACTCGTTCCACTTCGGCAGCGGCCTGTTCCAGCAACACGTCGGACTCCTGCGCCGCACCATGCAGGCGGTTGAGCTCGTTTGTGAGGTCAGCCTTCTCGGTCGCCAGCAGCGAACGCTGTTCCTCGAGCGCCTGCTCCTTCTGATCGGCATCCCAACGAATCTCTTCGATACGGTCGGTGGACTCGCCCTGCGTAGATATCAATTCCTCAAGCTGTTGTGTCAGCATCAGTTCACGTTGATGCGCCGCCTCCTGCTCCGAAAAATATAACGCCTTCTGCTGCTGCAACTCCTCGTCTTTGCGGCGTGTATCTTCTTCCGCATCCTGGCGACGCTTGGATTCAGCCTCAAGATGAAGCTCCCGCTCATCGCGCTCCCTGATGATTTGCTGGTATTCGGTGTGCAGCGCGCGTTGGTTCTCGAGTTCGAGCCTGACGTTCTCGTACTTACTGGAAAGAGATCTATTTTTCTCCGCCAGTTCGCGCAAATCCCCGGCCAGTTCCTGTTCTCGCTTGCGCATGGACGCGACTTCGTTCTCGAGTGCCTGCGCCCGTTCGACCGCACCCACCTGCTCCGCATAGGCCTCGGCACGCTGCTCGAAATCGCCCCCTAAAACGCCCTTCATCTTCTCGATTCGGTCGCGCGCCACCGATTCGTTGTCGGCAAACATGCGCTGCAGGTCGGTCAGAAAATGGCGCTGGCTTTCGATGGCGAGCTGCGCTTGTCGCGCCTCGTCCAAAATAACGCTGTCGATGTGCCTCTTGCGGGTCGAGATCTCCGCTTCGCGCTGCTTTTGCTCGTCCACGATGAGCCGGTAAGCCTCCGTGCGTTCCGCAAGCTGGCTCTCGATGTCGCGGAGGGTCTCTTCCGTGGACTGCTTGCCGCGCACCGCCTCTTCCAGCTGGTCCGAGAGCGATTGCTCGCGCTGACGAAGGGCGTCGCGCTCCTGTGAGATCGTCGTCAAGCCCTGCCGCGTCTCGTTGGCCGTCTGCTGCAGTGCTGCCAGGCGTTCCGCGTATTGTTTTTCGGCCTCGGCCTTTTCGACTCCAAGGGCATTTATCTGATCGCCGTGGTCGGCGAGTTCCTGGCGCACCTCTTCGAGGGTGCCGGCCGTCGCTTCAAATTTCCGTTGCCCTGTCTCGATTTCGCTCTGGAGCCTATCCTGAAGTTTATCGTGCTCCACCTGCGCGGCTTTGATCGCGAGTTCCTTCTGCTCGACCGTCGTGCGGGACTGCTCAAGTTCGCCACTCAACTCGTCCAGGCGTGCCTGCCCTGCTGTCAGTTGTTCCTGTGTCTGGGACAGGTTCTGCGCCGACACCGTCGCCTCGGCCTGTATGGCCTTAACGCGCGAGGCAAGGTCTTCCTCCCTTTTCCTGGATGCCGAACGCAGCTCCGCGAGCGTCCTCTTTTCCTGTTCGAGCGCGGTACGGGTCGCGTCGAGCTCACCGCTCACCGTGTCGATGCGTACACCCAGTTCTTCGTTTCGGGCCGATGACGATTTCTCAAGGTCACCGATGTCCGCGTCTTTCTGGCTCACATCCGCCTTGAGCTGTGCAATACGACCGTTCTCCTTCTCAAGTGTCTCCTTCGTCCGAGCGAGTTCGGCCGAGACGTCGCCATGTTGCGACTCCAACTCGGCGATCCGCTTTGACGTGCCAACCTCCATGCTCTTGAGTCGGTCGTCCTTCTCGCGATTGCCCCGGTTCAAAGCCTCCGCGCGCTGCTGGAGTTCGCTCAAGCGACTACGGGTTCCATCCAGTTCCTTCGTCAGCTCGACGGACTTTGTTTCGAGAGCGGATATGGACGCGCCTGTTGTCGCTTTCAGTTGCTCCACTGAACGGTCTCGATCCTTCACCTGTGATGCCAGGCCGTCCGCACGCTTCTTCTCGCCTTCCATCGTCGTATGCAGGCTGGTGCTTTCCTCGCGGGCCGCTTCGATCGCCGCCATTAACTCTTGAATTCTTTCCTGGGCGGTCGCGCGTTCGGTCGACAGCTCGCCCTTCAGCTGGTCCACGTTCTTGCGGGCCGCGGCCACATGCGTCTTCTCTTCTTCGAGAGATTCGGCGCTCGCCTGGAAATCGGCCTGAAGTTCCCCAACGTGCTCCTCGAGTTCCTTAACGCGCGCCTGGGTTACCTCACGGGCCTGCTGGATCTCCTCGGTCCGGGCATGGACCTGCTTGCGTTCGGCCTCAATCGCTTCGCGCGTATCAAATATTTCCTTCTGCTGTCGTTCAACAATCGCGCGGCTATCGCCCAGGGCTCCCTGGGTTTCGGCAAGTCGCGCGACATTTTGCTCCTTCTCGGCCGCCAGTTCTTCATCACGCTTCTTCAGGTCGACCGTTATCCGGGTCAGTTCGGCGCGCGCATCGCCGAGTTCCTTGCGGCGCTGCTCAAGATCGGTTGTCCTCGATTTGAGCGAGGTATCGAGCTCGTCAATCCGTGTCCGCGACGTCTCCTTGAGCTGCGCCAGCTCCTGTCCGCGCTGCGTATTCTGTTCTGAGAGCTCCGCCAATCGTCGGCTCTCTTCCGCGAGGTCCTTGCGCCGTTGGTCGAGTTCCGCCCCAGTTTTTTCGAGAGCTTTCTTAAGCTCCGCCATTTGCTGCGTGGTCTTTAGCGTTAGTTGTTCGAGTTCCTGTCCGCGCTGCTCGTTCTGTGTGCTGGTGGAGGTGAGGCGTTCGCGCTCCACCGCGAGCTCTTTCTGCCGCTGTTCGAGCGCTGCCCGCGTCGTCTTCAAGTCCTCTTCCAGTTCCGCGACCCGCTGTGTACTCGACGTCCTTAGTTCTTCGAGTTCCTGTCCACGCTGCTCGTTCTGTGTGCTGGCGGATTGGAATCGATCGCGCTCGGCAGAGAGATCCTTCTGCCGCTGTTCGAGTTCTTTGCGCGTCGCCTGCAGGCCCTCATCAAGTTGTGCAATCCGCTTCGTGCTGTTTTCCTTGAGCTGCGTCAGTTCCTGTCCACGCTGCTCGCTCTTTGTACTGGCGGACTGGAGCCGATCCCGCTCGGCAGAGAGATCCTTCTGCCGCTCTTCGAGTTCTTCGCGCGTCGCCTGCAGACCCTCATCAAGTTGTGCGATCCGCTTCGCGCTGCTTTCCTTGAGCTGCGTCAGTTCCTGCCCACGCTGCTCGTTCTGTGTACTGGTGGACTGGAGCCGATCCCGCGCAGTAGCGAGCTCTTTCTGCTGCAGTTCGAGTTCTTCGCGTTCGGCCTTCAGTCCCACGCCAAGCTCCACGATCCGGGCCGCACTTGTCGCCTTGAGCTTTTCGAGTTCCTGTCCACGTTGCTCGTTCTGTGTGCTGGTGGACTGGAGCCGATCGCGTTCAGCAACAAGTTCCTGCTGCCGCTGTTCGAGTTCTTTGCGCGTCGCCTGCAGGCCCTCATCAAGTTGTGCGATCCGCTGCGTGCTGCTTTCTTTGAGCTGCGTCAGCTCCTCTCCACGCTGCTCGTTCTGCGAACGCGTTGTTGCAAGCGCATCACGCTCCGCCACGAGCTCGGCCTTTCCTTTACCTAATTCCTGCTGCAAGTCGCGTAACGTTGCCTCAAGCTGAGCGGCGCGCTCTTCGCCATCACGCCGCATCTCTTCGAGACGGGAACGATGCTTCTTGTCGCGTGCCTCAATTTTTTCGAATTTCTTTCGCTCCGCAGCGAGTTCCTTGTCCAGGTTGCCGCGATGAATACGGGTCTCCTTGAGCTCGGCCTCCAGGGTTCGGATGCGGCTCCCGACCTGCTGCTTGGTTTTCTCGAGTTCTTCGCCCCGCTCCCGATTCTGGCCGGCCACCTGCTCCAGGTGCTTACGCTCCTCCGCCAATTCTTTCGATCGAGTCTCCAGGCCGACGCGCGCCTCGCCCAAAGACGCTTCGAGTTCTTTAATTCGTGCGGTGCTTTCTTTCTGCAGCTTGCTCAGCGCTGCCCCACTTTCACTCGCGCTCTGAGTCGAGACCTCGAGTCGGTTCCGTTCGGCATCAAGCTCGACGCGTGCTTCCTCGAGACCGGTCTGCGCCACCTCGAGATCGTTCTTCAGGCCCGTAATTTTATCCGCGCTTGTCTTCGTTAAAACCTGAAGGGCTGTTGTTTTTTCCGACCGATCCTTGTCCGCGCCAGCCCGCGCTTCGCGCTCCGCGGCCAGTTCCTTTTCGCGCATCCCCATCATCTCACGCGCCGCCTCGACGCCCTGTTCCAGATCCTTAATTCGTGATTCACTAGACTTGCGCATCTTCGCAAGGTCGTTATCACGGCGGTCGAACTCGGCCTTGGCGAGATTCAATTTCTCCCGTGCGGCGTCGAGATCCTCGACGCGTTGCGCAAGTGTGCTCCGCGCCTGCTCCAGTTCTGCGCTTGCCGCCGTGGATGCATCAGCCAGAGCCTGTAGGCGCTCGGCGTTATCCCGCTGAACCTGCTTGAGTTCGGCTCGTGCCTTCTCTATCTCGCTGTTCGACCGGGATAGCTTCTCATCCAAGGCCTTGACCTCGGCATCGGTCTCCCGACGAAGCTCTTCCGATGCCTGTACGGATTCCACCTTCTCGCCCTGGAGCATCTTCACTCGTTCGGACTCGGCCGCGAGATGCTCCTGCACGGCCTTCATTTCGACTTCGGCTGTCTCGATGCGGGCCTGCAACTCCTTCGCGCGCGTATCGACGTCCACCCGCATCTTCGCCATCTCGGCGGCCTTCGCCTTCATGCGTGAATCGGCGTCCACCCGGCCGCTCTCCAGCGCTTCGCGCGTCTGGTCCAGCGCTTTCTGAACCTGCTCGCGCTCGCCGGCTACGGACGTTGCTTTCGTCTCGAGCGTGGCGATCTTCTTCGCAAGACTCTCCCGCTGCGTCGTGGACTCCGCGATCTGCTGTGATGTGTTTTTCCGTTCCGCAGCAAGCTCTTGACGGGCCTGCTCGAGAGCGGCGTCGGCTTCCTTCGCGCGCGCGCCGAGCTTTTCCTTCTCGGCTTGTAACTCGGCCTGCAGTTCTTTGACGCGCGATTGGCTGGTCAAATGAAGATTCTTCTCCTTTTCGACGTGGCCCTGCATGGTTTCCAACTGCTGACGGTCTTCAGCGGATCGGGCCGTCAAGGCTTCGATTTCCTTGCGCACAAGACCCAGCTTCTCCTCCGCCTCCTGATAAATAGCTTCCTCGCGCGTCTGCTGGTCGACGCCGACCAGCTTAAGTTTCTCGTGCTCAACATGCAGATCTGCATGTCCCGTCTCAAGTTCCTCAATGCGCGATTGCAGTTCGCGCTCCTGCTCCGTGCCGGTTGCCTGCAGTCGATTGAATTCCTGCTCGCGATGTTCGAGCTTAAGCCGTGTTTCGTGCAGCACCTTCTCCACTTGTCCCGATTCGGTGTGTAGATTGTCGAGGCGGATCTGGAGCCCCGCCGCAGAGTCTTCAGCTTTCTGGGCGCGATCGACCAACTCCGCTTCCAGGCCTTCGCGTGACGATTTCTCAGTCGCCACCTGCTCCTGTAGCCCTGCAAGCCTCGCCTTGTGGCGCTCTTCCTGTTCAGCCAATTGCGCGGCGATGACGGCGCCCGACGCCCTGAGATCGGTTAGTGCTTTGCGTTCGCCTTCGAGTTCAGCGAGCGATTTATCCTTCTCAGCCGCAAGCGCGTCCGTGCGCGCCTGGCTCTTGGCCTCACGCGTCCTGGCGGACGCCCGCTCCTTCTCGATCGCCTTCTCGGCCACGGCGATCTTCTGATCGGCTTCGGTCACCGCGTCGGCAGATGCAGCGAGGTCTATCTTCAGGCCTTCAACTTCCTGCTGCAGTTCAATGACCCGGTTGGACGCCTCATCCGTGACCGCCTTGCCCGGGGCTTCTCCTTTGCCCGAATCGACCCAGTCGATCTCGCCGCTCACTTCCGGCTGCTCCATCTGGGCCAGGTTCTCTTCGGCCAGCTTTAATTGCGCCGCCACGGCGACGTGTTCCTGGCGCGTGCTTTTCAGTTCCTCCTGCAAGTTCTTGCGCTTGTCATCCAGATCCTTGAGCGCTTTCTCATGCCGCGTTTTCTCCGACTTGAGAGTACGCTGGGCATCCTTTCCCCTCTTTTCCGCCGCCTTAAGTTTGCGCGCGAGTTCCGCTACCTGTGACCGCAACTCCGTCTCCGCGCTGGACTTCCCGGGAGCCGCATGCGGAAGGCGAACCTCGCTCTCAATCGTCGTACCCTGGTCGTCAGCGGATCGTGAGACCTCGGCCTTGGCCTGCGTCATCGCCTTCGAGACCGTCGATTCCTTGCCGGTTTGACGGTGGGTCAACGGCGCATCGGGAGAGATGGTTCCATCGGCGACAAGATCAGCCAGTGATCCGGGATGCAGGGGCCCGTAGAAGGATTCGTCATCGAGCTTAACCAACCACTCCATGCCGAGCACATCGAGTTCCTCGGCGAGCATCCACTGCTCGCGGTCCGCGGACAACTTGTTGCCGGGCGCAATTCGACCGTCGGCAGCCCAGTCAACGAGGTCTGCTTCCGGGACCGGACCAAAAACCGATCCATCGTCAATTCGCAGGTACCACTGGGTGACCTTGTCTTTCGTCGCTGCCTGGGCCATCGATTTATCCTAATTCGGCGGTGGTCCGCCGGCGGTGGCCGGTGAGTCCCCGGTCCATGTTTATCATGCAAGCGGACATTCCGGATAGTCTCCGCCATTGTGCGATGTGGCTCGCGCTACGTAAGACAAAATCCCGAGATCAGCCGCTACGATACCAGCTCGCGCATGCTCAACGCCACTGGTGAGAACAGTAGCCAACTATCTTGCAGGCTCTTCAGCCAGTCAAGGCTATTCAGGCCAGAAACAGGGCCTGAAAATGCGAAACAGGGGCACGGGAAGGGTCTCGCCACCGCCCGGTTCCGGGGGTTCAGCGTCCATTCGCAAGCGGAGGCACAATATCGAGGACCCGTTCGACCTCGTGCCGCGTGGTGTAGCGACTGAGGCTGAATCGCATCGACCCCTTGGCCAGTTCGCGGGAAACATGCATGGCTTGCAGGACGTGCGAGATTTCCATCTGGCCGGTGCTGCAGGCCGAGCCAAGCGATACCGCGATCCCAAGATCGCTCAACCGCAGCAACAGAGCGTCCCCCTCCACGTTCGCGAACGCGATCTGGGTTGTATTGGGCAGTCGTTCCGAGCCGCCGCCGTTGACAACCGCGCCGGGACAGGCGTCTATTAAACCCGTTTCCAGTCGGTCACGCAGACCAGCAATTCGTGCGATATCATCCGGGCTGGTCGCCGCCGCCAGCTCACAGGCCATTCCCAGCCCAACAATTCCCGCCACATTCTCAGTGCCGCCACGGCGACCCGACTCCTGATGGCCCCCAACCATTGCCGAATCGGTCGCCATGCCGCGACGGGCGTAGAGAAATCCGATCCCTTTGGGGCCGTGCAGTTTATGTCCCGCACCGGAGAGGAAATCCAATTCCGCGGAACGCACGTCTACCGGAAGTTTGCCCAGCACCTGCACCGCATCGGTATGGATCAGTCCCCCGGCAGCATGGGTCAGGCGCGCGGCCTCCTCCACCGGAAAGAGGACGCCGGTCTCGTTGTTAGCCCACATCATACTGACCAGTGCGGGCCCCGTATCGAGCGCCGCGCGAAAGGCGTCCATTTTCAATCGTCCGTCGCGATCCACATCGATCAACTCCACCCGGACGTCATCCTTCTGGATTCTGCGACAGAATTCTAGCACGGAGGGATGCTCGACGCGGGTCGTGATCACGCGGCACAAGCCACTGGCGGCCAGACCCGATCGGAGTGCAAGGTTATTGCTCTCGGTTCCCCCGCTGGTGAAGACGATCTCCGGTGGCCGCGCATGCACCAGGTCTGCGACCTGCCGACGTGCCGAATCCATTGTCTTGCGCGCCGTGACGCCAAGCGAATGCATGCTGGAGGGGTTGCCCCAGTTCCCAGCCAGGCTGGCGGTCATCGCCTCGACAACTTCAGGGGCAACAGGAGTTGTTGAGTTGTTGTCGAGATAGACGGAATCGGTCATGCGGAAAGGTTTCTGGATGTAGCGGGACTGTGCACGACGTACGGCGGAAATCCTCGCGAAGTTAGCGGAGAATCAGGAACCGGGTACCTCGATCACCTCGCCGGCGATACGCGCCTTGACAGTGTCCGTTTCCGCGCGCGCTGCAGCCGTGGCGTACATCGCACGCGCCCGGTCGTAATGTAGAGCGGCCAGTTCGTCCTTATCCTGTTGTGCATAAAGATCGCCGATCCGTTTTTCGTTGAAACCCAATACCATTTCGACCGGCACGGCTTCGCCCGCAACCGGATCATGAGGATCCTCGCCCGCGTCCTGCAGATGCTGCATGAAGTCCTGGAAGCGTGCGATCGCCACGTCCAGTTCGCCGGTCTCCATCGCGTGATGCGCGCGCACCTTATTGAGCATGACCCGGGTCCATTCATCGGGGCGCCCCTTGATGCCTGCCTCGAGCAATTTGATCGATGATTCGTGCTTGCTCAGCGTGAAACTAAGGTCGAGCAGCACCGAGCCGAGTGCGCCCTCTTCGAACTCGCCCGCCTTCTCCCGCGCTCGCATACCAATATCCAGAAGGCGCTGCAAATCTGCCTCTTTTGCACTATTCAGGATCGCGTAGACGGATTCGCGGAGAACCACCGATATCCCATCGGGCGGCATACCCATGGTCTCGCCGCGCTCCAACCAGGTCACAACGCCGCCTGCGCTCCGGCGCTGCACATCCAGTTTTACACCCCCGCGCAGAATCGCGCCGGCAACCGCTGGCGTTGCTTTGTATATTTCGAAAGCGCGCAAGGCCTCATTGAGTGCCGCCTGCGGACCGTTCTTCCTTTCAATGGCCTTGAGCAGGGCAGTAATTAACTTTGCCTGGATGCTCTCTCCCAGCTCGCGGCCATCGCCCTCAAGCAACACATGCGCCTCGCCCCATTTCCCCGCATTGATCACCGCAGAGATCTTGCGCTCGGTCACGAATGCCCATAGCTCAGGATCACGGGCGAGCACGCGCGCTAAGGTCTCGGCATCGCCGGCCGTGATCGCGCGCGTCGCAAACTCACGATGATAATCGGCGATCTCACGGGGCTCGAGGTCCCCCTTGCGCAGATCAAGCAGATCAAACGCCGCGACGTAGTCGCGGTCCTTAAGGATTGCCAGTTCCGCATGGGTGGCGAGCGAAGCCAACGGCTTGAGGTCTGCGAATTTCTCCCGCACCAAGGCGACATACTGATCGAGCATGGCGCGATTGGCTGAATTGAAGGATTCGATCACCCACGGACGTATCGCCAGCGCAGCCTTCTCCGCATCTATCTTCTCCCGCGCCAGCCCCTTCTCAAACAATACCCACATGGCATTGGTCGCGTCGGCCCCAAGGTATTGACTCATGCCGGTGGTGTATACCGCCTCGACGACCGCATCGGACACATCCATCTCGAGCACGCTCTCGCACCATTCCGCGCTGGCGAACATTTCATCCAGCGAGACGGCGCCCTGCACAAGCATGCCCATGCCGGCCTGCGCCACCCGAATGCTGGGCGTATCGGCTGCAAGGAAATCGGAACGCGCCGCGACCAGGTCCCCCTGCTGGATTCGCGTCTGCAGCAAATCCGACATGACGGCCGGCCACTGGAATTCGTATCGGCCGTCCGCGAGGGCCGCTCTTAATCGCCTCACGGCCGCGTTTGTATCGCCAGCCCTCCGATCCTCGGAGGCCAGCGTCAGGACGTCATCCAGTGGCGCGGGCTCCTCGGCCGGCGGTGCGGAGCGTTTCGCGTTTTTTTCCGTATCTTTCCGGCATCCGGCCTGCCCGATGAGCAAGACTAGACAACAACTGAAAACGCACAGACCATTTCGCATGATGACCTCCTCAGGCAACGGGTTTCCGTTAGCCCTCCAACTTTTAAAACGAATCGCGCGAAGTCTAGCTTGAAGCCGCAAGATGTCAATTCGAAGCGGACACCTTGACACGGTCGATCCTACGCGATACCTTGATTGGCTTCATTATGGGACAACAACTACGAAAACGACTCAAGCGTCAACGCCGGATTCGTCGCGCAAAGCGTAAGAAATCTGCGACCAAAGCCGGCAAATAGCGACGTCTGAATCCCGCATCACGGCGCGATGGCCGAGTGGTTAGGCACGGGTCTGCAAAACCTGCTACATGGGTTCAATTCCCATTCGCGCCTCCACTTTGCACTGATATCTGCAGTAGCCACGATGCGTGGAGCCCAGGATGCTACGATTTCGCGCCACACCCACTAGACGATCCAGTTCGTATGCTCTCGCGGTCGTTGCTGCGTTTTTACTATCGATCGTCCAGAGCCATTCCGAGGGTCTTTACCGCATCGACCCCGAACATAGCGAAATCGGATTCAGTATTCGTCATCTCGACGTGGGGAACTTGCGTGGGCGCTTCGACACCTTCGAGGGCCAGATCGCGATGGACAGACGCGACACATCATCGATCAAGGCCCGCATCACGATTCAGGCGAGCAGCATCAATACGCATCACCCCGGGCGGGACGCGCATTTGCGTGAGGCCGAGTTCCTTGACGTCGTCAAGCACGCCGAGATCATTTTTGAGTCGACCGGCGTCGAGGAGATAAAGAAGGGTTCCTTTGTCCTAAACGGAGATCTCAGCATGCTGGGCAAGACACTTCCCGTCTCCCTGCACTGCGTCTTTTCGGGTCCGCGCACGGATCCATGGAAGAGAAAACGCATCGGCTTAAGCATGACCGCCAACATTGATCGCAAGGCCTACGGCATGCTTTACAGCAAGACCATGCGGGGCCGAACTCCCCAGGTCGGCAACACCGTGCGCGCCATGATCGAGATCGAGGCGGTGGAACAGAGAAAGAAGCAGGAATAGCGGCTTCGCTATTGGAGAATCGATATACGCCCGGGTGTTAGGGCAGGGTTGTCTCGCCCATTAACCAGCGATCGCATTCACGCGCGGCCCCACGACCCTCATTGATCGCCCAGACGATCAGGCTCTGGCCGCGCCTCATATCACCGGCGGCAAAGACGCCGTCGACATTGGTCGTATAGACCTCGTGTTCGGCCTTGGCGTTCGACCGCTGGTCACGTTCCACGTCGAGTTGATCGAGCACGGTATCTTCGGGTCCAAGAAATCCCATCGCGAGCAGCACGAGTTGCGCCGGCCATTCCTTTTCGGTGCCCGGCAATTCGTTAAAGGGCGAGCTGCCGTTGCCGCCCTTGTTCCATTCGATCTCGACCGTGCGCAAGGCACTGACCTCTCCCTGCGCATCCGCCACAAATCCCTTTGTCATCAGGCAGTAGGATCGTGGATCGCCTCCAAACTTGGCCGCGGCCTCCTCTTGGCCGTAGTCCATCAGGTATATCTTCGGCCATTCGGGCCATGGGTTATCGGCGGCACGCGCCTCCGGAGGACGAGGGAGAATCTCAAACTGATTCAGCGATCGGCAGCCGTGGCGCATCGAAGTCCCGACGCAATCCGTGCCCGTATCCCCTCCCCCGATGACGATCACGTCCTTCTCGGCGGCGGAGATGTAGTTCCCATCCGTATGCTCACTGTCCAGGAGACTCTTAGTATTGGCACGAAGAAAATCCATGGCCATATGAATGCCCTCAAGCTCGCGACCCGGCACGGGAAGATCGCGCGGCTTCGTGGCACCCCCGCAGAGCACAACAGCGTCGAACTCACGCATGAGTTGCGCGGCCGGTAAATCTTTCCCTATCTCGGTTGACGTAACAAAGGTGATGCCTTCGGCCGCCAGCAGGTCGACGCGGCGCTGCACGACTTTCTGCTTGTCCAGCTTCATGTTTGGAATCCCGTACATGAGGAGACCGCCAATCCGATCGTCCCGCTCATACACCGTCACCCGATGTCCGGCCCGATTCAATTGCGCCGCGCAAGAGAGTCCCGCCGGCCCCGAGCCGACCACAGCGACCTTCTTGCCCGTGCGCCGGCCCGGTGGTTCCGGCACGATCCAGCCTTCATCAAAACCACGATCCACGATTGCGTTTTCGATGTGCTTGATCGTCACCGCCGGGTCATTGATGCCCAGCACGCAGGAGCCTTCACAGGGCGCGGGACAGACCCGCCCGGTGAACTCGGGGAAATTGTTGGTTTTATGCAGGCGCTCGAGCGCCTCGCGCCATAGCCCGCGGTAGACGAGGTCGTTCCACTCCGGAATGAGATTGTTGATCGGGCATCCGGACGCCATACCGCCGATCAATGTTCCGGTATGGCAGAAAGGCACGCCGCAGTCCATGCAACGGGAACCCTGCTGGCGCAACTTGGACTCGGGCATGTGATCATGAAACTCGCCCCAGTCCGCGATGCGCTCAAGCGGATCCCGGTCGCCCGGCAATTCACGCTCAAGCTCCATGAAACCTCTGGGATCACCCACGGTGCATTCCCTCCAAATTAATGCTCTCGCCCCGCCTGCCGTGAACCAGAGCGCATCGCGCGCACATGGAACGACATCCCGCATCGTGCATCCCGGCTCTTTCTATTCGGGAGCACAGACTCGATTGACTCTCTCGACTACGCTGCATCAATTTCACGCTAGTTCCCTGTAGCTCTTGCCGCGTCCATCATGTTTTCACGGAATGCGGCCATCCATGCGTCGTCACCTTCGAGACCATTTGCTATGGCGCGTCCATGCGCTTTGTTGGCACGCGCAAAGTCCGTCGGCATCACCTTGATGAACGACGAATGTGACGTCTCCCAGTCTCCCAGCAGGCGTCTGCCGCGCTCACTGTCCGTATACCCAACGTGATCTTCGATCATCCCCTTCAGGACGATCCGGTCATGATCGTGCAGCGGCTCGAGTGTCACGAAATCCGAATTGCAACGCGCCGCGAAACGGTCAGTTGTGTCCCAGATATAGGCCACACCGCCGGACATACCGGCCGCGAAGTTACGCCCCGTATCACCCAGCACGGCAACGCGTCCGCCGGTCATGTATTCACAGGCATGATCGCCCACGCCCTCAACGACCGCCGTCGCGCCGCTGTTGCGGACACAGAAACGTTCGCCGGCGACGCCACGCACGTATGCCTGGCCGCCGGTGGCGCCGTAAAGGCCGACGTTACCGATAATGATGTTCTCCTCCGCGGTGAAGGTTGATCCGGGCGACGGGAAAACGGCCACCTTGCCACCCGAAAGGCCCTTGCCGAAGTAGTCGTTGGCGTCACCCTCCAGCAGGAAGGTCATGCCGCAGGGCATAAAGCCGGCGAAGCTCTGACCCGCGGATCCCTTGAAACGAATCGTGATCGTATCTTCCGGCAAACCGGCAGCACCGTAACGGCGCGTCACTTCAGCGCCTGTCATCGTGCCAACGACGCGATGGGTGTTCCTGATCTGCAACTCGGCCTCTACCTTCTCTCCCGTCTCAAGGGCGGGACGGCAAATCGCGGTCAACGTCGTATCATCGAGTGAACGCGCCAGGCCATGATCCTGGTCGATCTGCCGATAGCGACCGACCTCCGCTTCACGGTCCGGCCAATGCAGGATGCGGCTAAAGTCCAGGTGCCGTGCTTTCCAATGCCCGACATCGTCGCGCCGTTTCAACCGGTCAACGCGTCCGATCATCTCGTTAATCGAACGAAACCCGAGCTCGGCCATGATCTCGCGCATTTCGGCGGCGATGAAGTGCATGAAATTGACGACATGTTCCGCTTTGCCCCGGAATCGCGCACGGAGCTCCGGATCCTGTGTGGCGACGCCGACGGGACAGGTGTCGAGATGACAGACACGCATCATGATGCAGCCCATCGTAACGAGGGGCGCAGTTGAGAAGCCGAATTCCTCGGCTCCCAGCAAACAGGCGATCACGACGTCGCGACCGGTCTTAAGCTGTCCGTCCGTCTCGAGCACGATTCGACTCCGCAGATCATTGAGGACCAACGTCTGGTGCGCCTCGGCCAAGCCGAGCTCCCAGGGCAGGCCGGCGTGTTTAATACTCGTCTGCGGCGATGCGCCCGTGCCGCCGTCAGCACCACTGATCAGGATCACATCCGCGTGCCCCTTCGAAACGCCGGCCGCAATGGTGCCCACCCCAACCTCAGAGACCAGCTTGACATTGATCCGCGCATGCCGATTCGCATTCTTTAGATCGTGGATCAGTTCCGCAAGGTCTTCGATGGAATAGATGTCATGGTGCGGGGGCGGCGAGATCAGGCCCACGCCGGGGGTCGAGCCGCGCACTTTCGCGATCCAGGGATAGACCTTGCGGCCCGGCAACTCTCCGCCTTCGCCGGGTTTCGCGCCCTGCGCCATCTTGATCTGCAATTCATCGGAGTTGACGAGGTACTCACTGGTGACGCCAAAACGCCCGGAGGCGACCTGCTTAATTGCACTGCGCCGCAGGTCCCCGTTTTCATCGGGCGTGAATCGATCCGAACCCTCACCGCCCTCCCCGGTGTTGCTCTTGCCGCCGATCCGGTTCATCGCAACGGCCAGGGTCTCGTGCGCCTCCCGGCTGATGGATCCGTAAGACATGGCGCCCGTTTTAAAGCGCCTGCAAATCTCCTGCACGGATTCGACCTCGTCGATCGGAACCGGATCGGCCGGCGTGACGAAGTCAAGCAAGCCGCGCAGGGTGTAGTGCTCGCGCAGCTGGTCGTCAACCAGACCACTGTATTCCTTGAACGCGGCGTAGTCCGCACGCTCGCAGGCCGTCTGCAGGCGATGGATCGTGCGCGGGTGAAAGAGATGCCGTTCCCCGTCGCGGCGCCACTGGTAGTCGCCGCCGGGATCCAAGGCGTGACCGTTCGTGCCCCGCTCGGCAAAGGCATAATGATGACGCATGAGCGTCTCGCGGGCCACCTGCTCGATGCCGATGCCCTCGAGACGGGTTGCCGTCCTGCTGAAATACTGATCGACGAAGGACTGGCTCAGGCCCAGTGCCTCGAAAATCTGCGCGCCGCAGTAACTCGCAATGGTCGAGATTCCCATCTTAGATAGCACCTTAACCACGCCCTTGGTTGCCGCCTTCACGTAATTAGCAGCCGCGGTATCGAAATTAATCTCGGTCAAGAGGCCGTCGCGAATTGTCTCGTCGATCGTTTCGAGGGCCATGTACGGATTAATGGCCGTCGCGCCGTAGCCGATCAGGAGGGCGAAGTGATGGATCTCCTTGGGTTCGCCGGTTTCGAGCACGAGTCCCACCTGGGTTCGGTTTTCGTTGCGGATCAAGTGATGATGCAGACCACCGGTGGCCAGCAGGGCCGGAATCGCGGCGTACTCAGCGTCGATCCCACGGTCCGAGAGCACAAGGATCTCGGCCCCATCATCAATCGCGGCACTGGCGGCGGAGCAGAGCGCATCCATGGCCGCTTCCAGCCCCTTATCCCCCTCCGAGGCACGCCAGAGAAGGGGCAAGACCGCGACCCGGTACCCGGCTTCGCCCGCATTGAGCAATCGTTGAAAATCTTCGCTGGTTAAGATGGGAGAGGCCAGTCGGATCTTGCGACAGGCGTCGGCGTTGGGCTCGAGCAGGTTGCCCTCCGGCCCCAGCATCATCTGCGACGATGTAACCAGTTCCTCGCGGATCGCATCGATCGGCGGGTTCGTCACCTGGGCAAACAGCTGCTTGAAATATGCATAGAGCGTTTGAGGCCGATCCGACAATACGGCCAGCGGAGCGTCGTTGCCCATTGATCCGCGTGCCTCGACGCCTGTCTTGGCCATCGGCAAGAGCAGCATACGGATTTCTTCAAAGGAGTAACCCAGGGCTGTCTGGCGCGCCAGGAGTGTTGCGGGCTCGAAGGCGGGCACCTCGCCCTTCGGCGAAAGCTCACGCAGGTCCACCACATGCTCATTCAGCCAGGCGCGGTACGGCTGTTGCGTCGTGATCTCGCGCTTGAGCTCGTCGTCGGCGATGATGCGACCCTTCGTCGTATCCACAAGGAACATGCGACCGGGTTCCAGCCGACCCTTGTATTCGATATCGTCCGCGGGCATATCCAGCACGCCGACCTCGGATGCCAAGATCACGTACCCGCTCTTGGTGACGTAATAGCGCGAGGGGCGCAGCCCGTTGCGATCAAGCACGGCGCCAACGACCTCACCATCCGTAAAGGCGATCGACGCCGGCCCATCCCAGGGTTCCATCAAGCAGCTATGGTATTCGTAAAACGCCCTGCGCTCGTCCCCCATGAAGCTATCCTTTAGCCAGGGCTCGGGGATCATCATCATCATGGCGTGCGGCAAAGACCATCCGGCCATGAAGAGCAGTTCAAGGCCATTGTCGAAACGACCGGAGTCACTTCCCGCCGGATCGATAACGGGAAAGAGTTTCTCGACGTCCTCGCCGAGATGCTCGGAAACGAAACGCGCCTGTCTGGCGCGCATCCAATTTTCGTTACCTCGGATCGTATTAATCTCACCGTTGTGAATGATGTAGCGGTACGGATGCGCCAGGTCCCAACTCGGAAACGTATTCGTTGAAAACCGGGAATGCACCAGCACGATGGCCGATTCCATGTTTGGATCGGACAGATCGGGATAATATTCGAGCAACTGTCCGGTGCGCAGCATTCCTTTATATACGATTGTCCGGGCGGACATACTTGGCAGGTAAAAAAGGTCCCGCTGCGACATTCCCGACTCCATGATGCGGGTTTCGGCCACACGGCGCGCGATATATAGACGACGTTCGAAGGCAAGTGCATCGCCACCGGGATCCGACCGGCCGATGAAGAGCTGCCGTATCACCGGCTCGCGGTTTCGCGCCGAACGGCCCAAGTCGCTCGGATCGGTCGGGACGTCGCGCCATCCGAGTACCCGCATGCCTTCTTCCCCGATGGATCCTTCGAGAATCGCTATGCATTCTGATCGCTGGGCCTCGTCTTGCGGCAAGAACACCATGCCAACGCCATAGTCGCCGGCACCGGGAAGTTCGAGGCCGGACGATTGACGGAAGAAGCGGTCCGGAAGTTGAAAGAGCATACCCGCTCCGTCACCGGTGTTTGCCTCGCACCCGCAGGCGCCCCGATGATCGAGATTCATAAGGATTTCGTACGCCTTCCCAATGAGGTCGTGACTGCGTCGGCCTTCGATATCGACGATAAACCCGACCCCGCAGGCGTCGTGCTCGTATGCAGGGTCGTAAAGGCCCTGCCGCTTTGGTAGTGGACAGTATTCGTTCATATTCAGTCCCACGAAGGGGTCAAAGGTCCCGTCCCCCGCTGGAAGAGAGCCAGCCACTATATTGACCGGGGACGGACCTTGTCCAGCCGTTTCTACTAAACCCGACCGTATAACGAGAACTGCAGCCGCAGTCCGTAGCTCGAATGTGATCCTGCCTAAAACGCGGCGAACGTCGCCGGGCTCAGCGCAACCCATCGGTCATGCGTAGCGTGAAGCCGGCTTTCAGGGCGGTTGAGCGGAACTTACGATACGATCGGACGGGCATCCAGAGGCCCCGGAATCGTCAGTCGACCGTCTTCAGGATTCCGGCGCCAAATGTGAATCCGCCCCCGAAGGCACAGAGACCGAAATGCTGACCGCCCGGCGCCGTCGCCAGAATGTCATTCAGACACTGTGGAATACTTGTTGAAGACGTGTTCCCGAGTCTTCGAATATTGGTATACAGCTTCTCCTTGGGGAGGCGCACACGCTTCTGGATCGCATCGATGATGCGTTGATTGGCCTGGTGCGACACGATCATATCAAGGTCTTCAACTCTTATAGCGCTCTGCTCGCAGGCAGCAATCAGCATTTCGGACATACAGCGTACCGCCTTAACGAACACCTTACGTCCATCCATGCCCACGTAGCCGCCCGAGCCGGGGAACGGCACCGTGATTCGGGAGTGAATATCACCTTCGGCCGAAAGGATCGGGCGGCGTACGGTTGCCTTCGCACCCGACAGGTGCTCGAGGCTTCCGAGCAGCGTCGCGGATGCTGCGTCGCCAAAAATAATGCTCGTATCGAAATCGTCGCGATTCAGGTAGGGAGACAGCACCTCGGTCGTCACGATCATGACCTTTCCGCGCGGCTGACTCTGCAAATAGTCATATGCCGACTGGAGGGCATACAGATAGCCCGAGCAGGCTGCGTTGATATCGTACGCCTGGACCCTTGCGGTATCGTCCCCTTCCGTCAGCGTGCCCAGTATGGCGCAGGCCATGGAAGGCGTAATCGCCTGGGGTGTTCCCGTGCTGCAGATGACGAGATCCAGATCCCGGATATCGAGCGACTCCTGCTTAAGCAGTCGCCGGGCCGCGTCGACGGCAAGGCTAAGCGCATCTTCACCTTCGGCGACCCAGCGGCGTTCTTCGATACCTGTTCGATCGCGAATATCGTCCGCCGTCTGCGACTCGAAGTTCACCGCAAGTTCCTCGTTGGTGACAATGCGGCTGCTTCGTGCGAGGGCCGGCAGGGCAACCGCAACGGTCGTCTCTACCCGGCCACCGCTACTGCTCGTAGTCGACGCGCCACGGCGCGGCTTGAGAATGGGTGTGCCGGTCAAACCGGTGGTCTTGATCGTGCGCTTGCGCACCCCCGACGGCACTTCGATCTCCATGATCGGGGTGCCGACCTTCTGACGAATGCCCACACCCACGAGGATGCGGCGTACGATTCCCGAAACAGGCGCCGTCAATTCGACCGTTGCCTTGTCAGCATCGATCTCGGCAAGCAGGTCGCCGGTCTCAACCGTGGCGCCCTCTTCCACTTTCCAACTCGTGACCTCCATTGATTCATCGGCCGGACTGGATCCCAGCGCCTCCACAATATAGTTGTCGTTCGCGGGATCGGACGGCATTTCCCAGCTTAGATCGAGGTCGCACATCTCAGCTGCTTCGGCGAGTACTCGCGCGGTCGACGGCAGAACCTCCAACTGGTTGCCAAAATTGAACGGCACATAAGTGTCGGCGCGCGTCACACGGCGCAAGACGAGCGGCCGCACGACCGCCTCAGCTATGGTGGAAAGCACTTCCGCACCAAACCCACAGGTGTGGTTATCCTCGTGCGCAACCAGCACACGACCCGTCTTCTCCGCCGAGCGGATGACCGCTTCGCGATCCCAGGGCGCCATCGATCTCAGGTCCAGGACCTCCGCGGAGATACCGGCACCGCCCAGATGGGTCGCTGCCTCGAGACAGAAGGCCACCGTATTGCCCCATCCAATGAGGCTGATATCGGAACCCTCACATGCGATTCGCGCCCGGCCCAGAGGCACAATCTGCTTCACAACGTCGGGCGACGTCGTTTGCTCCCGATCGTTTAGACAATTCTTGGGATAGAAAAAGAGAGTTGGCCGTCCCGATTCGAACGCCGTATTCAAGAGCCCCGCGGCATCGGCCGCCGTGTAGGGCATAACAACGTCGACTCCGGGTGTATGCGCCGCGACGGACTCGAGCGTCTGCGCGTGAAACGGCCCCAGGCCCGGCCGATACCCACCGCAGGTAATCATGATAATAACGGGGCATTCCCAACCGCCGTCCGTACGCCAGTACATACTGCCCAGTTCCGATACGATCTGGTTGAACGCGATCGGCAGGAAATCCGCAAATTGAAGGAACGCCACCGGCCGTTGACCGGCGAGTGCGCGGCCGATCGAAACGCCTACAATCGTCGCTTCCGCAAGCGGGGAGTTGATGACGCGATCGGGATGCGCCGTGCTCAGGCCGCGCGTTACGCCGAAGACGTCCCCCTTGGGGTCGCCGATATCTTCGCCGTAGAGCCAGACCCGATCGTCCGCATCAAGGCGATGACGCAGCACACCGCGAATGGCTTCCAGCATCGTCAATTGTCCGTCTGCGTCCGTACCGCGATACTCGTTTGCGGGGTCGCTCAGTTCGGGCGCCAGCGGTCGTGCCGCCTCAGCCGTCGCCTCCGGCTCATCTTCCTCCAACGTCTCTTCGCACTCGCGCCGAACGCGGGCAGCGATGCCGCGGCGGATGTCTTCAAGCTCATCCAATTCTACGCCGTTTTCGACGAGCCAAGTGGTCAGGTGCGTGATCGGGTCGCCGCTCTCGAGAGCGTTTGATATTTCTGTTTCCTCGCGATAGACCGTCTGGTCGTCGGCATTTGTATGATTCGCCAGACGTTCGGTTTTCATGACGACGATTGCCGGCTTGCGCGTCTGGCGCATCTCCGCCACGACGGTACCGAAGAGCGTGTGGCAGGCGGGAAGGTCCCAGCCGTTCACGTGGTGCAGCGGGAGGCCGTAGAAGGTCTCGGGCGCCCCGTCAGGCGTCGAGAAGAAGGTCATGCCCGGCGTGGGAACCGATATCGAGTAGGCGTTGTCTTCCACAAGAAACAGGACCGGGAGCTGCCAACGCACGGCTTCGCCGATGGCCTCCAGGACTTCTCCCTGTTGCGAGGTGCCGTCCCCCATCGAACAGAGCACGATCGGATGCCCTTCGCGATTCTTGACCGCGCCGGCAACCCCGGCAGCCTGCAGCGCACTGTTACCCACCGGACCGGACAGGCTTAGGACATGATGTGCCGGATCGCTCAGGTGGGCACTCATCTGGCGCCCGGCCGAATGGCCATCGCCCTTGCAGAGCACGCTCTGCATGAACAGGCGCGACGTAACGCCGCGGGAGAGCATCAAGGCCTTATCGCGATAATGACAATGGAGCCAGTCGTGCTCGGTCAGGTACGGGTTAAGCGCGACGCTGCCTTCGTGACCCGCCCCCGAAACCGTGAAAAACGCTTCGCCGCGCGTCACGAGTTCTTCCTCGACCGTGTCGACCTCGCGTGCCTCAATCATGCTGCGGTACAGCTCAAGAAAGACCGCTGATTTCTTATCGGATGAGACCGTTTCCTGTTCTGCCGACACCGTTACCCCTTGTCGCTCGTTTCTAGTATAATAGGAGCGAAACAGAATACAAAACGGGGCGCTCCAACAATCCCCATCTACAAAGTGCACGGTATCGCAGCCCAACAACATACGTCAATATCGGACTCCCCTTTACCCCCCGAGCGGTCCACGTTCAGGCTAATCCCACCGGATGCCCGGCGTCGGATGATGATCCTATTGCTTTGTTTTTTCGGCCACGCCCTGCCGGTCGCGGAAGCGGCCGATCTTGCGATTGCCGTAACCAGTCAGCCGACACAGGTGTTTGCGGGCAGTAATTTCGTGATTACAATCACGGTCACCAACCTGGGACCCGAGGTGGCCACGAATTTGCTGATCGGCGATATGCTGGCTTCCGGCACGACCGTCCTGCGCGGAGACCAGCCGACAAATGAGCTGATACTCTTTCATGACTACGACGCGATCACCGGCTCCACTGCGACGGACAGAAGCGGCAACGGTCACGACGGAGCGTTGACCGGGGCAGCTTCGACGAATCGCGGCCGGTTCAACGAGGGGCTTTTCTTCGATGGCGTCGACGACCGCGTGGTCGTGGACGATACGGATGCTCTCGATTTCGCACTCGCCGAATCCATCACACTCATGGCATGGATCAACCCTGCCTCGCTTGAGGCACTGGGCACCATTCTATCCAAGGGGCGCACGGGGTCGACCGAGTTTTCCAATTACGCCCTCTGCCAGGGCGACGGTGCAGGCGTAGAGGATCGATTCGTCTTTCACTACTGGAGCTCCAATGTGCTGGACCTCGCACGCCACAGGACAACCACCACGATCATCAAAACGAGCACCTGGCAACATGTTGCCGCGGTGAACATCATGGGCAACGGGGCAACCACGCGTTTGTATGTGGACGGCGAACTGCGGGCCTCGTCCTGGGTAGCGGGCAGTGGTCACGCACGACCGATCGTCAGCTCGGAGGAATTATGGATCGGAGCGACGCGCAGTGTTGCCGTCCCGATGGAAGAGTTTAACGGCAGCATAGACGACATACGGATCTATAGCCGCCAATTGTCTTCGAATGAAATCCGACAGATCGCAAACGAAGCCATTCCTCCGTACCGTGTCAACACGCTGGCCGTGAATGCCGGCACCACGATCGTATATACCGTGAGGGTTGACGAACTAAGTCGCGGGTTCCTTGCCAACCATTTTTACACGGTGAGTGACGGACTCGATCCACAGGCCACCAACGACACCGCGACGCTCACGATCGAAGTGCTCACAAGTACGGAGCTGTCACTGGCCAAGAGCGACAGTCCCGATCCGGTGGACGGTACGGTGACGCACATCGACTATACGTTTTCCGTCACCAATTCGGGCACAGAGGACGCGGCCGGCGTCCTGATTGAGGACACGTTGCCCTCCGGCCTCACATTCGTAGCCCCTGGCAGCAGCGCCGGCTGCGTGAGCGTTGGCCCGCTCGTCACCTGTGGTCCGTTCGCACTTGCTGCAGGCGGTGTCACGACGATGACCGTGCGCGTCATGGTGGGAACCAACATTCAGGGCCTCGTTACGAATTTCGCGCAAGTCACGGCTTCCGTGGTGGAGACGACCCTGGCGGACAACTTGGCCTTTGCCACGACGTTCCTGATTGATAGCGATGGAGACGGCGATGCCGATGCCGCCGACACGGACGATGACAATGACGAGATGCCGGACAGTTTTGAAAACGCCTTCGGACTGGACCCGACAAATGAACTCGACGCCGTTCTGGACGCCGACCAGGACGGATTGAACAACCTCGCTGAATTCATCGCGGCAACAGATCCGACCAACGCGGAGTCAGTGCTGACCATCACGGCGCTGCAATTCACAAACTCGATCCTGATCTCGTTCGGCTCATCCAGTGGACGTGTTTATGCGTTGGAGTTCAATGATGATCCCGTTACCGGGACATGGACGAACATGGCGGGAATAACCAACATATCCGGCTCCGGCGGCACGGCGGCTTTCCTCGACACAAACAATCCCCTGCGGAGGCTCTATCGTATCAGCGTTGGGCTTGAGGCGCCGTGATCGCGGCAGGATGACCTTCCCTTAAGACCATCGCGGGTTTATCATCCACCTATGCCCTTCGCGGAACCCAGCGATCTCGACCTATCTAACGTCACCGGTCTCTACGTGCACATTCCGTTTTGCGAAGTGCGTTGCCCCTATTGTGCCTTCTACGTCACGACCCGCGACCGGGACCATGTCGGTGCGTTCCTCGACGCGCTCGAGTTCGAATTGGCCGCCTACCCTGCCCTTGATCTGCGTACGATCTATTTTGGCGGCGGCACGCCGTCTATGCTGAGTGTCGGGCAACTGCAACGACTTTGCGCAATCGTTCGCGACGGGGTGCGCGGCGATACCGTGGAAGAGTGCTCGATCGAGATCAACCCCGGGACCCTGGACCTCGACAAGTGCGCGGTCTTGCGTGATGCGGGTGTCACGCGCTGCAGTATCGGCGCCCAATCGTTCGACGACGATATCCTCAAGCGCCTGGGCAGGACACACAACGCCAGGGAGATCGAGCAGACGGTTGGCCTGGCACGCGAAGCCGGCATCACAAACATCAACCTGGACCTGATTGCCTGCATTCCCGGCGTTACACCGGAGCAATGGCAGACCACGGTCGGTCAGGCCATCGCTTGCAAGACGGACCACATGTCGATTTACGCGCTCGACCTCGACGAGGGTTCCGCCCTGACCGAACAAGCCGATGCCGGGCGCTTTGCCTTGCTCGACGACGACGAGCAACTGGCCATGTTGTCGGTGGCGCGAACGTCTCTGGAAACCGCCGGCTTTGAGGCCTACGAGATTTCCAACTTCGCGCGTGAGGGTTTCCGTTGTCAACATCATGTCGACTGTTGGCAAGGCGGCGAGTACATCGGCATCGGCCCTTCCGCCGCATCACATGTGGGCCCCCTGCGCTGGCGCAATGCGCCGGACCTAAAGGCATACATCAACGCTGCGGGACGGGCACAGTCGCCGCCGCGCGAAATCGATGAGCGATCCCCGGATATCGTGGCGGCCGAACGCCTTGTATTTGGCCTGCGCATGAGTGACGGTGTCCCGGCGAGCGGGCCCGCGCTCGCCGGCGTCTTGCATTCCCTCGCCGAAGATGGTTTGTTGGCCCAGGTCGATAGCCGCTGGAAGATGACCGAGCGAGGACGCGCACTGGCCGACCATGTCGCGCGCGAATTATTTACGGCGGCAACGAATAACAACGGAACAAAAGAGGTGTGTCATGCGATTCATGCTTCAAGCTGAACTCCCCCACGAGCCGTTCAACACGTTGATACGCGACGGCACGGCGGGCCCGATCATCGGCCGCATCCTGGATGACATAAAGCCGGAGGCGGTTTATTTCACCGAGCTGGATGGACTTCGCACGGCGGTCCTGATTGTCGATATTCAGGACGCATCGCAACTGCCCGCGCTGACCGAACCGTTCTTCCTCCAGTTCGAAGCCGACTGCCGGTTCCGCCTGGTAATGTCACCCGAGGATCTCCAGAAATCCGGGATCGAGGAACTGGGACAGAAGTGGGCCTGAATGACCTGATCCGTGGGAGCAGGAAGAAAGAATGAGGACGATCCATTTCTGCGGCCTGTGTCTCGCACTGACGTCTGCGACCTGCACGATCGCCGACCCGGTGCCGGAAGCGCAGCGGTGGTGGCCTTCCGCATGGGGCGCCGAGGATGAACGTGGTGCGGCGAACCGCATGACGTCCGCGAAAGTGCTTGAGGCGGGGGCCCTGATAACGACTGGCAAGGTCTATTCCCTCGGACGTGTATACGAGGAAGGCATGCCGCTATTCGGCAAGCGTCACTACAGCCTGACCATGGTCGGCTCGCCTAGCGGTGGTCCTGCCGGAACAAATCGCATCGTATGGAACGAGGAAATTATCAGCGGCGAGATCGGACAGATCGGCACACAACTGGATGGACTGGGGCATGTCGGAGTACGCACGGGTGGCCGGGACTTGTTGTACAACGGGTTTGATCGCGCTGAGATCAGCAAGCCGCACGGACTCGAGCGCCTGGGTATCGAAAACGCGGGTCCGTTCTTCACCCGCGGCGTGCTCCTCGATATCGCCGCATACAAAGAAGTCGAACGCCTCGGGGCCGGATACATCATCACCGAGCAGGACATCGAAAAGACGCTGGCGAAACAGGGTTCCCGCATCAATCCCGGCGATGCGGTACTGATTCGAACCGGTCACGGGCAGCTCTGGAAAACGGACAATGCGACGTACAACGCGAGCGAACCGGGAATCGGCATGGATGCGGCACGCTGGATGGTGCGCCAAAGGGTGACCATCGTCGGCTCCGACAACTGGGGCGTCGAGGCCGTGCCCGCGGGAGAAAAGGACAAGGTCTTTCCCGTGCACGAACTACTGCTGATGCGGCACGGCATCTACCTGCTCGAGAATCTCGATCTCGACTTGCTTGCGGCCGACAAAGCCTACGAGTCCGCGTTCATCTTTGCGCCGCTCAAACTCAAGGGCGCAACCGGCTCACCGGGCAATCCGATCGCGGTGAAGTAGTCTCTGCCTGTCAGGCCTCAGTCACTCGGAAGTGGATCCTGCGGCGACAGGTCCTCCCGGACCAACTCGTCGATCGCTGCGATGAGTCTCCGTTCGTTGCGCATGGCGACACAGCAATAGAGCAGCATAAAGGTCACCGCTCCGATCGCCATCAGCATGGCAATCGGCAATAAGGCTGCCATGGTCGTCAACGTTGGGCCTTCAAGCGTGCCGGCACCGAGCGCCTCCATCACACTGGCTGGATTGACGAGCAGCGGGGTCTTCAGGAACAGATAGATCACGAGCGCCACCAGGCCCAGCAGGAGGATCCACGCCACGATCGGCCAGATACGGATATAGGCACGACGCTTCTCGACGAACTCTCTTTCTTTTTCCTCTAAGAACACGGCTTGCCTGCTCGCTGCTAAATTGACCAGGCATGATACGGCACAACCTCGCCGGCAGCAAACGCATCATGCTCGGCGGCCAATTCCACAAATCCGTCCGTTCCGGCCAGGGCTGCGAAATTGCCCGATCCCCCGGTCGGTCGTGGCTCCGCGCGGAGCCTGCCCTCATCCGAATCGACAACAACCGGCAAGAAGCAGGTCAATGACTTCGCGAAGGCGAAGGGTTCTGCCAGCACGGCCCAAGCGGGTCGCGGACCGGCGCCGCTGCAACGAGCGAGCTGCGGCAAGACATAGCGCCGGAAACAGATCAGGGTGGATACCGGATTTCCGGGCATAGCAAACACCCGTTGCCCGGTCGCCCCGATGCCAAACCAGAACGGCAAGCCCGGACGCTGCAGCACTCTGTGAAAGACAACGGTGACGCCGCACGCCGCCAGTGCTTCCGGAATGTAATCCGTGCGCCCCATTGACACACCACCGCTCAGAAGTACGACATCGTTCTGGTTCAGGATCGCATGTAACCCCTCCGTGATGGAATCGCGATCGTCCGCGAAGTGATGCGCCGAAACGCATTGGCAGCCCGTCCGGCGCAAGGAAGACGATACCCTGGTGCGGGGCAAGGGAACTTACACCGACGACATTAACCTG
>CAJWTS010000021.1 GCA_913047795.1 uncultured Verrucomicrobiota bacterium | reverse complement strand
AATATCAGACAGCTTGCCCTCGCCGATACACAGACTCGGATTGAAGCGGCTGCGGCGTTGCGTGATGCTACCGATAACGTCGATACCCGCGGTGTGACCCAGGCGTTCCAATTCGGCAAGCGAATCGCACGCGGCGTCCCGGTCGCTGCCCGGCAACGTCACCTGCACCAGCAGGGCCCGCTCGCGGCCGCGCGAGCCTTTGCGGCGTGGTGGATGGTCGTGTTTCGACATTAGCGGACAGCCCGGGGCATGCTACGCATGATCGTTAGAGGACGTTGGATTCCGGCGGCGGGGCTCAAGCTCGGGCCGGCCAAATCGTTCCTGTCGCAGGTCTTGTGAAGTCTTGACCTGGGCTTGTTTACGCCAGTGCTCGAATTCGGCGTAGAGGTCGTCATCCTCAAAGCCGGGGCAACGGTGGTGATCATGCCATTGATCGTGGGGGGATTCGAATGCCCAGCAATGATCGCCGAGATTCAAGAGGCAGGTGTAGCAACTATGAACCGGTTTGCGCGTTCGATGCATACGAGCCGGGCCGGTACGATGCCAGCCCGAATTCATTACTTTTCAAATGACACCATTTTCGGACCAGACTGTCAAACTCCGTACTCGGTCGCGCATTGCCACGCGGGTGAATGACCCGATTCGGCCCGCATTTGTCGCCGGGGAGCATGGGACTTGACGCACCCTGGTCCCGACATCATCCTTACGTAGCGGCATGTGCCGGCATTGTCGATTTCCTGCGGCAAGTTCGCACCTGCACGAATAAAGAATGACGAAACCCACAAACTTGGATATCGGAACGGTCCTCAGCAAGGTCGCCGCCGGCGATCTGGCCCCTGACGCCGCGCTCGAACAACTGGGATCCATGCCCGAGGTATCGCTCGGATTCGCCAATGTCGACCTCGAACGCCTGGAGCGACAGGGCCTGCCCGAGGTCGTCTTTGCGCCGGGCAAGACGTCCGAGCAGATCATCAAAATCATACAGACCCTAAATGCCTCGGGCCAGGGCGCATTTGTAACCCGTGTGGCGGAAGATCAGGCCACGGCCGTTCTGCAGGCGCTGCCCGATGCGGTCCATCATGCGACGGCCCGGGCCATCACGCGCGACATCGAGACGCCTCCGCCGGGCACGGGACGCGTCGCCGTGGTCTGCGCCGGCACCTCCGACATTCCCGTCGCCGAGGAAGCCGCCCTCACCGCCCGGCGCATGGGCGCCGACGTGGAAACGATCTTCGATGTCGGCGTCTCGGGTCTGCATCGCCTGCTGACACGTCTGGACAAACTGCGGTCCGCGCGGGTGATCGTCGTTGTAGCCGGAATGGAAGGCGCCCTGCCCTCCGTCGTCGGAGGACTCGTCGACCGGCCGATTATCGCGGTTCCGACCAGCATCGGATACGGGGCCAACTTCGAAGGCGTAGCCGCGTTGCTGACCATGATGAATTCCTGCGCGGCGGGCGTGTCCGTCGTTAACATCGACAACGGATTCGGCGCCGGCGTGTCTGCCGGCCTGATCAACCGGCTGGAAGCATGACGGCGCACACCCAGTGCCGGCCGCATGCGAGTGACATCGTGCTCGCAATGTTTTTTCTCCTGGCGGCACCCGGCCCCGCTACCGCGACCAACACACCGCCGACCGCACCGGTTTCCGACCCGGACCGAATGCTGCGTACGCGGGCGGAGGTCGAGCTGCACCTGGAAGAGACGATCATCCACGAGATCGATTTCCGCCAGGCATCGATCAAGCATGTCGCGCGAGTTCTGTCCGACCAGAGCGAGGTCAATATCGTGCTACGCGCGAATGCGCTGAACCACCGTTCGTCGGTCTCCTTTAAGGCGCGCGAGATGAGCGTCGGGCAGACCCTGCGAACCATCATGAAGGTGACCGGCCTGACCTACGTCATTCGCGGAAACGTCGTCGTCATCGGCAGAAATTTCGGCACCGTGCACCTCCGGACCTACTCGATCCCACAAACATCCATGAACGATGCGCGCACGGTCGGTGTGCGTCCGTTTCTGGAGGAGCTGGGCGTTCCGTTTCCGAGGGGTTCCGTTGCGCGCTACGAATTCGGCAATGGCAAACTGATCGTGCGCAACACGACCCCGAACCTGGAAAAACTCGAGCACGTCGTGCGCGCCCTGGGCGGTACCCCCCAATACGCGGACTGACGGGCTAGTTCGACAGCCGAAACGTCTTGCCGCCCCATTCGCCCCGGTAGTCTTTGTACATCTTCAGACAAGCCTCGCGCGTAAGGCCCGAGATCATTTTTCGCGCGGCAATCAGTTTGAGCTCCAAGCCGCGACCACCGCGCGGACGCGTAATGACAATGTCGCCGGCACCGATTAACGGGGTCTCAATTCCGCGACCCCTGTCCTCGTCGTAAAGCGCCATGCAGAGGTCGACGATCTGTTTCTTGATCTTGACCGTCGTCGCCCGATCAAAATGATGAAACGGTTTCTCATTGATAAAGAAATTCATGCGGCGGTTGACGCCCAGTTCGTGAAAACCGGACAGCCAATCGGCACAGTAGACGTAGATTTTGCGTGGTGCTCCGCGGGATGGTTCGAGGCCAAGGTAACCACCGCGTAACGGCAACACAACCGATTCGGGACGACGCGCGTGCAACGCGACCAGGTTGCGATGCTCGCCGTCCGCCAGGCGGCTGACGCGGCCGCTATCCTTGGCAACGATCAGGCACAGCACAAGCGGCTTGGCCTCCGCAAACCGTATGCGCGTCTTGAAGACGAGCTGGTAAGCACCCTCCTGGACGTGATCTATCGCGATGTGCGTCATGGCCTGCGGCTGGCCACGCAGCAAGACGCAACTACGCTGCAGCACGTTGTCCCGACGACTGGCAATCCCGCGCAGGCAACGAATCAACGCATCACGCGAATAATGCCAAGGAATCGGCGTACCCCAATAGTCGTGCATTCGGCGCAGACGCACCGTCACCGTAATCGATTGCGACTTTTTAGGCATTGCCATTCCTGATGGCCACAACGTGTGGCGGCGCACGGGGCGCGGACTTAATCGCCCAACGTATGTACGAACAGTCCCGACCGCAGCTTGGGCTCGAACCAGGTGCTCTTGGGCGGCATCACATCGCCACTATCCGCCACCGCCATGAGTTGATCGACGGTGGTCGGGTACATGGAAAAGGCCACCGTCGCGGTGCCGGAATCGACGCGGTCGACCAATGCGTCTACGCCACGAATGCCTCCGACAAATTCGATCCGGGTACTTGTGCGCGGATCGTCGATACCAAGCAGCGGCGCCAGCAACTGGTCCTGCAAGATGCTCACGTCGAGCATGGCGACGGGATCATCCGCGGGCACATCGCGGGGTCGCAACCCGTACCACTTGCCCGCCAGGTACATCCTGATGTCGCCGGTTTGGTCCGGTGTCGGCGGGACACCGACCGCTATGTCGAAAGCGATCTCGGCCGCGCTGAGCAATTCGTCCGCGCTGTGGCCGTTCAGGTCCTGCACAACCCTGTTGTACGCCAGAACCTTGAGCCGGCTGGACGGGAATAGCACGGCCAGAAACCAATTGTAATCCTCGTCCCCAGCATGGGCCGGATTCGCGCCGCGCCGCTCCGCCCCGACTTTCGCCGCACTTGCGGCGCGGTGGTGTCCATCCGCTATATAGGCAGCGGGTACAGCCCCAAACGCGGCGACCGTACCTTGCGGATCAGGCACCGACCAGCCGGTGTGGCGTACCCCGTCCGGCGCCGTGAAATCGAAGACGGGATCGCCCCTTTCTGCGTCTGCGACCAGCTCGTTGATCGCCACGGTCTCCCTATAGGCAAGAAAAACGGGGCCGGTCTGCGCATTTAACACGCGAATGTGTTCCGCGCGATCCGCTTCCTTATCCGGCCGCGTATGCTCGTGCTTCTTGATCGTCGCATGCTCGTAATCTTCGATATGACAGCAGGCGACCAGGCCGCTTTGCGCGTGCCCGTCTAACTGTTGTCTATAGATATAGAAAGCAGCGCGGTCCGATCGCACCAGCGAACCGGCATCCACGAAGCGGGCAAGCTCATCACGCGCCCGCGCATACTGTTCCGCCGGACCCGCGCCGTCCGGGAGATCGACATCGGGTCGGGTGACGTGCAGAAAGCTGTGTGGATTATCCGCCGCCAGGGCCCGCGCCTCAGCCGCATTCACGACGTCGTAAGGAACGGCGGCCACCTGGTCGGCCAACGCCGCAGGCGGGGTCAACGAACTGAAAGCATGAATGCGCATGGATGCCTATCCTTACGCGAGACCGCCCGCCCTGTTCAACCCTTATCGTATCGTGGAAGCGCAACAACGCGCCCGCCGACGGCAGACAAAAAATCACGTTCGCGCGGCCTTCCGGTGGACAAGGCTCGCGTATCATGATACAAAAGATGGTTGAGTTCTCTCTCGAAAGTATGCGCACGCTCCTCACAACCCTTCTGCCCGCCGTCCTGCTTGTCGGCTTCTGCTCGTGTCAGAGACCCGCGGCCTCCGCGCCTGCGGGTGAAGCGACCACAAACGCCGCCGCCACGGCCGTGCCGACCTCCGGCAAGGTCATCAAATCCGACACGGCGTGGCGCAAGCAGTTGACGCCGGAACAGTTCTTCGTCACCCGTCGTAAAGGCACCGAACGTCCGTTCACCGGCGCGTTGAACAAGGTTTATGAGGACGGCGCCTACGCTTGCATCTGCTGTGGCCAGGTGCTGTTCAGTTCCGCGACAAAATTTGACTCGAAAACCGGTTGGCCGAGCTTTTGGGATCCGATCGACAAACTTGTCGTCACCGAAATCGACGACATTTCGTTCGGAATGGTTCGTACCGAAACGGTCTGCAGTCGATGTGACGCACACCTTGGTCACATCTTCGATGACGGCCCGTATCCGACCGGGCTGCGTTACTGTATCAATTCGGCCGCGCTCGCATTCACAGCGGGGCGGCCACCCGCTCGCGCGGACGACGCGCAAGACGAATAGCGGGTCGATGACCGCCCTGATGGAGGGACTGGCCGCCGCAATCGACTCGACGACGGCCGGAGGCGATGACATGCAACGCGAGCCGACACCCGCACACGCTCCGCGGCTCGGCGACTCGCTACGCCTCACGTGGAACCGCCGGACCCACCGCAGCGCTTCGGGGCGCTAACCTATGGTTGACCGTGGTCGGCACGCAGGTATAGCATGCCGCCACGTGATTGACTGAGAACACTGAAGACCTCGCCCCGGAGAACACAGCATGCACACACGACACACCCTGACGCTCATCCTCCTGCTATTCGCCGGACTATTCTTATCGACCAACGTCCTTGCCGACGACGACAGCAGCAGCAGCGACGACGACAGCAGCAGCCATGATGCCGACAATCCGCTGCACGGCACGATGGAACATGTCGGCAAGTCGTTCGCTCGACTCGACCGTGCATTTCGCGGCGAACCGGTCCGTGCGCAGACGCGCCAATATGTCATCGTCGCCGAGACGATGCTGAAGCATCTCGAGGCGGCCACGAACATGACCCCGGCGCGTATCCGGGCGCTGCCCGTGGGACAGCGAAAAAATGCCGCGGCGGCCTATAGCAAGGACATTCGAGCCACGACCGAGACCACGCGCAAACTGGTCACGGCACTGAAAACCGGGAACCTCAAAGCGGCCGCGGCATTGATTAAAGTCCTGAAACAGCAGCGGCGGGCCGGCCATGATAAGTACCAGGAAGAAGACGAAGAGTAGATCTCCGGATCTTGATATACGGCGGCACAACGTTGGCGTATCGCTGCACGTCGCCAACGGCGCACATCAAAGACAGCGACAAAGAGGATAGATTATGAAGACGATTTTTCACCATGCCGCGGCCCTGATCGGGATGTTCATCGCGTTAACTTGCGAAGCGGAAGACAAGCTATATACGGCGCACAACATCTGGGTGGAACAGCCGGCCCGGATGTACGTCATCAACTACAAGGTCGGAACCCTCATCCCCGCCGGCACGGAGGTTACGGACGTAGCCATCGTTCCGAACAGGCGCCGGACGAGTATTACGTTTCGACTGGCGGACAGCACCGTGCAGCACATTATATTCATTCAGAAGAAATTTCATCCCGGCCTGACCCCGGATGCCATCAAGGACAGGATATTTACGACGCAGGATCTGAAAGCGCTCACGGCGGGGATGAGCAAGGCTGAGAAGGAATGCGTGCGAACCGGCGAAATCGTAGCCGGCATTTCGAAGGATGCGGTCCTCGTCGCATACGGTTATCCTCCCACCCACCAGACCCCGACCCTGAAAGGGCCAACGTGGATGTATTGGCGCAATCGTTTTGGACGCCGTGCAATCTCATTCGACGCCAAAGATAAGGTGTCCGGAATTCGCTAGATCATTCCGAGTTCGTGCAGCCAGACACGCACCCGCTCCATGGGCAGTCCCATCACGTTGGATCGCGAACCCGCGAGGGAGGCGACAACCACGTCGCCGTTGGTCCCGATGTCATAGGCCCCGGCCTTGTCCAGCGGATTGAACGTGGCGATATAGGCTTCGATATCGCTCGCGCTCAAAGCTCGAAATGTCACGCGCGAGGTCTCCGTCACGCGAAACGGTGGCATATCCGGCACGGCGAGAAACACACCGGTTAAAACCGCGTGTGTTTGACCCGAGAGCCGGAATAGAATCTCGCGCGCCTCGTCCAGGGAATTCGGCTTACCGATACACTCGTCCTCAAAAGCGAGTACCGTATCGGCCGCAAGTACCGTCGCCCGCTTATTGCGGTCCATGACGGCCCGTGCCTTCAGAACCGCATTCTCAGCAACCGTTCGGTGTGGATCACGTCGATGACAGACCTCGTCCACATCCGTCACTTCGACGCGAAAATCGACGCCGATCTCCTTCAGGAGACGCTGACGTCGCTCGGATTTCGACGCTAGAATCAGGCAGGAAGGTCGAACCTCACGCATGCTCGAAAAAGAACCGCGGCACACGGATCATGTAGCGCGCCCTCTCCTCTTTAAGTGTTCAGCCGTCAACCACCAGGCGACCGTTACGAGCGCGACCACCCGAGCGATGGACCCGCAGTGAACGCGTTCGGGTTGCCCGGCACGGCGGCGAGCAATGACGAAGAGAATCGCGGCACTCAACGCGAAACTGATCGCAAGCAAGCGACCATCGAAGCAAATCGACTGCATAGGCATAAAAAAGTCGATGTGATTGTGCGCAACAGGGCCGCACAGGTCAACCATCTTGCCCGATGCGCCGTATTGGCATTGCGAGGACATCCGATTCTGCTACCTTTCAGACGCCCTTCGGCAGGGATCGCCAGGGGCAAGAGGAACCCGTCTTATGAATCGACAAATCGTACAGCCGCATGGACTTGACCTCGAATCACCGGGTCGGCGCGACTACTGGGTCGGCCTTGAGCATGACAGCCTGTGGGGCGAACACCTGATACCGCTGACGGTCCTGGTAGGCCCCGAAGCCGAAGCCGGGCACGGCCTGGTTGCGACGGGATCCAATCACGGCAACGAGTTCGAGGGACCGATTGTAATCAAGAGCCTGATTCGCGACCTGCGCGTCGACGATGTTCGCGGCCGTCTGATCCTGATCCCCATACTCAACGTTTCAGCCTTCGCCTCCGCCACGCGCGAAAGCGTCGACGACGACGGTGTCAACCTGAACCGCGCGTTTGTGGACGGCGCGGGCAACGAGCCGGCGTTGGCCGGCATCACGCATCGCATCGCGGCTTTCATGCGCGATTCGATCTGGCCACACGTGCATATCGTGCATGATCTACATGCGGGCGGACCCAGCTACGAGTTCGCGCTTTGCAGCAGCTTCCACCACATCGAGGACCCTGACCAGCGCAAGACGATCGAGGACACGGCGCGCTGGTACGGCACCGAATTCGTACTGATGTACCAGGATCAGACGCCGGGGCTCCTGCCCAGTGACGCCGAACGCGCCGGCAAAATAACCGTGGGGTCTGAACTGGGCTGGGGTAAAGCGATCCATCCGGACGGGGTGCGCTACGGACGCCAGGGAATCCTGGCATCCGCGATCAACCTGGGCCAGCTGGCGGGAACAATCGAACCCATCGCCCACCACGCCGACGGCACGCAAAAGTTAATCCAACTCGTGGATCGCGACTGCTATGTCAATGCCCCGTTCCGCGGCTACTATGAACCTTTTTTTAGATGTGGTCGCAAGGTCGCCGCGGGCGAACCCGTCGCGCGCATGCACGACTTCAATAGAATTGACGAACCCGCCACGCAAATCCTCGCACCGGTGGACGGGTACATCATGACGCAGGCATGGGAAAATCCGGTTCCACACGGCACCTTCGTGCTCGCGGTCGCCAGGGAAGTCTAACCGACCAGCGTGGCTGCCATCCGCAGGGCCTTGAACAAACTGCCGGGATCAGCCTTACCCTGCCAGGCAATATCAAAAGCTGTGCCGTGATCCACTGACGTGCGCACAATCGGCAGACCCAGCGTGATGTTCACCGCGCTTTCAAACGCCAGCATCTTGACCGGTATAAGCCCCTGATCATGGTACATGCAGATGAAGGCATCGACATCCCGCCGGCGCTGAGGAAGGAACGCCGTGTCCGGCGCGATCGGCCCTTCCACGTTGAATCCACGCTCGCGTGCGCGCGCTACTGCAGGAGCGATGACCTGTTCCTCCTCGCGATTCCCGAAGAGCCCTTGCTCGCCGGCGTGCGGATTCAATCCGCAGACAATGAGTCGCGCGGCCCGCCCCTGCAAACGGTGAATCGCCCTGGTCGTCAACTCGATCACATCCACGATTCGTTCCACGTTGAGCGCGGCAGGCACCGCACTGTAACCAATGTGCATGGTAACGAAACTGCAGGTAAGTTCATCGGAAGTCATCAGCATGCATGTGCGGGCCGCACCCGTCCGCTCCGCGAGAATCTCGGTATGTCCCGGAAATTCGATTCCGGCCGCGTGCAATGCTTCCTTGTTGATCGGCGCCGTACAAATAGCGTCGACGCTTCCCGCCAGCGCCTGCTGGATGGCGGCTTCGATGTAAGCCATCGCCGCGCGGCCGTTGGCTGCATCGACCACACCCGGCGTCATGGCGTCCACGGCGACGCCGCCCAGATCGAGGACCATCGGGACTGTCGCGTCCGTCAACTGCCTCACGTCATCACTAATCAACTCCGGCAGCGGTTGTCCACAGGTCTCCGCCACGCGGACAAGCGTGGCGGCATCGCCAAACACGATCGGCACACAATGGGCTCGCAACGACGCCTCCGCCAGGGCGTGCAGACAGATCTCCGGCCCGATCCCGGCCGGATCGCCCATGGTTAACGCAATGCGGGGCACTGTTGGCTTATCTTCCATTAGGACTCTGCCTGAATCGTAGTCCCGGCCGAACCGGATGGAAAGCGCTGATGGTGACGTTGGAATATTCATGGAAGCCGGCGACGCCCTTCTTTTCACGATCCTACCTGTCCCGGATCCATAAGCCGGTCGCCATACGCTGTAAGCTCCGAGACCATCGTGACCGCTCCTTTACCGTTGCGCTCGGCATCGTGAGTTGCCGAAGATAGCCAACCTCGCATCACCGATCCTGTGGGCTCGCGAAAAAGAACATGAAGCGTCGTCAGACCAACACACGCCGTGCTCCGCGGTTCATACATCCGGAAACCGCCTTGAGCCGTCGGTATCTCCGCATCATGGAGGGCTGGGTCCATGTCGGCATCGAGAATTTTGCCGACTGGACGGGCCGGCCGAACGATCACGATCTAGGGACAACCTATCGAGACGTGTCTCGAAGCTAGCCCGGCAATGGCTCGTAGGCCAGACCGTGTGCGTCCGCAACCTGCTCGTTGGTCAGCTTGCCGGCCCGCGTATTGACCCCCGGCAGCAGTTCGGGCGCCTTGACCAGCGCGCCGTCCAACCCGTCGACGGCGAGTTTCAAGGCGTAGGGTAATGTGACGTTGGTGAGCGCCTGCGTCGCCGTGCGAGAGTAGGTGCCCGGCATATTGGCAACGCAATAGTGAATCACACCTTCCTCGGTGTAAATCGGATCGTCATGTGTTGTCGGTCGTGACGTCTCGGAGCAACCACCCTGGTCAATCGCGATATCCACAAAAACGGAGCCGGGTTTCATCATGCGCAGGAGTTCGCGCGTCATGAGCTTCGGCGCCAGCGCACCGGGAATCAGGACCGCGCCGATGACAAGGTCCGCCGATGGAATCGCGTCCAGGATGTTCTGTTCCTTCGAATACAAAGTCCGGATCGAACCATGAAACGTGATGTCGATGTGCCGCAGGCGGTCCATGTCGAGTTCCAGCACCGTCACGTCGGCCTCCATCCCGCTTGCTACCCGGGCCGCATCGAATCCGGATGTGCCGCCGCCGAACACGACAACCTTGGCCGGCAAAACACCGGGAACGCCACCGAGCAGGACGCCGCTGCCGCCGACATTTTTGCCCAGGAAATAGGCACCCAGGACCGGGCTCATGCGCCCCGCGATCTCGCTCATCGGCTCAAGCAGGGGCAACCGTCGCCCGATCTGCACCGTCTCGTACGCCACACCGGTCGTCTTCGCCTTCATCAGCTCCTGCGTCAGCGCAAGGTCGGCGGCGAGGTGCAGGTAGGTAAACAGAAGAAGATCGTCGCGCAGAAAGCGGTACTCCTCCGCAACCGGTTCCTTGACCTTGTACACCATCTCGGCGGACCAGGCCTCCTCGGCGCCGGACACGATCGTCGCGCCGACCCTCTCGTATTCCCGATCCGCAAACCCGCTTCCCGTTCCCGCGCCGCGTTCGACCAGAACCTGGTTGCCCGCTGCGACAAGCGAACGCACGCCGCCCGGGGTACAGGCGATGCGGTGTTCGTTCGTCTTGATCTCGCCTGGAATGCCGATCTTCATTCCGCGCATTATGCCACCCCGGAATCGGGACAACAAGCCGCCGAGTCTATACTCAGAATTTGGCGCCGCGCGTGGTTATCGCGCGATAGCATCGACGATCGCGCGCGCGTACTCCGGCAACAACGGATCGCGGGCACCCATGCTCAGCACGGCATCGCCCTCCTGCATATCTACACCGGCACCCGCGACGACGTCCTGGGCACCGGCTGCGAGGTCCACGTTCACCCCGCGCGCGCGCAGATCGGCCACGAACTGATCGGATGATACCGTCCGCGTCGTCGTGCCGCCGGCGTAGAAAACAGGTCGCACGAAAACCCGGTCTTCCTCCCGCGCCAGCGCAGTGAAACATTCGAGTAGTTCATCATACATGTGCGCCAGCGGCCCGTAGCCGTGCGGCTGCCAGATGCCGAACACCCGGTTCGATATCTTTCGCACGGCCGCCCAGGCCGCTGTGATCTTGGATGGGTTATGTGCGTAGTCGTCAAAGACCGTCACACCAGCGGCCTGTCCGACTCGCTCGAGTCGTCGATGAACACCCGGGAACGACTCGAGGGCCACCGCGACGTCGGCCAGGGCATACCCCATTTGCTCGACCATCAACACAACCTGCAAGGCATTGCGTACGTTGTGTTCTCCGATCAGCGCGAGCGAAAACTCGG
This sequence comes from uncultured Verrucomicrobiota bacterium, assembly GCA_913047795.1. Taxonomy (GTDB): domain Bacteria; phylum Verrucomicrobiota; class Kiritimatiellia; order CAJWTS01; family CAJWTS01; genus CAJWTS01. Next base: position 38,599 of record CAJWTS010000021.1, on the reverse strand, counting down.
TCTCCCCATAGACAAAACGGATGCCCTCCGCCGAGCCATGCACCGAGCTCATATCCAAGTTCGCGTCGAGGTCGGAATCCGTGACGACGAACGCGGCGGTCTGATCGGCGAAACGCTGAAACATGGCCTGCAAATCATCGAGTTCGAAGTGATCCCTGGAGACATTGGTAATAATCGCCCACTCCGGATGAAAGTTGAGCAGCGAACGGTCGCTCTCGTCGGCCTCAACCACCCACAGGTCCGGCGTGCCGATGCGCACGTTGCCGACCCGGTCGTCCGCGATCCAGCCCGTCGTCGATCCACCGTTCACAACGGTGGGGTCCGCGCCAAGCTCTGCCAGGACCCATCCGGCGAGGGCGGTGACCGTCGTCTTTCCGGACGTGCCCGTCACGGCCAGGCATTTCCCCTGGCCGGCCAGTTCCGCCAGTCGCTCCGCGCGATGCTGGACGGGAATACCGAGCCGGTCAGCCGCGCCGAGATCCGGATTATCATCCTCAATCGCGCTGCTGACGATGACCGCCTCCGTGCCGGACGTCACCCCGCTACCGTCCTGCGGGCACAACACGACACCGCCGTTCGCGAGTTGCCCGAAGATCGGCGGAGCGGCATCGCCGGCCAGGGCGCGATCGGATCCGGAGACACGATGCCCTTGCCCGACCAGTACCTGCGCCAGCGCACTCATGCCGATCCCCCCTACGCCGCAGAGATGGTACGACAATGGCGACTTCTGTGAATGCGGCGGAGTCATCAGCCTAGGCGTAACGATCGCGCAGCCGGCACGCGGCTTCGGCCTCGTTCTGTAGTTTTTGGGATACCTCGTCGATGCTGACCTCGGCCGCGGAGCCAGGTGCAAACCCGCAGTCGGGGTTCAGGGTGATCCGCTCCGGTGCGACGTGGCGCAGCGCAAGCTCGACGCGCTCGACAATCGTATCGGTCGAGTCAATCGTTCCGGGCGTACAGTCCACGCAGCCCAGCCCGATCTCGAAATCGTCGCGCAATTCTTCGAGCACGGCCATATCGCCCGAACCGGGCGCCGTGAATTCCATGGTCAGATGATGCACCTTGAGTAAATTGAGTTGCTTCAAGATCGGCTGAAAGCTGCCGCGAAACTGGGCCTCGCCGCGGACGCGTGCGCCGGCGCGCCGGCAGAGATGGACGGCCAGTTTCAGGCCCGGCATGTCGCCCACCAATTCATTTGTCATCGTCACCGCAAACGTGGCCGCCGCATCCGGGTCGTCATGCTGACCGCGTACGTCCTCGTCCACGAAGAGACAGAGATGTGGATCGTCGATCTGAACAATTGTCGCGCCGGCCTGCTGCAATCGGTCGAGTTCCAGACGCAGGATCGGAACACAGGCGCGCACGAAGTCGTCGCGCGAGGGGTATGCCTTTCTCGACCGATCGGGATCCCACATGCGCTCCCCCAACAGAGCCGGCGACGGCAGCGTCGCCTTGATCATCTTGCGCGAAATCGATTTAAGGAAAGTGACCTCTTGCGCGATGAATCCCGTATGCTTGGGTTCGAGGCGATCGACAACGATCGTCCACGGTCGCCCGTCGGCGGGGTTCCGGCCCAACTCAAATCCATGTGCCAGTTCTGCGATCACGCCGATATAGGATTTGCGGCGCCATTCGCCGTCCGTAATAACGTCGAGTCCGGCCCGCTCCTGAACGGCAACGATCTCCCTGACCGCCGCGTCCATCTGTTGCGCGTGCGCTTCCAGCGACAGGCCGGCGGCGCCCGCAATCAGATCCCTGACCGCCTCGGTACGCGGCATCGAGCCTACGACACTGGCAGGGAACAATACACCATAGTCGCCTGTCGCAGCCATCGCTTACGGTGCCTCCGTGCGCGGAAACGACTTGACCCAGACTTCGTTAGCCAGGGCGTAATCTTGTTCGGTGTCGATCTCCATATAGTCCCCTTCCGTGGCGACCATGTGGATCACGACCCCCTGCTCAATCATCTCCTGGATCAACTCGATGAGGAACGCCTTTTCGAAGACCTCTGCAATGCGCCACGGCTTGCCCGCATGTTGGTCGCGGACACGATGATAATGTTCCCGCAAAGTCGCCGCGCCCTGCGCCGAGAACCTGGCTACACCGATATACTCGCCAGCAACGATGTCGGCGGCGATGTTACGCCCGATCTCGGCGACCCGATCGCCATGCGCCGTGACCTTCTCCGCATCGGTCTCCGGGTGTTGCGAACGTTCCGTGTACCGCTCGCGCCAGTGTGAATCCACGCAGAGCACAATGTCACCGTCGTGCTCGAGCGCGCGACGCACAACCGTGTCGCGAAAAAGGATGTCCGAGTACGCGCAGACAAATCCACCCGCCATATGTTCCTCGGCGTGAAACAAGGAAGCCAGGATATTGTTATTCTTCCAGGCCGCGTTGTGACAGAAGGTCATGGCCGGGTAATCATCGCGGATCATCTCGATGCGGTAACCGCCGACGAACACGGGATCTCCGAGCCCGGCATCCGAAAACGATTCGAGTATCCAGTCCAGAATCGGTCGACCGCCGACCGGCGCGTAGCACTTGGGCTGCTCGTCGGTCAACGCATTCAGGCGGCTGCCACGTCCGGCGCCAATGATGATTGGTTGCATTGTGGTCCTCACGGCTCATCGGCCGGCGGTACGGTGACGTCGAGAAACAGGTCAGCGTCGACGTCAAAATCCAACGTATCGCGCAGGGGATCGTTTTCAACCTCGGAGTGCATGTCGAAAGGTTCCAGAACCAGATCCACGACGGCTCCGGGGGCCACTTCCTTCAACGCCGTCGCCTGCCGGTCGATCAGTCCCCATTGCGCCACGCGAACCGTCTTCCGCCTGTAGGAACCGGCGCGCACATCGACAACGTCGTATTCGTTGACCACGAGCGCGTCGGCATACGGAGCAATTTCCTGTTCAGACGGGATACGCGATTTCCTAGCCAGTTTCACCCGCATTTGAATCCGGGGAACTCCTGGGCGAGACGAAATGAACTTACGATAGTCACGATCGTTCGCTACGGCTTCCTTACGTTCAATGGCCCGCGCGAATATGGCGATGCGTTCCAAGCGCCCATACCACGGCGTCGCGCCGCCCGTCGCCCCGCCGATATTCAATCCGGTATGAAAGGGTACATCGCGCCAATCCAACGCTCCGCCGAGGGAATGCACGTCGCCAATCTGCTTCCCGTTCCGGTAGCACGTGAGCCGACCGCCGGCGAACGTGACAACCACATGATTCGACTGTAGTTGCTCGAGAGCACACAGGTCGATCGATTTTACGCCCGCCGCGCTCTCCGCTGTTTTCAGATAAAGATAAAGCTGTAGCCTCGCGCCCACCTGGCACAGGGCAACGTTCGCGCGCTGAAGCCCCTCGCCAAAATCGCAGCTCAAGATACGCGCGGGTTGGTTCGTCGTCCCTTGCGCCAGGTCGGCGGCGGCAATCACGACTTCGATCGAGAATGCATTGTTCTTACGACAGGCGATAGGCAGCCCCATGCCGGCGCCCTTCGCGACAAACCGGCCACCATGCAAGATCAACCCCCCCTGCCGATCCACGCGCGCAATGCGATCGCGGGTCAGCGATGTCTTTAGAAATCGACCCGCCCTGGGGTCATAGTAAAAGCGCTCCCGTTCGTCAGCCCCCCAGAGAAAAAGCAGGTCGCGACGATCATCGGGCCACGTGGGGCGCTTGATGAGAATCGATTCCGGGGCCGGGTTATGCATCGCGGCGCGATCGAACACGCCCTCGAGTCTGAGCCTGTCTTGTGCCGGCATCCGCCCCGCAAGACGCAGCACAAGATCGGAACCCGTGGGACCGGAAGCGATCTCTTCAACAACCACCCCGGAATCAAGCGATGCCGTGGCCTTATCCAGGCAAACGGGTTCGTCGAACCAGACCTGGAGTGTCCTTGCATCTCGAATGCCCGCCGCTACGACCCGTGGCGGCGCGTTGGACGTAACCACCACGCGGCCCTTACGCTCCTGCTTACCCCTCTGACCCGCAAGCGCGTAGGTACCCGGCACGTCATACGTGTGGCGCGCAACGGAGCCCTCCTGCGTGACGCCGTCGCCGTAGTCCCAGGTCCACGTTCCGCCACCGGGCGCCGGGATGGCGATGCTGAACGGCGCTTCCCCAATATGGTACCCGAGTCCGGGATCGATCCACGCGTGCGCCCCCAGGTCCTGTCCCGCTTCGCGGCTGATGCGAATCCAATGATCGATCCGCGTGACGCCGGCGTCGAACATACCGAGATAAACGTCCTGCCCGGGTCCGGCATTGGGCGACGAGACGGTCAGAAAGCGCACATCGGTCGACCAGCGAGGATTCCATGCGTCGGCTCCCGGTGAATCGGGGAATTTTCCGAAATGGATCGCGCGCTTGTTGGCGCCATCCGCATCGTACATGTTCAGCCCAGCGTGTTCGACCCATTCTCCCATGTGAAAGAAGCGGTAGCTGTTGTCGGGCGCGAACCCGGCCTCGCAGCCCCAGCCATGGGATGCATGTCGACCGGCTTGAAAATGAATCGTGCCAGCGTTGGGATGATTTCTTACGCACCCGGCGCGTGTGCCGTCCGCCGAAACCTGAAACCCACTGGTCGGACCGCAGGCCTGGCTCCACACCGTTTCCGTACTGTCGGGGTCTCCGAGTTGGAAGCGAAAAATCGGGGCGGAGAATTCCCCTTTCGCGGCGTAGACCCACTGGACACCGGTCAGGGGATCAGCCCATGCGCAGAGCGCAAATCCGGACGCCAGCTTTGTCCGGCTCGCGCCATTCCAGTCCACCACGTAAATGAACCCTTCCCCCACGTCGCTGAAGACAACGCGGCTGCCATCGGGCGTGATACTCGGATTGGCGAAACTATCGGGTCCGGGAAGAATGACACGGCTACGCCCCGCTTCGGTGTCGAATCCCATCAGCGCGAACTCCGCTGATCCGCTCCCCCAGCGCTTGACATCCCCCTGTACCTGGTGGGCCCACACGATCCGGGTCCGCGCTCCGGTCATGCGGCGGATCTCCACGGCAATGTCATCAGCCAGCGTCGCGCCATGAACGAATGCAAACAGAACCGTTGCAGCAATCCGGTCCCACGTCATGCAACCCCTCAAGAACCCTGTACGTCCCCTACACATGCGTCGGACTAAGAAGCAGAAATATCGCGATTCTTGCAACGAGAATCGGTTCGGACACGTCGCGGTGCTGGGCGACGAACATCAGAGCAGGATGGATATGGAGGCGCGGGGCCTTCGCCTCACATCGCCGCGACGCATGACGTTTCGGCAAGCAAAGGAGAACGCTCTCATCGCGGCGATGGAGAAGACACGCGGGTCAATCGACCGGGTTGACGAATTGCTGGGGCAGACCCCGGAAGGAGGCCCGCCATGAGGATCGGTGATCAAGACAGCGTTCTTCTGAGTGAGGGCGTTCTGTCAGCTTATCCAGACTGGCGGCACGCGACCCTGATCACCCTCGGGCCGACGGCTCCTGTCGGTGATCCGTCGCCTGATCCGGGGCGTCGGCCCCCTTCAGTTGCTCGATTTCTTGCTGCAGCAACGCGATACGCTGAGTAACCTGCGCGTTCTTCTCCTGCATGCGCGACAGCGAAATCGAAAAGTCGAAGGCGACGAAGAGCAAAAAGGTGAAGGCCACTGCGACAATCGCGGCGGCATAACCCATTCCGGTCGCCGCGCGAAGAAGATCGACGAGACGCGGAGCCATCGCGCACACGAGCAATGCGAAAGCAGTGAATATCCACAGAATTGCGTACCGTTCCTTAAGTCGCGTGTGGCGAATCGATTCGAGTGTCACCAGAAGGACCAGGACACTGATGCTCGCAATGATAACCCGCACGCGAACGTAGTACTCCAGCGCGATAACGGAACGAATGGTCTCGCCGGGAATGAACGCGAAACAGAACGTGACCCCCGCAGCGATAATCCAGAGCATCGCGGCCAGAAGATTCAGTCTGCTTTTAAACAGTCCGCTGACGGCAATATATACGGCGAGCGCGCCAACAATTCCGCAGATGCTACGGGGAACCCAGGCGGCGGCCCAATATTCAATCAGTCGAATGACGATTTCGTTTTCTGTCGGCATGGCTAGTAGTCCGTAACAATGGTTTCGCAGGCGAATTTCGGGTCGATCGGGCGCGCACGATCGATGATCAATGCCAGAAAAACTTTGAGAGTGAAGTACAGGGTGCCCCAATGCGTCATCGTCGATTCGCCGGAAAAGCGTGCGCGAAAACTAACCGCGACCTCCTCGCATTCGTAGCCCTGTCGACGAATGAGCGCCAGGGCCTCGGGCTCCGGATACTCCGACGGATAGCACCACGAAAAAACCATCAACAGCTTGCGGTCGATCAACTGGAAACCAGAGGTCGGATCCGTCACTCGCTTGCGGCAGACCACCGACAGAAACGCCGCCAGCGCACGAATACCGAACGATCGGAATAGGGTACTCCTGTATTCCGTTTCACCAAGGAAGCGCGAGCCGATGACCATGTTCGTGCTGGATTCAGCCATGCGATCCATCAGTTTGGTAATTTCACGGGGTGGATGCTGTCCGTCCGCGTCGATTCTTACGGCAAAATCGTAACCGTGCGTGAAGGCGTATTGATAGCCGGTCTGAACGGCGCCGCCGACACCGAGATTGCAGGGCAGGTCAAGCAGGAGCGCCGCTGAGGCGCGAACGACTCGGGTGGTGCCATCGCTCGATCCATCGCTGATAATCAGCACAGCCATCCCGGGCACGGCATCCTCGATCTCATCAAGCAGGGCGGAGAGGGATGCTTCTTCATTGAAGGCCGGAATGATAAGGAGCGTGTTTTGCAGAGTCGGTTGCATGCTGAGGCCCGGGCGCGCAATGCGCTTGGAAAAAACCTATACACGTACCTTCGCGCCTGTTCAAGCTACTATTCCCACGCAACAGCATGGACAGGCCACCGCAAGCCACCCATAGTGCGATGAGCGCAATCCATGAGTATGCCGGTCTATAGTCTATTGTCTATTCTGTTCCTGCTTTGCGTCTGCGGCACAATCATTTTCCAGATCTGGCAAGCCGTCGCCCCCGGGCTGACGCGTCAGACGCGCACGGTCCGCATCGCCTGCATGGGTGGCGTGGCGTGCGCAGCATTGCTTCTTTTTCGGCCGCACGAAGACACTTTCGTGGGCATTGACACGTCGGCGTTTCGATTGCTGAACCAATCGATACAACAGGAACAGCGATTCTATGCAAGCGACGACGCGTGGAAGGCGCTGCCGGAGGAATTCCGTAGATGGATGATCTTTCGGCCGTCCTTTGCGGAACGTTATACCCGCAATCGAATCTACGAGATTCACGACCGGGACTCGGGCGCCAGCCGCCCCTTCTTCTATCCACTCTTGCCGCTGGCCATGTCCGGCTTCGACATGCTTCTTCCCGGGCAAAACGCCGACTACCTTCTGCCCTTCCTCGGTTGGTTGTTTATGGGCACCTGTTTTGTGATGGCCGGCGCGCTTGGCGGTGGCTTGGGAATGCTTTTCGCCGTGGCCCTCCTGGTGGGGTCCCCGTTGCCTGTCTGGCTGTTTCGTGGTGCCGTCCTCGAGTCCGTAAGTGCGATCCTTGTCGGCTTTGCGGTGCTGCGTAACCTGGTTGCGCCCGTAAACAGGCGCCATGTCGCGACATTTGTGGCGTTGGGGCTGGCGGCCGCCTTTCATCCCCTCATGCTATTGCCCGCGCTCGGCCTGGGCTTGCTATGGGTATTGCGGGCCAACGTACGGCCGCGCGAGCTCTTGTTGCACCTCATCGGTTTCGCGATAGGATTGCTGCCCCTGGTTCTGTTGACCGCCTACGTGACACACCCTTACGGCAATCCTTCGTGGTCGAATTTGCTCCACAACATTCGCGTCAGCCCGTCGCATCGCCTGGCCGTCTACTTCGCCGCCAGCGTGGGTTGCGGTGGCATGATACTGGTTCTCACCAGGCGTTGGTGGACGCAAGCCGTGACGCGTCTCCTGAACGGCCATCGCCTTGCAGTCGGCGGGTGGATACTTGCCTGGTGCGTTCCCTTTGCAGCCTCCGCCTGGTGGTCGCGAGAAGCGGCATATATTCAGAAGGGCTTCGTCAGCGAACTCCTCAATGGAATGCAGTGGCCGTTAGGCCTCCTGGTGTTGACGAGTCTCGTATTTCTGCTTTTGAAGCGGGGCGCGGTACACGCCAAAGCCATGATCGCGTTGCTCGGATGCTGCCTGCCGGTCTTCTGCTACCTGGCCGGCAAGGAACACATTGAACTGTGGTCTCAGCGGCGCCTACTCATGCCGGTGTTGTGGCTCTTCGCGATCCTGATCGGGACAGTGAGCGCACGATTCGCCAGACGTCCTGAAGCGACGCGACCAACCTGGGGCCGCGGCCTCGTGGCGGTTCTGCTGATCGTCGCAGCCGGCGCAAATGCCGCGCGCTGGCCGGCTCCCTATTGGATTCGATACGAGGCCGGCGCCACGCAATGGGTTGCGAAGGTGAACAGCCAGTTGGGCGACGCGCTTACCCTCTTCGACTATTTCCCCTATAGCGTACCGTTCGCGCTTTCACCCCAACGCGAGGTGTACGGCATCACCGACACGGTGCGCAGCCGTAAGCATGTCTTTGCCAAGCGCAACTTCGCCGAGAACGCCTGGCCCAAGATCGTGGCCTGGTTGCGCGACCGCGCAGAGACGGAACGCGTCTGCCTCGTGACGGCATTCGCATCCCCGGGTCTGGAAGAAGGCGTGCGCCTGGTCGAGCGATCTCACGAACGCATCGCGCTCGACCGGGTCACCAACAAGCGCGTGCTGCCGGTGAAACCCAAGGTGAAGCAACTTGAAATGCGACTGCTTGACGTGTTGCCAATCATGGATGCGCGTTCGAGCGGCCCTCCCCTTGCCCTGCACAAGGTCATGGACGGCGGATTCCTCGCACTGCGTCCGCCATGGGGACGACACGATCGCGCCATCACGCTTCCGGATGGTCGCCGATTACCGGCGATATGGTCCCGCGAAGGTAGTGGTTTTGTGGGACCTGTTGCACGCGATGGGGAACGCGTCGAAGTGCGGATCGCCGGCTCGGCACCGACCCGCAAGGATCATCATCTACAACGTCTCCTGGTGCAAGCCCCCTGGGACGCGCCTCCGCTGGCGTTGATCTTCTCCAACGGTTTTATGCGCGCGAGCGGTGTCATTGAGGGATCGCCGGACTCAACCGTATTGCCTGCGACGGGCACGTATCGACTCTACGCCGAACAACCGTACGACCCGTCGCTGGACGGCACCCGAGGGTACGCGCCTGATCTCGGCATCCTGGTGCACGCGATAGATGTGGTCCTGGTGCGAGAGTAGGAAACAGAAAAGACACTTGAGGTGAGCCCGTGTCGCCGATGATGTGGCGGCACAAACTCTAGAATACTGGTATCGCGATGATTATGTCTTTCTTCGAATTTGAGGAGAAGGGGCTGCACGGGAATCGCTAATGCACAGGAAGCGCCGACACGGACGTTCGCTGGTTCCAGAACGTGTCAAAGGCATTGGCCGCGCGGCCGCTGAATATCCAGCGCGTGACTCCGGCGGAACGACGAAAGAGCTTGCGACCTGCCTGGGAATCGACGGAAAGGGCATGTCGGGAATTTAGAAACCCAGAAATGGGCGAAGGACCTCCCAGCCCTGTCCAGCGCAGATATCCATCACAAGCAGATCATTCGGTCGTGCAGAGAAATACTCTCGGACACTATCGTTGTGATTATTGAAACAGTGCTTATCGTCTCAACACATCTTCGATACGTGCGATAAGACGATGCAGAGGAGCCGATGGCTTCTTCCAGCACCAACCGATACGTCCCCAGTTATGGATTGTGAATGAATCAAGATGCTGGAGCACCATTTCCTGCTCGTGCAGACGATCGTTGTCGTGCCAGGCGATAACCCCGCCTTCCCGCGTGTGCTCGACTGCGAACTGAAAGCTCCCGTGACGACCAAAACTCGTCGCGTGTGCTGATCGTGGCCCGTCGATGAAGACCATATCAAATTTGGGTCCGTCGTAGGGCGGCAAATCTTTCGGAATGCTTCTATCGCCCTCCGGCGTAACGCTGTAAAGGCGAATGTCTATGCGCGAGGCCCAAGGCTCATCTTTGATATTTGAATGCACAATATCAATCCATTCGGGCAGATTATCCCACGATAGCACGGTACCGTCCATCGCCTGTGCAAAAAGTGCAGTGCTGCCGCCGCATCCGAACTCAGCGATACGCTTCGCCCGGACTTTCCGAACCAGCGCTGTCAGGATGCGCTCTTCCCGTGCGGGCATGACAAAATCTTTAAATTTCATCGATCAATGACGCCCTTTATTGATTGTTGATCTGCTCAGGCCACGGAAAAATAGAACAATATCTCCGCCAGTACCATTGTTTTGCACCTGCCATCTGACCCGGAACTCGATTTTTATAAGTTCAACCAACTAGATGCTGGCGCTTGACGGCCCCATTACAGACAGGTACGATTACAACTTTCATAATATTATGAAAGAACAAAATATTGAAAACTAACAACAACCAAGAGGTCAGGGTTCGGCTAATTGACGTGGCTGGTCGGCTGACTCAGGATCTGGGACTTGGGCGGATTTTTGGGCAAATACTCATATTTTTGTACCTTTCTGAGCATGAACAGTCGCTGGACAGCATCTGCGAAGGGCTGGGCTTGAGTAAGGCGGCGGTGAGCACCGCGACGCGGCAACTCGAGACATGGGGCTTCGTTCAGCGTTCGTGGGTGCGCGGTGATCGCCGCGCCTACTACCAGAGCGCCGAGAATATAACCAAGGCCATTGGACAGGGCGTCAGCGTGTTCCTCGGACAGAAGGTGCTGGGCGTATCTGACGAATTGAACGCCGTGGAGCAGTTGTTGGACGCAAACGAACTTGACGAAGACGGCGCTTTTCTTCTCAAGCGCGTCAAGCGCACACGGTCCCTGGTGGCGGGCGCGGAGCGCGCGATGCGAAGTCCACTGGTGAAGACCCTGGGGCTTTCCGGAAATACCTAAGCAAGTGATGAAGGAAGACGAAAGTTCTCAGGATCCTGGCACGGCCGGATCAACAGGCGGCGTGGAGAACCATGGACGCCTTCGCGACCTCGTCCGTGTGCTGGCACCGCATATTCGCCCATACAGACTCGTTCTGGGGACGTTAGCACTCATTAACATGATTCCCGGAGCGATCTTGGGTCTGCGCCCGCTGGTTCTGGCGCCGGCCCTGGGGGTTGTGCTGAAATCAGATGTCGCCCCCGCCGAACGCCTGGCGGATCTCACGCTCAACAATGTCGGGCCGACGCTGCAGGGCCTGTTGGGAGAGGCGACCGCCATGCCGGGTGGCATATTTGCCGCCTGTGCGCTCACCTACGTCTTGCTCACGCTGCTTGCGACGGCTCTAATGGCGCTTGTAAAAACATCGGCGATGTCGGTGCGTCTGCGGCTCTACCGCGACATGATCGCGTCGCTGCATAACCATGTGTTTGGCCTGAGCCTCCGTTTCTTCCGCAACACACGAACGGGTGAGTTAGTCAGTCGCTTTGCAAACGACTTGAACAAGGTAGCCCTCTCCGTCGACGCAATCGCCATAGGCGCGATTCAGTGCACGGTACAGATCGCGGTCGGTGCCGCGATTCTGTTTCGGACGAATGCGCAGCTCACGACCCTCATCCTGTTGATCGGATCCTTTCATTTCGTAATCACGCACTTTTTCGGCGGGTGGGTGCGCTCACGCACACGCGAGGCCTTCGGGGCACGCGCGACATTCAACGCATCTCTGGTCGAAGCGGTTCAGTCCGTATTCGTCATCAAATCATTCGCCGCCGAAGGGTACGGAGGGAAGCGCGTAACCGCGGCGTCCGAAGAACTACGGCACAAGGTTTTTCGGTCTTTTCTTTGTAAGTACCTTGAGGACCCCGCAAGGGTTCTTACCGACGCCGTGCTGTCCGCGCTGATTCTCATGATTTGCCACTATGCGCTGGTCAATGAGTTGCTGAGCCTGCAGGGCATGGTCCTCTTCTTTTACATGGCCGGGCAACTCGTGTTGCCCATGTCCACGCTGGGGCGATTGATGGTGCGACTCAAGGGGCTTCAAGGGGCGGGATCGCGTGTCGTGAGTGTTTTTTCGCTGCAACCGCAGATTCCCGACGGGCCACAGTCAGCGGTCGCCTTCCAGAACGCGTTGACGTTCGATTCGGTCCATTTCAGTCACGGGGACCAGCCGGTACTTGCTGATGTATCGCTGTCCGTCAAGAAGGGTGAGACGATCGCGATTGTTGGCCCGAGCGGCAGTGGCAAGACCACAATGCTGAACATGGTCCTCAGGCTGTATGATCCTGACGCGGGAACAGTCTCCCTGGACGGAACCGATGTGCGCACCTTTACACGGTCGAGCTATCGATCGCTGTTCGGCGTCGTACCGCAGGACGCGTTTCTCTTCAACGACACGATTCGGGAAAACATTCTGCTGGGCCGTCCGCTGGACCAGGATCGGCTCGCACATGCTTGCGAGGTGGCCAATCTTGCCGACATGCTCAGCGAAATGAAAGCGGGGCTGGACACCACGGTCGGAGACCGGGGCGAACGCCTTTCCGGCGGGGAACGTCAGCGCATCGCGCTCGCGCGTGCCGTCTACGGCAACCCCGATATATTGATTCTGGATGAAGCCACCAGTGCGCTCGATGCCCAATCGGAAGTGGCGATCCAGAATGCGATGGACACTGCCCTGCAGGGCATGACGGGAATCGTCGTGGCCCATCGACTGGCCACCATTGTCAACGCCGACCGCATCGCTGTGTTGGATGCGGGACGGATCCATGCCGTGGGTCACCACCATGAACTCCTGAAAACAAACGATCTTTACAAACATCTCTACGAACTACAGTTCAATACGGCCGCGGATGCTGCGGTCGACACTGACTAGCGTCATGCAACGGCTCATGAGCCCAGAAGAACGGACCGCGAACACGTTCAAGCGGCGTGCCCTGAAGCATCTATGGGGCGTTCGCCATCCGGTCGTCGCGCGCGCGCTTCGAGGAAAGGTCTTCATCATTTATACGATGGGCCGTGTCGGCACCGTATCGTTGCGCGATGCCATTCAGCGAACCGCACCCTACACCCACATAGGGGTCACGCACTACCTGACGGAAACGGGGTTGCGCGATCGGGAAGCGTTCAGGGGAAACCCGGACAGGCGGTCTCGCAGGATTCGTGAATTCCTACACGACAGCAATGATTCGACGGTGCCGCACCTGATTACCCTCGTCCGCGATCCCGTCGCCCGGGATGTGTCAAGCGTGGCGAAAGAAGCCCAGGTCGGGCGCTATTCCGGCACGGAAGGAAGCCCCTCGAACGCTTCCGACCTGCAACGCGCGTTCTTCAGCAACGGACCCAAAACCAGTCTGGGCTGGATGGACGAGGAGCTGGGCGCCTTCCTCGGAATGAACCCCTACGCCGTCCCGTTCTCCCACGAGCAAGGGTATCAGATCCGAGACTTGGATCGGGGCCGTCTACTAATTCTCAAGCTGTCCTCATTGTCTCGTAGTTTTTCCGCGGCGATGCAGCAGTTTGTCGGCTGTTCATTTGCGGATCCACTTGTCCGCAACAATTCGAGCGATGGTCACATGGGGGACGTCAACCGTGCGTTCTCCAAAGCATTAACCCTGAGCAATGATCTTCTCGATACCTACTATAATTCGCGATTTGCCCGCCACTTTTTCACGGAGTCCGAGCGGGAGCAGATGCGTTCACGGTGGGCGAAACCATCATGAAAACGTTCATAATGGCGCGGGAATGCGCAAGGAAGACGAATGCAGACACCTGAAATCATTGGGTTCATGTTGGTTCGGAACGAGGATCTGTTTGTTGAACAGGCACTCATGAACGTGCTCGATTTCTGCGATCGAATCATCGTGCTCGACAATGACTCCCAGGATGGTACCGCCGCGATTCTGGCTCGGCTCAGCGCGGCGCATTCGAAGATCGAGGTACAACAGATCTCGGATACGTCCAGATCCCATGAACCCCTCGAGCCCCTGGCCGGTGGCAACATCTGGGTGCTGGGAGTGGACGGCGACGAATTGTATGACGCCCGGCGGCTTCAGGCGGTACGTGAAAAGATTGTGCAAGGTGTCTTTCGGGATTGGTGGGTGTTGTTCGGGAACGTCCTGAATTGCGCCGAGATCGACTGGGGCTCCCTGCAGGCGCGGGGCTACCTGGCGCCGCCGTGCCGTAGCATGACGAAGCTCTATAATTTTCAAATGCTCAAATCCTGGACGAACTGCCCTCAGCGATTGCATGGCGGGGAGCAGCATTTTGTGAGAGGCGACGCCTCATTGCGCCACGACATCTACAAGCATGTCGCTTGGGACGATGCTGAGTTTCGATGTCTACACACCTGTTTCATGCGTCGCAGCACACTGGACCCCGAGATGCAGCCGTCGGGGATGGCCCGGCAAAATGTGACGGAAGAACAACATACCGGGATGAAACGCGCGATGGTGCGGTGGCTGCTATCCCGCGTGGGGCGGCAGCTGCGCTCGAACTGGAAACTCGAGAAATACCGGCGTGGCCCTCTTGTCACAGCGGATGTCTCGCCGTTCCTGACGCACCCCGCGGCGGATGGCGTCCAGGCATCGCCTGAGGACAGGACAGCAGTCACGGCATCGCAATGATCGCGGATTACGTTAAGCGGATGTTTCGAGGTAAGCCCCTGGGACGCGTGGCCTTCAACATGCGTCCCGTGCAGGGGCCATGGGGTGGCGCAAGTGTCTTCACCCGTCAGCTGATGCAGGTGCTCGCCCGCTGCGGGTTTGACGTTCGTTTTGATCTCAAGAAACCTGCCGATATTCTGTTCGTGATTGACCCGCGCATCGAGGAACCTTTGCGGACCTTCGGCACAGACGACATCGTGGCCTACAAGAAGCAGCATCCCAACGTGAAGGTGCTGCACCGCGTGAATGAATGTGACCAGAGAAAGGGCTCGGACTTCATGGATCGGCGTCTGGAGGAGATCAACGCCGTTTCCGACTTGACGGTATTCATCTCTGAATGGCTCAAGGACTATTTCACGGCACGATGGTTTGATGCGTCGCGCCCACACACGGTGATCTACAATGGTTCCGATCCCGCCTTCTTTCATCCGATCGGGAACCAGCCCTACGATGGAAACGGGCCACTGCGGGTGGTAACACACCATTGGTCGGACAACCCCATGAAGGGGTTTCCCGCCTATAAGCAACTGGACGACTTGATCGCAGATGGCAAGATTGATGGCTTTGAGCTCTGGATCATCGGACGCTGGCCGGTAGATATCACCTGGCGGGTGGCCAAGACGTTCCCGCCCACTCATGATCAAGCGCTGGCGGACCTGCTAAGACAGTGTCACTTGTATATCACCGCCAGCTTGTGGGAACCCTGTGGGGCGCATCATGTGGAAGGGGCACAGTGCGGGCTCCCCCTGCTGTACCATGCAGATGGCGGCGGCATCGTCGAAGCGGGGCGCCGCTATGGCATGCCGTTTCGAGATGACCTGCCGACTGTTATCGAGGAGGCGCGGCGCGCGTACGGCCTGTTGCGCCAACGGGTTCTGACGGATGCACCCAACGGCGAATTGATGTGCCTTCAGTACCTGCGCGCGATTTACCAGATGCTTAGTCAGTGAAGGTGGATCGATTTGAGAAAACGGACTGCAAAGATCGGGTTCATTATTGATGGTCAGCTCCCGACACTGCGGAAGGTGGCCAAGGGACGCTGTCATCCGGGTTCCTGGCTGTGCGGCTGGGACAGCTGCTCGTCTATCGGCATGATGCGTTTTGAATGGATCGCCGAGGCCGTGAATGCCGATTCGACGGCGGGGATGCGCTATGAGCTGTATCGTCCGTGGAAGCGGTATGATGCCGTCATCTTTCAAAAATCTATGGATGATGACTGCATCGCTTTGGCCGAGGAACTCCGCGGCAAGGCGACAACCCTGTTTGATGCGAACGTCGACTATTTTACACCGGCGGATGGTCCGTCCTATTTCGCAGGCATGGCACCCACAACGGATCAACGCAGGCAGGCAATTCGCATGGCCGAAACCTGCCACGGCGTTATTGGGGATTCTCTCCATATCGCAGAGGTCGCATCTGCGTACTGTCCCAAGACGTGCTACATCCCCGATAATGTGCCCGAACGCCTGCTCGCGAAGCATGCCACAACGCAGTGGGTGGGGGCTCGCAAAATACCCCTGTTGTGGTCTGGCCAGGCGCACAAGATGTTCGAACTCCTCGCGATCCGAGACGTTCTGGAACAGTATTCGGGCCACATTCGGCTGCGCCTGGTCGCGAACTCCTTAGAGGCTCTGGATCGTATCGCCGAACCCTACCGGAGCGAGTTGAAGGAATTGTTGGCGGCACTGGATGTCGAACACATCCCGTTTACAACCCTCGAAGATCTGATGCAACTCTACGACCAGGGGGGAATCGCCGTGTCACCGCGCTTTCTAGATAACACCTATAACCAGGGACACACCGAATGGAAAATCGCGCTGCCCATGGCCCGCGGGCGTGTGACTATTTGCAGCCCGCAGCGAAGCTACAGTGAAGTGGCGCGGTTGTCAGAGAATCGCGGCATCAGAATATGCGAAGGCATCCAGGAATGGGCCAATGCGTTTCAGGAGGTCCTGGATGGTGACATCGACTGGCAGGGCGAACAGGCCGCGGCAATAAATGTCGTCCGCGAGCACTACACAACCCGTGTGATCGCAGAACAGCATCGGCAGTTCGTGGCCGAGGTCATTGCCGCATGATCTCGATCTTGAAGAAATGTGTGGACTACGTGTTGACCCAGGCGACATTGTGGCGTGCGCGGTTCAGTGCCGTTCTGCAGGAGCGTCGACGCTGGCGGCGCCGAGAGGATGGGCCCCAACCCCTGCGCGTCTTCTACGGACACCCGCATGTCCCGCGGCGTGACGAACCCGCTTCAGGTGGCATCGTGAAGTGCCAGGATCTCGAGACCATCTTTCCCAACGCACCGCACGGGGCCTCGTTGATGTACCTGGTCAGCAGTGCGTTGCCGTCGGCACCGGGCGTTATGAATCACTACGCCCGCAAGGCCGGCGTGCGCCTCGTCTGGAACCAGAACGGCGTGGCAATTCCCGCGTATCACGGCACACGCTGTGAAGTCATCAACGCGCCACGCAGGCGCCTCTTCCTGGATGCCGAACACGTCGTTTATCAGAGTGCATTCTGTGAACAGACGTCACGGCGCTACCTTGGGGAGCGGAAGGGCCCAGCGGAAATCCTGTACAACCCTGTGGACACAACCGTATTTACACCGCGTAATCATACCCTGAATGCGGACACCGCCGTCCTGCTCATGGCGGGCAGCCATTGCCACGGTTACCGCGTCTTTTCTGCTATCACCTGCCTCGCCGAGATGACGCGTCGCGACCTCCCGGTCCGTCTCGTGATTGCAGGACGATTCGTATGGGGAGCCTCTGAAGAGGCCTGTCTGCGCGAGACCCGCAATCTATGCCGGACGCTCGGCGTGCAGGACCAGGTGGAACTGCGTGGCGCCTATCTACAGACAGACGCCGAGGCGGTGATGCGCGCGGGTGACATCCTGCTGCACACGAAGTACATGGATCCCTGTCCGCGGCTGGTCGTAGAGGCCATGGCCTGTGGTCTTCCCGTGATCTATTCCGACAGTGGCGGCGTCCCCGAACTTGTCGGGGACGAGGCCGGAGTTGCGGTGTCGGTGCCCCAGGATTGGGACACGATTCACGAGATCCAGCCCGACAAAACGGCGGACGCTGTTGAGAAGGTACTGGCAACATATCCGGCCTTCTCCGAGGCCGCGCGCCGGCGTGCCGAGACGCGTTTCGACGTGAAGCCATGGCTGAATCGACACCGGGCCATTTTCGAGGCGGTGCATGCAGACTGAGATCGTCCAACTGTTGCAGTCCCTGCAAGACGGAAAGGGCGGGTTCCGGTTTCACGCGCGTGGACAATCGACGTTGCTTAGCACCTGCTTCGGGGCGCAGTTGCTGCAACTCGCGGGTGTACCGGACGCACTGGATCGCGACGACACCATTCGGGTCATTCAAGGATGTCAGCAGGCCGATGGGCTCTTTCGCGATCCCCTGTTTACACCGGCCGATCTGACGGGCTCACACAGCGAAGAATACATCGAGTGGCAGTTCGCCTATTTCTCACTTGTCGCATTGGACGGATTCGGGGTGAGCCCGTCACATGACCTTGGCTTTCTCGAGCCATTCCTGGCATCCAACGACGCGATCATCGATTGGATGGCGGCACGGCGATGGCAGGACTTCTGGTATTGCTCCAACGAAATCATGTTCCTGCTGTACTTCCTTACGTATCAGCATATGCGCGGCGGCATTGCAGCGGCCGGCGAACGGGCGATGTGCATCCTGGAATGGTTGGATACGCATCAGGATGAAGAAACAGGATTCTGGGGAACGTCGCCGGACGATAATCCGGCGAACGGCATGTACGGGGCCGCGCACGTCTTTCTGTTCTATGATTTTTACGGACGACCGATTCAATATGCCGACGCGGTGACGCGCCAGACGCTTGCCCTGCAGCACGCGGCCGGTCTCTTCGGTAATCTTCACGGAGGGGCCTGTGAGGACTACGATGCGGTTGACGTCCTGCTCCGCGCAGGTTCGCAGACGACCGAGATGCGGGCCGTGGCTACGGCACTTGATCGAATCGGCTGCCGATTGCGGGCGGCCCGTGACCGGGGCATTCGAGGCTACTCCTACGCCCTGCCCCATCGTTCTTTCAAGGGCCTCGTATCGCGCTGTCTGCTGAAGATGCGTGGCCAGGATACGTACCGCTACAGCGGTTGGTCGGCGATGGCGTCGCACACGTTTCGTGCGGATCTGTGGTCGATCTACTTTCGCACCCTGACGCTCGCTTTCATTGAGCATGGCTGCGGCCTGACGCCCTCGTTACCCTATGTCTTTTATGACTTGCCGGGCTGGGGGTACGCGGGAACAGGTATACGCAACAGGGCCGGCGACTTATCTCCAGGCAAGACAGGTGTGACATGCCACGCGTGACGTTTCTTATGCCCGTTTACAATGGCGGCGTCTTCCTCGAGGAAGCGGTCGCGAGCATGTTGGCCCAGACCTATCAGGACTTTGAAATCCTGATCATTGATGACGGCTCCACTGACGGCAGCAGTGAACGGCTTGCCGCCATGACGGATCCACGAATTCGCCACGAACGGAATGCCACCAATATCGGGCTGGCGGCGTCGCTCAACCGAGGCATGTCGTTGTGTGAATCCACCTTTGTCGCACGCATGGATTGTGATGATCGCTGTGATCCGCGACGCCTGGAATGGCAGGTGGCATACATGACGCAGCATCCCGACTGCGGGATGTCAGGCACCTGGCTGCGGACCTTCGGGGCGTGGCACGAACGAACCTTGATTCGCTATGCCGAGACCATGCCTGATATTCGCGCGAACATGCTGTTCGGATCGCCCGTCGCGCACCCCACGCTGATCTTCAGGAAGGCCATGTGGGATGCGGCAGGACTGTACTACGATTCCTCCTTCTCGCGAACGGAAGATTTTGACCTGTGTGTGCGGGCAGCCGAGCGTTTTGAAATCCGCAACCTGCAGCGCTGCACATACGCCTATCGACGACACGCTGATTGCGCGACCCGCGCGCACGTGGAGCAGATGCAGGAGCAGGTGCTCGCGATTGTACGACGCCAGGTCACAGCCCTGGGGCTCACCCCTTCGGACGATGTGCTCGAGCTGCACTGCCGCGCGAATCTTGGTCGACGCCTGGCATCGCTGGATGAGCTCGCAGACGTGGAGGCGTGGTTTCGTCAACTCGCGACCACGGCGGGCGAAACGGCGCACGCTGCCCCTGAATCGCTGGCGCGCGCGATCTCCCAGGCATGGTTCGTCCTCTGCAGCAACTCTGCCCCGCTGGGCCGTGAATGCCTGCGCCGGTACCAGACGTCCCCGCTCGCGCGGGCCTACAGGCCGCCGCCCCTTGGCTATGCACGCTTTATCGCGAGCATGGTGTGGCATGCATTGAAAGGTACGGCCTGATGGCCGAGCCGATGGTCAGCGTCGTGATGCCCGTCTTCAATGCGGAACGCTACCTGCGTGACGCCGTGGACAGCGTCCTGTCCCAAGACTTTCAAGACTTCGAATTCATTGTCCTGGACGATGGTTCCTCCGACACTTCCTGCGACATTCTTAAAGGCTACGAGGATCCCCGCCTGCGCGTGGTGCACAGCACACAGAACATGGGGATTCCCAGCGTGCTGAACAGGGGTTTCTCCCTGGCGCGCGGACGCTATATTGCGCGCATGGATGCCGATGACGTCTGCCGCCCATCACGGTTCTCGCAGCAAGTCGCGTTTCTTGAATCACATCAGCAGATCGGCGTGCTGGGCACGCGCGTAGCCTACCTTGGCATCTGGAAAGGCGTGCGTGATGAGCGCTTGATGGACGCCGCTTCCTGTTCCGCATATCTCCTGTTCGGTGTCCCCGTCGTACACCCCTCGGTCATGATTCGGCGGTCCGTGCTCCGTGAACATCAACTCGCCTACGACGTAAATTTCAACACTGCACAAGACTTCGAACTCTGGTCGCGCATGAGCCGTGTAACCGGCATCGCCAATCTGCCCGACGTCCTGCTTGAGTACCGCATGCACGAACAGAACATCACCAGTCGCGCAACGCATGCCAATGCGGACCGGGTACAGTCCGTGGTATTGCAACAACTCGCCATGCTGGCGTTGGATACGAACGACGAAACACTGCGCCTGCACGCTTCTATCACGCGGGCGGAGCGGCTGGCATCGCTGGACGAGCTTGAGCAAGCGCGCGTCTGGCTGCAACGCATTCGCGAAGCGAACGGGCGAACGCCCTGCTGGGACCCATGCGGCCTGGACCAGGCATTGGCATTTGTCTGGGCGCGCCTGATGGCCAATTGCGGGAATCTGGGCCTGCGGGCACTGGTGGTGAATCGTCGGGCCGAATTTCGCGCGGCCTGGCGCCCGTGTCTGTCACGTCGCTGCCGCAGTCTTGCCAGCATGCTGGTCCACAGTGCCACGGCGCCCTTCCGCGGCGGTGAGAGCAGCGCATGAACATACTCTTTCATAGCTGGGAGTTTCCGCCGAACGGAGCCGGCGTTGGTGCATATATGGGACACATGGCGCAAACCCTTGTTCAAGCCGGTCATCACGTGGTTGTGGTGACGGGACGCGCCGCAGGGATGCCGGCAGAGGAACGCACGGACTGCGGACACATTTACCGGGTATACGACCGTGACGACGCCGGTTCGCGGCAAGTCACCGACCGCGTTCTGGCCGAGGCCCGTAACCATGGCATCAATGTAATCGAAGGTGCCGATCATCTGGGTGAGTGCGCAAACCTTCTCGCGCAAAAGCCGCGCCCGCCGATCCTGATCAAGGCGCACGCCTGCCAGGTGATCAAGGTGCTACAGCGTGCACATGTCCACTACCCCTGGCAACGGATCACCTGGGCGCTTGCGCGCGCCCGGGCACGCAAACAGTTGCAGCGTGAACGCTACGTCATTGAGCACGCCGATCTCGAGCTTGTGTCGTCGCACCGACTCCTCGACGAGATGCGCAAACAGGGCCTGCGCCTACCCGCCAGGATTGCGGTGCTTCCCAACCCGATCGCTGATCCCGGATGCGGAGAACGGCACGCGGCCGAAACCCCCACGATACTGTTCGTCGGAAGACTGGAGTTTCTCAAAGGCGTTCAGTTTCTCCCCAACATCTTGCGGCGCGTGCTGGAACGGGTTCCGAATGCGCAATTGCGTGTTGTAGGGGGTGACACCTACGCACGATGGGTGGGCTCTCTCAAGGCATGGCTATCCAACAAGTTGGGCGACATGGCACCCCGTGTCGCGTTGCTTGGCAGCCTGACGCCAGAGACGCTCGATGCCGAATACCGCGCGGCCTGGGTAACCGTCGCACCCTCTCTCTGGGACAATTTCCCAACCGTCGTCCTGGAGTCATTGATTCGGGGTCTGCCGGTCGTGACCACTCCACACGGCGGTATGCCGGAAATGCTGACCGAGACAGGCGCAACGGTTCATGACCCGCGCAGCCCCTCATTCGCCGATGCCGTGGCCGACTTGCTGCTTTCCGAGGAGAAGCGGCAGCAATGGGGAGACGCGGGCCGACAACGATGCCTGGACCAATACAGCCCCGCCGTCGTCGGCGATCAATATCTGGATTTCTTGAACGCAAATCTCTGAGAGCGGCATACATGAAAAGCATTTGCCTCGTTCCCTATTGCCCGTGGCCCGCTGATACGGGCACGAAGGTGGAGATGATGAAACATCTCCACCTCCTGAACAGCCTGGGAACTTGCACGATCGCCAGCGCGCGCGGAAAACCGGTGGGCTTTGGGTGGACGTCCGAGGCCGAGAGCGAACTGCGCAGTCAGGGATTCGACCTGGTGTTCCGGGAGGACGCCGTCGCTTTTCGGTTGGTGTGGCTGATTGGGTTTGCCTACGCACAGATGTGCACCGTGTTGCGGCTCGATCGTGCATTCGGACATTCCAATCCCTATCACCGTTTTGCTTTCGATCAATCATGGTGGTCGCGTATAACCCGCGGCATGGACCTTGCCGTCTGCCAGTACGGGTTCTGGGGGCGGCTGCGAAGTGATTGTCCCCAGGCGATTGTCATTCATGAATTGCTTTCGAGCTACCACTACGAAGGCCATGCTCGAGAGGTGCGCGAGTGGCGCGACGCAGATCTTCTTTGCGTGGTGGGTCACGACGAGCGGGGAATGCTGGAAGAACGCGGGCTCAAGCACGTGCTCTGGAGTCCACCTGCGATTGCGCCGGCCGACCTTCCGCTAACCTTGGACGTGGGACTGATTGGAACGAAAGCACCGCAAAACATGGAAGGCCTGCGATGGCTTGAGCAGGCAGACGCACCGGATGGCCTGACGATCAAGGTGTTCGGCAACATTGCATCCGAGGTCACGTCCCCAATGTTTGATCCCGTGGGTCGCTACGGGGCGAACAGCGAGCCCTATGAAGCCTGCGGAATCCACCTGATGACGCGCGACGATCGTCCCGGTCTCCAGATCAAGGTGGTGGAAGCGCTGGCCTTCGGGCGTGCAATCGTCGCGCGGCGCGGCAGCATGCGCGGCTTGCCCGAAGGTGAGGCCGCGTGGGTGGAGGTCGAGACGCCTGAGGCGATGTTGCGCGAAGCGCTGGCCCTGCAACAAGACTCCGGGCGCCGCGAAGCGCTGGCCCGGCGGGCCCGGCAATACTACGCGTTGCACCTGAGTGAGACAGGCATCCTCGATGCATTGAAAAACGGTTATTTACAGGCGGCCAGAGCGGGCGACCGCGCCTGAGCGGAATTCTCAGTTCGCGTATCCCAACGCACCGAGATCAACGCCGCAGAGACGCTGCAATTCCCGGTTGCTCGCGGCAAAGGCGTCCCGATACACCCCCTCCCACTTGTCGGGAAGGCTAATCGCGTTTTGGCAGTCCTGCGTCCGGCGCGTAGCCATCGGCAATATGATACGGCGCTTGAATCCGATGATTTTCTGCGCGAATCGCCGATGCAATCTCTTCGGGAGAAGGGGGCCAACCAACTTCACGGGCAGGGCAAGAAACCGATTTGCGCGGCGACAGTAGTTAACCAGGTCCACCGATCGCAGCGTCATATTTACGCGTTTGTCCGGGGGTGCTGCGTCGAGTGGCAGGCCGGTGAAAGATGCAAGTTCGCGCATGAACCGCGGGCCATCCTGTGTCACCAACTCGAAGGGTAGCACCTTGACCCTGTCGGCGCCAAAAAGGCCGACGTAGTGATCAATCAGCAAGTGATAACAGAGCTTTTTCTTGAGCTGCGGCAGGAACAAATCTTCAAGGTACCTGTCAATCTCACGGCACTCCAGACCGCGCTGAATGACGCGCCAGCAGTACAGGGACAAGGTGTATTCCACCTGATTACGCGTGACGACCAGAATGCGGGCATCCGGGTAGGCGGCGTGGAGGCGGTCGGCCATACGCCATGGCGTACCCGGATTGGCACCATCCAGATTACCGGACAGCTTCTCCTGGGAGAGCACGGTCAGCGCCGAGCCTATGGCGGGATCCTGCGCGGGTCCGGTCAACGCCTCTCGGAACGCATCTGGTTCACACGGCGCTGCACCGGCCAGCGCGTGGATATCAGGCTGTTTGATCAGGCGAACATCCGGCCGGGAAAAAATGACATCCTGAAGATACGTGCTGCCGCTCTTCGGGTAACCGATATGGATGAGAAGATCCTCGCCAGGCTGCATGACGCAAACTTTCTGAATGTGGGTGTTACGAGTTTAGTGTTCCATACTTCAGACTGATGGTCCACGTACAATACCCCGCCGTTGTGAATACGAATGACCTTGCCCTTTTTCTGGCTGTGCATTCCAGGGAATGCTGGTAAATTCCGCCTATCTAACGAGAAGGGGATCTGACATCAGTAAATGTCTTGTCACAGGCGGAGCCGGGTTTGTGGGGCGACACATCGTTCACCGGCTGCTGGAGCGCGGCGACGAGGTGCACTGCGTGGACAATGTTGCGCCCTTGACGGGTGGACTGATGCCCGCGCAGTGGCCGCTGTTCGATCCGCAATCGTATGCCGGATTCAAATGGTATCACCAGGACTGCCGTACTTGGTTCAAGGAACATCAGGATACGGACTTTGACTACGTGTTCCACCTCGCGGCCATGGTCGGCGGCCGCCTGATGATTGAAAACAACCCGCTGGCGGTCGCCGAGGACCTGGCGATTGACTCGGAGTACTGGGTCTGGGCCAAATCCTGTAACCCGGAGCGAACGGCCTGTTTCAGCTCGAGCGCAGCCTACCCTGTTAAGCTGCAGCGACCGGACGGTTATGTGCTGCTCAAGGAGGACATGATCAGCTTTGGTGACGACATCGGCATGCCGGACATGTCATACGGGTGGGCAAAGCTGACGGTCGAGTACCTTGCGCGGCTTGCTTATGAGAAGCACGGATTAAAGTCCTGTTGCTATCGCCCGTTTTCCGGTTATGGTGAGGATCAGGACGATCACTATCCGTTTCCCAGCATCTGCAAGCGTTCGATCGAAAACCGGGGTGCTGACAAATTGAATGTGTGGGGCAGTGGCCTGCAGATGCGTGACTTCATTCACATTGAGGATTGCGTGAATGGTGTCATGCAGACACTGGACCAGATTGATGACGGTGGGGCCGTAAATCTCTCGACAGGAATCTATACGAACTTCATCCAGTTCGCATCAATGGCGGCGAAGGCGTGTGGCTATGAGCCCGAGGTGACAGGTATGTCCGACACACCGGAGGGTGTGTTTGCGCGTGGCGGCGATACCACCAAGCAGAAAGCACTGAACTTCCGTTATGCCATCGACTTCGAAGACGGGGTAAACCGTGCCATTGCCCACTATGAAGCGACTGGCAGGTAACGCGCTGAGCCGCTGGATTTCCGAGCATCGCCTTCTGTGCTGCATCTGGGCGTTTGTCGGCACCCTGACGATTGTCGGCACGTTGTCACTACCTCCGATGATTGGCGACGAAGTGACCCACTTCTACATGCTGGATCACCAGGTGGAGCAGTTGCCGCGCGCAAATTTCGAGGCCCACATTCCTGACCCTTGGAAAGCGCATCCGCCTGAATGGAAGGAGGTGGAGGTGCGCTACTATCCACATGCGATGCTCTGGCATTACGCGCTGTCGATTCCCTACTGGCTATTCGGTCGGAGCGCATGGGTTGTGCAGTGCCTGCATGGCCTGTTTCTACTTCAACTGCTCACGGGAGTCCTCCGATTGCTCTCCGGAGACCGGGATGATGCGGCCACGCGCTGGCTTGGGGTCGCGGCGATCGCCAGCCTGCCCATGACGGTTCTATTCTCGGTTGCGTTTTACCAGGATGTGCCCGCGACGGCCCAGGTCGTGTGGGCGTTCTACTATCTCAGCCGACGACGCTGGATTCCCGGCGCCATCTTTCTCGCGCTGGCGGCGAGTTTGAAAGAGAACATGCTGCTGTTCGTGCCGGCCTACGGCATTGGCATCGTGGGCATGTTCTGGCGGCGCTGGCCGCAGTTGATACGAGGCGGTCTCGGGACCGCGCTGATCATGGGCGCCGCATGGTCCGGTTCGACGATGGCGCTTCATAGCAGGGGGTACGAGTACTATCCGGCCCGCACCCTGAAGGTTATCTGCAACCGCCTGTCTGCGGTGTTCGCCGCCCCGGCGCCACGCGAGGCCACCGACAACAAATCCGGGGGCAAGACGCCGACAAAGGCGGTATCATCCCCTGCCAAATCGAAGTCGCTCAGCCTGTATAGCAACGAAGTGATCGCGAATCATCCGGGTGATCTGCGCCTGCCACGCAACTGGATCATCTATGGAGGCGGTGTTGTTCCGCTCGTGATCCTGCTCGCACTACTGGGCAGCCTGTTTCCACGTCGGCACGCGACAGGCGGCGCGACAAGGGAACGCGCCACCGACCTGCTGTTGTTGATCGGCAGCGGGAGCTATGCCCTCTTCACCTACTACATGCTGCGGACATCCCCTGACGCGCGCTTCTTCTATCCCGCACAGGTGCTCGGCGTGCTGGCTGTTGTAAGGTTGGCCGGCCGTGCGCCCGCGCGACGTTACTGGCTGCCCTGCATCGTGATGATTTGCCTGGTGCAAGCGGGCACCGTACTGGCGCGCACATGGTCCCTGCGCCACGTGCCGACGGGCATCACAGAGGCCGTTACGCACCTGGCGGAACACCCCCCTGTGCCACACCGCATCTTCATGTATCCAGAGGGAAACTACCGCCTGTTTCCTGTGCCGCACAACTGGTATCTTGACTATCGCCTGCGCGAACTGTGGCAGGGTGACAACGATGCCCGGATCGCACTTCTGCACCAGAAAAACATTGGCGCGATCGTTGTAAAAAAACACCTCGTCGGCAAAATCGATCCGGAGATGCATAACCTCGGGGTTTATCCGCAGAGCTTCGTGGACGACGTCCGGAAGGATACGCGTTTCAAACATGTCTTCGAGAACGATGCGGTTATCATCTGGCACGTTCCGGCCCGCGACAAGCCACCCGCTGTACAGTAACGAGCCGGCCCTGCGAACATGCGCGCTGTAGAATATCTCCGACTGCGGCGCAACCTACTCCGTTTCGTGCTCATCGTATGGACTGGGCTTTCGCTTGTCGCGCTGGCCGGACTCTACTACGGCAAGCTCTGGAAGGAAGACGTGGCCTGGTACGCCGGGAGATCGGTTGCCGAGCAGCGTGCCAGAGTTCTTGAACGGGCCGGCACGCCATATCGGAATCTTGACCAGGCGCTCACCGCGCTCGCATCCTGGCCGGCTGACCAGGGCTATACCGCCAGGGGAGATTTCACCCAACTTTCCTACTTCAAATACCTTGCGATCCCACACCTTCCCGACGGCACCACAACACATAGCGTGCAATGGGCAGATCGGAGGCTCACGGTCTCGGCCGGAACCGATGAATTCGCTTCGAACCACGACAGCTGTGGATTCGCGCAGGCGACCGTGCCCTCCCCGTTCCGCTTCGCGCTTTCCGTGGCCTTCGTCTTGGCGATGGCGTTTGCGCTGAAGCGACTCGGGCACGGCATCGCCTTGACGTTGCCCGAATGCAGCGCTGCGAGCGTACTCGTAATCGGAATACTGACGCCCCTCTCGCGCCATGCCTTGGGCACGGCGATACCGGGCTACCTGGGGTTTCTGCTCCTGGCCGCTCTTCTTGTGGCGGTCGCCGTGACCAGGGGTAACCCGACACGAGAGTCATCCGTGAGGCAGAAGATTCCGAGTGGGTTCTTCCTCGCGGTTGTCGTGCTCGTCTGCGGTTGGTCGATGGCGAAGGCGGTGATCGTCGTTCCGGACGACTGGGATGCCTGGGCAATCTGGGGTGCCAAGGCCAAAGTGTTGGCCCTGGGCGCCGGTAGTCTAGCCGATGTACGGTATTTCGGTCACGCCGACTATCCGCTTCTCTGGCCGGCCTTGTGGTCATTCTCGGCCTGGGTATGCGGCGGCTGGGAGGAGCATTGGTGCCGGGCGTGGGGAGCGGTGTTGCTGGCCCTATCAGCCTGGCAATTGCGTACCGTGGCGTGGGCTTCCACCCGGTCCGCAACAGCCGCCTGGATCAGCCCCCTGATCCTCCTGACCGTGCCCAAAGTCCTTCTCTTTGCCTCCTGGGGCTATGCCGAGGCGGCACTCTGGCTGATGCTAACCTGTGCCGGGGGTCGATTCCTGCGTTGGCTGGCCTCTCCCAATCGCATGGATGCGTTCCTGGTCGGCGTGTTCTGCGCAGGCGCCTCGTTGACCAAGAACGAAGGAGTCATGTTCTCGCTCCTGTTTCTGATCGCCATGACGGCGAGCCGGCCGTCGCACCGCACGATTCTCCCCTGGTGTGCGGCCTATCTACCCGGCGTCGGCCCCTGGTATGCCTGGAAGAAGTTTCATCTCCCGGATACCCCGCGTGTATTCGAACATCTGGAATTCACCGTCAACCAGTTGCAGTATGCGCTGCATCGACTACCCGAAGCGGTTGTCTTGATCTTTCGTGAATGGGCCACCGTCACAAACTGGAACGTGGCGCTGCCGATCGCGATCTTCTCATGCCTTTACGCTCTGTGCTATATGCCACGCCACGTTCGGATCGTCGCCGCGATCCCGCTAATGGCCTTGGGCACGATGTTCGTGATCGTGATCAACAGCCCCGACCCCCTGCACTGGCAGATCGGCACAGCCTGGGACCGACTCACAGCCCAGGCTCTGCCCCTGATGGCAATGGTCGTCGCCCTGATCGCCGGCGCTGAGCATAAAAAGCATGACACACTGCCGTTTTCAGACCCAAGCGACTCCCGATGATTTCGTGGCTGGCAAAACTCCCGCGTCAGGCTAAATTCTAAACCCTTGAACCTCTCAACCCCTGAACCTCTCAACCTTTAAACCTTCCCCCATGCGCCTAGGTGTCAATACACTGTTCTACATTCCCGGCGAAGTCGGCGGAACGGAAACCTATCTGCGTTGCCTCTTGTCGTACATGGTCCAGCGCCTCGACGGCGACGAACTTGTGATTTTCACCAATCGCGAGAACGCGGCTACGCTCCACGACGATCTGGCCGGAGTCGAGTCCGTCGAATTCCTACACCTCAACTTCCCGGCCATGAATCGCTACGCGCGAATCCTGCGTGAGCAAACGGAGCTAGCGTGGCGGGCGAACAACGCCGGGCTTGACGTACTCTGGTCGCCCGGCTACACCCTCCCCCTCTTTGCCCGACCCAAACAGGTCGTGACGATCCACGACATGCAGTATCGGTCGCATCCCGATGACCTTGGATGGTTGGCACGCCTGACGACCGACATCCTTGTCCGGCTTGCCGCACGACGAGCACGGCGCATCCTTACGCCGTCGTGCTTTGCCGCGAAGGAGGTCGTAAAATATACGGCGGCCGATGACGACAAACTTCGCCCCGTGCTAAGCGGAGCGGATCCCGCGTTCGGAGAGCCCGTTGACGGCAAAACGCAAGACGAGGTCCGGCAGCGGGTCGGCGATACGCGATACGTCCTCGCCGTTGCCAATTCGTACCCGCACAAGAACCTGCCCACGCTCGTGCGCGCCTACGGACTCGCGGCGGCGGACATTCCGCAGTCGCTGGTCATTGTCGGACGCGAACGCCTTGGCGAACCCGAATTGAAAACAGCCCTCCGTGAACTGCCGGCAACTGTGCGTGATCGCGTGATACGACTCGCCGGGCTCGACACGGACGTGCTCCGCGGTCTGTACCAGATAGCGGATCTTTTCGTTTTCCCGTCCCTGTATGAAGGCTTCGGTCTCCCGGTCCTGGAAGCCATGATGGCGCAGACACCTGTCATCACGACGCGACAGGCATCGATACCTGAAGTGGGAGGCGACTTCGTCGATTACGTCGATGACGCCACCGATGCGGACGAACTTGCGCGTCACATGGTGCGGACACTGAAATCAGACACGGCGCGCGATCGACTGGGCGATGCGAAAGATCGGGCCACGGCCATGAGCTGGGAGAAAAGCGCCGCGGCGGTATTGGACGTTTTGCGGAGTCTCGCGGAGTGAGACGCTATCCCGGTCGCTGGAATTTCCGCGCGCGCATGCGCCGGCCGCCGTTCTCCTCCTTGAAGCCCGGAGCGAATCGTGATACCGAGCTCGTTTCATCATGAAAATTTCTGTTGTCACGCCCGTCCTGAATGTCGTTCGCTTCGTACGCGAAACGATCGAGAGCGTTCTGTCCCAGGAAGGTGACTTCGAGATCGAGTACGTGATTCGCGATGGCGGTTCGACCGACGGCACATTGGATATTCTCGATGCCTACAGCGACCATCCAACCGTTCGCGTCGTCTCCGAAAAGGATCGGTCCAACTACGACGCCATCAACAAGGGCATCAACGCTTGCGATGGCGACATTAGCTGTTGGATCAACGCGGACGATGCCTACGCACCGGGAACATTTCAGGCCGTAGTTGAATCCTTTCGGAGTCAACCGGAGCGTCAATGGCTTTATGGCGGATGCGATATCGTTGATGCGACGGGACGCGAAATTCGCCAACCGGTCACCTGGTATAAACAGCTCCTGGGCTGCCGCTACAACTACCACGTGCTGCTCTGCGAGAACTACGTGAATCAGCCGGCAACATTCTGGACCATGGATCTATGGCATCAGGTCGATGGCCTGTCACTGGATTATCCCATTGCCGCGGATTACCATCTCTGGCTCAAGTTCGCCAATCAGTCGAAGGCCATCGTCTGCCGGCGCAAGCTGGCGCACTTTCGACGGTTCGGAGAGTCCATCAGCGACACGCAGTTTGAGCAGCAATTCCAGGACGAGTTGGACATCATCAGGCCCTACGCCAATCCCGTCGAACGCGCGATCCACCGCTTCAACCGCTGGAAAATCGTGACCGTCTATCGCCTCATGGCTCGCGCGTGACGGAATCGAACGGGATTCGGCGGCGCATCACGATTAATTCGTGGCAAAAAATTCCGCCAGGAAATTGATTACGGCCATTATCCCTTCGAAGGGTGACTACTTCGCGACTGGGTATCGATGCGCGCCTGCGCGCTAAGCCTGTAAACCGAAACAGCCTGATTCTATTCTAGTACTTCTTCGTAGCGAATAGCAGGCGGACAGTCGCCAAGCCATCAGGCGGACGCTCCGAATGAGCTTATGGGGAGGTGCAAACGATTGCTGCGCAAGGATGCCCATGTCCACCGCCGCATTGTGAGCATTCCCTCGCTCACCGCGAGCAGATCCGTTCTGGGACCGCGTACAAAGCCTGTCGCCCAACACCTCATTCAACGCCTGAACGTTTATCTGCCCGCGAGAGTGCTACCACTCTCGAGGGCAGGCAATCCGGTTGCTGTACCTCGTGCTGGCAGGAATCCATGCCGACCAGCAGTGGAAGCCTTCGAGGGTCTTTTTATACAAGATCGTGACGCACCTGCGGTCCGCCGGGTAATGGACCGTCCTCGCGATTCGTGCCCGGCTTTGGATTATCTGGCTAGAAAATGGGGGGGGGTTATCATGTTTTTCATATTGACGCAGTCAGCATAATAGCTGACCTTTTTTTAATTCGTAAATTACCGAAAGCTCGAATGCTAAGCACTGACACGACTCTGGAGATCCGCAAATGCCTGATCGATATGGGAGAGCGCACCTCCCTGGACGTGCTTGAACACCTTGAGAAAATTCATCGCGTCTTCGACAATCGCTGTGCGGTTACGCGACGTTGAGTTATTCTCTCGCGGCCGAGTCCCTTTGCGCCCTTCATGGACTATATGATTTCCTGCGGCCATGCGCGGCAGGGCCGGCTGAAGCACTACAAATTGCCCCAGGAACTGTCGCGGGACCCTGCGAATTGTGGCTGACGCGATGCTGACGGGAATACACGCGTACGTGAAGGAATGGGCCGCCAGCCTCCGCGAGACGGGACGCTGGCGGAACGTACACCCCCAGTCCGGAACCCCGGCGGTCTCGTACGGCTACCGTTCGCTCCCCTCACGCAGCGACAAGGTCAGCGGCGGCATCATCAAGCTCCAGGACCTGTCCGCCGCGTTCCCCAACGAGAACGAGCAACCCAATATCCTCTACCTGATCAGCAGCGCGTTGCCCGCGGCAGCAGCATGCATGGCGCGGCTCGCGCAAAAACGCGGCGTGAAATTCGTGTTGAATCAGAACGGCGTGGCATACCCGGGCTGGCATGGGCCCGGCTGGGAAAAGACCAATCGGCCCCTGGCGGCCGTACTGCAACAGTCGGACTACGTGATCTACCAAAGCGAGTTCTGCAAGCTCAGCACGGATCGCTACCTGGGCGCGTGTCGGGGTCCCTCTCAGGTGCTGCACAACCCGGTCGACACCGCCGTGTTCCGGCCGGTCGACGCACGTATCGATCGGCCATGGACCATTCTCGTAGCGGGAAGTCACCTCGCCTTCTATCGTATTCAGTCAGCAGTCGATGCCCTGCAGGCGCTGGCCGGGACGAACGACAACGTTCGGCTCCTCTTCGCGGGTCAGTATGGATGGCGTCGGACCGCAGAGGAATCTCTCGCAGAGTTGCGTCAGTACGTTCACCACCGGCAATTGACCGAGCGCGTGGAGATCCGCGAAACCTACACCCAGGACGAGTCGGTGGCCCTGCTGCAATCGGCTGACCTCTTGATGCACACCAAGTACAACGACCCCTGTCCCCGAGTGGTCGTTGAAGCCATGGCCTGCGGCTTACCCGTGGTCTATTCTGCAACGGGCGGAGTTCCGGAGCTGGTCGGAACGACGGCCGGTCTCGGTGTACCGGGTCCACTGGACTGGGAGAAGGACCATGCGCCCCACCCTGAAGAACTGGCACAGGCAGTGTTGCAAATCCTGGCCGACTACCCGGCATATACCAATGCGGCGCGGGCCCGTGCCGTGGCGTGCTTCGATGTTAGGCTCTGGTTGGATCAGCATCGTGAAATCTTCACGCAACTTTTGGGCGCGAACGACTGAGAGCACCGGGCCGATATGCATCGCGTCTTGATCGAAATGGATATGCTGCGGGATCGGACAATTCTGCGTCCCTCTTACCCGTGAACTCGGGGAAGTCGCTGACACGAAATTCGATTTCAGCTACTTCACATCGGCAGAGGGTGGCGTAGACCTCGGACCCAATCAGAAGCGGCAGGCTCTGGAGCACTACTATCGCATGCCGCGCCTGCCCTTCCTCTTTCCATCATTCCAATTGTGGCATTGCACGAACCAGGACAGCGACTTCCTACCAATCTGACGAAGGACGCACTTTGTGCAAACGATCCATGACATCAATTTCATCGAGGAACAGGACGCACAGGACATCGAAGCGCGGTGAACGCGAATCTGCCGGGTGGCAAAACGTGCCGCCGTGGTGGTCACCGACACGGAGTTTGTCCGACGACAGTTGATCGACAAAACGGAACTCCCCGAGAGCCGGGTACGCGCGATTCCCCTGGGCGTCCCGCTTCCAGGTCCGTCAGCCCGATTCTGGTACCCGTTCCGTATGAATTCGCTTCCTCAGACCGGTCTCAACGGGCGTGGGCCCGTACTGCCCAAAAGGCGATTTCTTATCAGTTTTTTATGACCCGGAGCGTGATGCTGGTGGTTCTGGGTTCAGGTTTGTTGATCTTCAACAAGGTCCAAGCCAACGTCGTGGACACCGCCTGAGGATTCATAACCATAATGCTTCAAAAGAGAGGTGCATAAGGGCAGTTGTTCAAAAGACGCAATGCGCTCTTTAAGCGTATCCGTTTTCCAGCGGCCAATGCTTTTGTCGGACAAGCCCTGAATTTTTTGCCTCCAGGCATCATGCCACTGGATGCTGGAGTTTGATTCGAAATCGAAAATTTCATCAGGAACCGCTTTACTCAGAAAATCATAGACCCAGGTCATCGTCTGTTTGAAATCCCGGATCAGATCTTCGTAGCGGATCACATGAACATACGGGGAGTCTTCAAACTCCCGGGCCATAGAGACATCATAGACCCATCTTTCCGGATGAATGTGAAATTCCCGACCCTTATTGGGGTGTTTGGATGTGATGACATCCCGCCCATCCCGGACAATATGGATAAAGCGGACCTCTTCGCCGAAAAACTTGCGGATTAAGCGGATACGCCGGACGTGGGAGGGCGTTTTTTCCACCCAGTGGGTGGCCGTGCTAGGTGGGGGGGCATATGTGGCCAGTTTGCCGTACATCTCTTTTTCCACTCGGGCCCGTTGCGCCGGATTTTCCCAGAGATGCTGACTGAGTTCTTGATCGTAGGCCCAAAGTTCCTCAAGAGTTGCCCCGGGATGAAGGCAGGCCTTGAGGTCGGGTTGAATATGCCAGCGAAGGATTTCAGATTCTTCGGGAATGCAGGAAAAGGAGCGGTCTGCCCCCAGAATCGAAAGCAGCAGGGTGGTGCCCGAGCGTCCGCATCCCACAATAAAGAGCGGGGCCGGACTTCCGCCTTGCACGGTCTTTTTCCACTGCGACTGCCGCTGTGGAAATGAAAGGTTGTTCAGGGGGGTCATAGGCGACAGCTAGCAGGAACAAGCCTCCCGGGTCAAGGCAAAGCAGGGGCTCCGCTGTTTATTTCCGGGCCGGTTGGGGAGCTGTTGGCTTTCAATAATCTTACAAATGTAGATAGCCTTTGGGCTTGTCCATGTGGGGAAGGCGCTGGCTCTTCCTGGGCTTGAGGACCCCGCCCCGGCACTTCGTCTTGACTTCCATCCAAGGTTTCGCAGACTTGTTCCCACGAATTCCGCGCTGCCAACCTAAACATAGACGCTTCTACGTCTCGTCACAGAAAACGATTTCCGATCCATATGCCTGAAGACAAAATAGTATTTAAAATCCCCCCGCTCCCTGAAGCGATGCCAGTGGAGAATATCCGTATTTCTGTCTGTATTCCCTGTTACAATCTGGGGGAGTTGCTCATTGAAACGGTGAAAAGTGTTCAGGCACAGAGCTTTCCCGTGCATGAAATTATTCTTGTGAACGATGGTAGTACCGATAACACCCACGAGATAGTCCAGAACCTTCCCCAGGTTTTTACTTACCTCAATCGTGAGAAAAATCAGGGGGTATCTCAGGCGCGGAATCTTGCCGCCGAACATGCCAGCGGAAACTGGTTCTTGTTTTTGGACGGGGACGATCATTTGTTTCCTGATGCGTTGGCGCATTTCAGCAAGTCTGCGGCGGAAGGGGGTGCAGGTGTCATTGTCGGCCGTGTGGAGCAGTTGGATCCCGAGACCGGCCAACGTCGTGAACGGACCTATCCGGAAATCGGAGGCGCGGCGCCCCATGCCTCCAAAAAAAATTTTTGGCGGTCCCTGATCGCGTCTCCCGGTGCGGCGCTGGTCAACGCGGATCTTCACCGGGCCATTGGTGGATATACCAAGCCCTGGCAACCCACGGAGGACCGGGATTATTATATCCGCAGCGGCGCCTGCACCACGTATCGCTTTTGTGACGCGTTTGTCCTGGAAAAAATATACCGTGAAAACTCCGTGCGCATCTACTCCCGTCAGGCGGTTTTTTGGGGGGCAAAAGTACAGATGGAGTTTCTGGACTGGGCTGCCGAACGGGGAATTGCTACGGACTATCTGGAGACCACGCCCTTGGAAATCATTCTGCGGAACCTGAAAGAAGCGCTGAAGAACCATGACCTTGATGTGGTGGCCTCCCTCAAAGGCTATGCGGTTGAAAAAGGAGTATCACTGCCACTGCCCTGGAAAATTCGCTGTGGATTGGAGAAGCTGCGGAGCTTGATTCTTCCCGTTCCACCAAAAAAACAGTTGTTATAAACCAAAGAAAATCCCATTAGAATATTACTTACACGAGGCGAAGGAGGCATCGGCCCGGTTGCCGAACCGGTACTTATCGATACGTCGTTCCTGAATCTCACCCGCAACGAAAGGGCCGCCGCCTGGCGCGAGGCAATTGAGCGACGGGATTGGCCGGTCTCCCGTCTGATCACCGATTACGCGCGTCAGCGTCGGATCAAGACCCCCGTCGGCATGCGCCTTCATGCGCACGCGTGGCGGGCTTACCATGCGTTCATGGGTTGGACGCGAAGGAAACCGGGCGGGGCGTGCAACGGAGCCCCTGGTGGCACATGAAATTGTTTCTTTCCATTCGACCTGCTCGTCGCGGTGGCGGCTCTAATACGTTCGCGGTCAACGCCGCCCGCTGGGCGGCAGGCAACCGTTGCAAACTGGTCACGGCAATCGAAGACGCGGATGTTGCCGTCGTCATCGCGCATTGCGGTGTCACCGAAGAGAGTCTCCGGCGGGCGCGCGATCGCAATTGCTTCGTTGTGCATCGCATCGATGAGCATTTCGGCAGGTTTACGGACGGCCGCTACATCGATAAGCACGAGAAAATCAAACGATTCAATGCCTATGCCGACGTCACGGTGTTCCAGAGCGAATGGGTGCGTCGCACGGCGCTGCCGCATTTGGGCAGCGCAAACCATGTCGTAATACTGAACGGTGCCGACCCGGCGCGCTTTCGCCCCGGGCGGACAGCGGGCTGCGATGTCGGGCACCTCACCTGGGGCACCATCGACAAGAAGCGACTGGACCTCGTCCACGAGGCGATCCAGAGTTATCCGGATGAGCATTTCCGGCTCGTCGGTCGACACCGCAGCGTGACGGATCCCGACATAGACTTCAATCGACGCAACGTCTCCCTGCGCGGCGAGCGGAATCGCCGGCAGATACCCGCCGAACTTCGCAAGATGAAAGTGCTGTTCTTTCCTTCCGAGAATGATCCCTGCCCGAACACGGTCGCCGAGGCCATCCTCTGTGGCGTGCCGGTCTGTTATAGCGATTCCGGGGGCACCCCGGAACTCGTTCGGGATTGCGGGGAGCCACTGGATCGCTTTCCCCACCTGCTCGAACATCTCGGCAAATACAGAGAACGGTGTTTGGGGCGAACCGACCTTGCCTTCGACGACGTCATGCGGAAATACGAGGCCCTGTGGCAGGGGCGAAGGAACTGAGGGCTGACATGCGCTTGATCTTTCTCGTGGGAGCGCCTCGTTCGGGCACAACGCTGTTGCAAAACCTGATTGCGTGCCATCCCGACGTCGCCTCCGCACCCGAAACGCACTTCTTCGTGCATGCGACCCCGGCTTTGCTCTACGAACGCAACCTGCCGCCGATCTGCAAGCGTCGCCTTCCCGATCGAATAGAACCGAAATCGGCCGAACGCCTCGTCGCGCGCCTGGCTGCGGCGATGAAACGCAACGGACTGGATACCGCCGCGTTCGAATCAAATTTCGCCGGCGACGGGATTCGAACGCGGGACCTCGCCAATCGATTCTTCGCTTCGCAAGCCGATGGTGCCGCAATATTTCTCGAGAAATCGCCTCCCCACGTTTTCTTTGTGCCGGAGATCCGCGACGTTTATCCCGATGCGAAGATCGTCAACATCGTCCGTGATCCGCGTGACGTAGTCGCCTCAATCAACGAGATGTTGGATCGGCAGGGAAAGTCGGGACGAACGGTGTTCGAGCGCGCCCGCGTCTGGTCCGCGTCCGTGAATGCCGCGCAGCGCCACGATCTATTCACGGTCCGCTATGAAGACCTCGTGCTTAATCGCGACGAAGTTCTGCGGTCCGTGTTTGGACATCTCGACCTCGACTACCGCGAACGCCATTTCGAAAACTACGGCGCGGTCGCGTCGCAGACGGCGCGCGAGAACGAGACGTGGAAGCAGAACAACCGCGAGCCCGTATCGGACGCGATGATTGGGAAGTTCCGGGAGCGAATGACCGAGGCGGAAGCCGGAATGGTCGAGTCGCTCTGCGGCAGGCTCATGAAGAGTTGGGATTACGAGCGCACCGGGGTGGGCTATCGGCGCGCCACCCTGCTGAGTGACGGTTGCGCGTATTACGGCATGCGCTTTAAACACCTGGTCAGCGCGCTGCTGACATCAGAGCGCTACGCATAGTCGAAACGGCGCCGGTGCGGCTTCATCGCCCGCTACATCACCCCGGACATCGAACCCGAGGGCACCAACTCGCGCGGCGAAACGTGGAATCCCATTCTGCTTCGTGGTAGCGACCGATATGGGCACTTTGATCTGGGAGACGCCCCGTTTTAGGGCGGCCAGAAGCAATGGAGACCCGCAAGGTCCTCCCTCGATTCGATCGAGCCCGACTACGCCGAGGTCGAGGGCCACAAAGCCGCCAAGCGCGCCTTATGGCGGCACGCCCGGAATGGTTTCATGGGGCCAGGTCGCGCTACTTTATTACGAGGACGCTGCCGGCGGCGGCAGACGACGCGGACGTGAGGCCGGTGCGCGAACCGACGCCGAAGGAGTCGTTGAGCACGAGCGTGTAGGTGGGGTCGCTGCCCGAGAGCCCGGCGCTACCGGAGAGATTGGCGGCATAGCTCCACAGCAGGCTACCGATCGTGGTCGATCCGCTCTCCGCATCGTGAACCTGTTTCAGGGCATCAAAACTGGAGGCCGGGTAGGCCAATGTGGCGTCGTTACCGACGTCATA
>CAJWTS010000020.1 GCA_913047795.1 uncultured Verrucomicrobiota bacterium | reverse complement strand
GCAAGCTTGCGATGCAATATCATCCGGATCGCAACCAGGGTGATGGTCAGGCCGAGGAGAAGTTTAAAGAGCTTTCCGAAGCCTACGAGGTTCTGGGCGATCCCGAGAAGCGGCGACAATATGATCAGTATGGCCACGAGGGGGTCAAGTTCGGGCCGGGTGGATTCGATTTCCGTCGCGACTTCACGCATGCGGATGATCTGCAGGACATCCTTGGAAGCATTTTCGGATCGGGCGGCAGCATCTTTGACGAATTCTTCGGTGGTGGTGGCCGCCACCGGACACGCGGAGGCACCCGCGGTGCGGATCTGCGCTTCGATCTGGAAATCGAATTTGAAGAGGCTGCCTTCGGGTCGCAGCGTGAGATCGAGTTCCCGATGATGGATACCTGTGGGCTTTGTCAGGGCAAGGGTCTCGCGGCGGGGGCTAAACCGGAGAGTTGCCGGCATTGTGGTGGTCATGGCGAAGTTGTGTCTGCCAGCGGGTTTTTCCAGGTGCGCCAGGCTTGTCCCGTGTGCCAGGGTGAGGGCATGATGATATCGGACCCCTGTAAGAAGTGCGGAGGCGAGGGGCGCGTCAAGACGCGTAATAAACTCAGCCTTAAGATACCGAAAGGAGTCGCGACGGGGCAACGCTTGCGGTTAAGCGGGAAGGGCGAGGGCGGATCACGAGGTGGACCGTCCGGCGACTTGTACGTGGTATTGCAGGTGAAGGCACATGGGCTTTTTAAGCGTTCGGATGAGGATCTACTGATCGAGGTGCCGGTGTCCTTTGACATGATGGCGCTGGGCGGCGAGGCAGAGGTGCCGACACTGGACGGCTACGCCAAGGTGAAGATCGCGCCCGGTACCGAAAACGGTACGGTTTTTCGCCTGCGCGGAAAGGGGATGCCCCGTCCGGACGGACACGGACCCGGTGATCTTCATGTCCGGATTATCGCCGAGACGCCGACGCGGCTGTCGATGAAACAGAAGAAGCACGTGCGCGAAGCGCGCGATCATCTCGATGAGAGCAACTACCCGCAGGACTTGCGCTTCAAAAAAGAGGCAGAGAAGTTCCTGACGCGCAAGGAGCGCATGGAATTGTAGAGCGCTGGCGGCATCCCCGAATGCGGGGCGTCGCAGCAGATTATTCATGCTGGCGTGCCAGGCTGCCTGGCACGCAATAGCATCGCGGACGGGAGCGAATCGATATGTCCCGCAGTCACGGATATCGCTGTTTTCTTGAACCGGACGCATGGACCGGTGATCGTGCTGAGCTGGATGCCGACGAGTCTACTCATCTTGCACGGGTCTTGCGTGCGGAGATCGGTGACGAGGTTACCCTGTTTGACGGATGCGGGACGGATGCGCCCGCGCGAATCGTTGCAATGGATGGCAAGTTGGCGATCCTCGAGATCGGGGATCGACAGGAGGCGCCGCCACCCGCGACCACACTGGAGTTGGTGCAGGGCCTGCCGCGCCGGGCGACGATGGATTTGATCGTGCAGAAGGCGACGGAGTTGGGTGTGGCGCGAATCGCGCCTCTGCTCGTGGAGCGCACCGTCTCACGAATTCCTGTTTCGCAGCGCCTGGAACGGTCGAAACGTTGGCGGCGGATCGCTATCGAGTCGGCCAAGCAATGCGGCAATGCGCGTGTTCCGGAGATTCTTCCCGTGGCGACGCTCAATGAGTGGGCAGGTCAACCGCCAGGCGACCGAAGGATCGTTCTGGCATCGTTGGCGGCCAATGCCCCGCCA
Source organism: uncultured Verrucomicrobiota bacterium (assembly GCA_913047795.1). GTDB lineage: Bacteria > Verrucomicrobiota > Kiritimatiellia > CAJWTS01 > CAJWTS01 > CAJWTS01. Next base: position 49,784 of record CAJWTS010000020.1, on the reverse strand, counting down.
CTGGCGAACGTTTTGGAAAACATCAGGGAGGCAGCCCCGCCGGCCGTCGCGTTGATCATCGGGCCCGAGGGTGATTTCAGTGCGGACGAGATGGAGCAATTCCGATCTGTAGGCGCGATGGAATGCTCTTACGGGGATCAGGTGTTGCGGTCGGATACGGCCGCGCTGTACGGCCTGAGCATCTTGCACCATACGCTGTCCGAAGGATGAAGGGGTCTGGCGCGGGCCGTACCGCGCGTACTCCATGTCACGGCTAGAAGAGCGAGACCTTGGAGTTGAGGATTTTCTGTAAGCGCGGGGTCTGTTGGATCGGCGCGAAGCGCTGGTCTTTTTTGATCATATTTCGCGCGGAATCGCCACCGAGTCGCACGGCATGCTCGAGTGTAACGTATGCGGCATCGACGTTTTGGAGCGCGAGATGCATGAGCGCAAGGTTGATTCGCTGCATCACATCGTCGGGGCGGAACTTCAGATAATGGAGCAGTCGGTCGCGGGCCTTGGGGATGTTTCCGCCCTTGGCGTACATCTCGGCCATCATCAGAAGATTTGGCGGCGGTATGTTCGAGGCGGTCCGGAGCAGGCATCGTTCGAACGCGGCGTCCATTTCCTCAGGGTGTTTTGCTGCGGAATGCATTTGCCCGATCTTGAACGCGACCTCGGGTGGAACGTTCGGGTCGCCGATAATCTTGTTCATCAGGTTAAGGTAGCGGCGCGTGTCGCCCATTTTGCGATAGAGGTCTGCCAGTTCGAATGCTTTGTTGATGTCGCGCGTTCCCGACTGGAGCACTTTCTGTAACTCGAGCACCCGATTCACGGTGGTGGCATTGTCACTGATCTGGTTGATAAAGCCCTGGATGCGGCCGTTTTTGGGATCAAGCTCCTGAAAACGAAGCATCGTATCCTTGGCTTGCTTGAACAGTTGTCGTCGCAGATATACGTCGCCTGCCATGCGGAAATTCGCTTCGGGGCTCGAGGGGTAGAGCTTAAGCGCCTCGCGGAAGGCGTCCTCGGCTTGTGAGAACAGGCCACGCGTGACGTAGACACCGCCGATCGCACTGCGTAACTTCGAGAAAGACTTGCGTGCCACCACGTCCCGCAGAAACCCGGTATCTGTGGTCAGGCGCCGTGTATACCAGTCCCAGAACTCGAGGTCGTTGTTGACCATTTCGGTCGTGAGGCCCTTCATGGGTTCTTTCCATATCTGCATGATCAATCCATGGGGGATGAGGTAGGGGTACATCCAGTTGATGACGTAGCTTTCCTCCACGTAGAAGTTGTGGCGGAAGATATTGTGGTCAAATATCATTTTGGCCAGGATGCCGTTGATGATCATCACGCCTGCGACACCGTGCACGCTGACGCGTCCGTTCTGAATCTTGAGGGCGGCGCTGGGAGCCATGCGGCCGGAGCGTACATCGTCGACGTATTTGCTGAAGGCGCTTGCATTGTCCTTCGCCGAGGGAATCCAAATGTCATCACCGTAGAGGTCCCGTGTCACGCTCATGAACGTATTGTCGGCCAGCGCGTTCTGAGTAATGAGGTAGACATCCTCGCGCACGTCGGCCGAATAGATCATGTAGGTCGGCACAAAACGCCCGGGATCCGTGCCGCCGTAGAAGACGGCATTGGGGCCCATGGGTTTGGGGAATTCCGGATTCGGCAGAGGCTCCTCTTCCGGGTCTAGTTCTTCGCTGATCCCGTCGGCGCCGGTGAGTTGGTATTTTCCGAACTGCCAGCCGAAGTCATGACCCTGTTGCTCGGCACCACCCATCTCGCGAACGAGATCGCTGTTGAAGTAGTTCTGGTGGATTGGGATCAGGGGCAATAGAGCAGTGAACGCAAAGGCGCCGTACTGCAGGACGAGACGATTGCGCAGAACCCGAATCACGTACGCCAGGCCCAGAATGAGCCCATATCCAACCCAGAGGGCATAGAACGCGTGCGACATGATGAATTTCACGCGCTGGATGAACGTGTCCTGCACGTCACCCTTCAGGTTGGCGAGCGAGATGAGAACCAGTCCCAACATGAAAAACCCTGCCACGGTGACAAGCAGCCAGTGCTGCCATTGGGAGTCGATCGTCGGCTTGAACGCCTTCTGCTTGATCATCAACCAAATCATGAGCCCAATGGCTACCGTGGGGAGAACGATAATCATCAGCATGCCGAAGCTTTCGGAGGGTGCTAGTTTCAGCTCGTTGTCGATCAGTTTTGACCCGATCATGCCTGCAAAGAGCAGGGCGGCACCGGCGACGCCCAGCAAGGGCAGGGCCGCTGTGACCCGCTCGCCGAGTGGCGTCGGTTCTTTTCCAAAGGCCTTCTGCCAGAATTCCCTTAGAATGTTTAGGCCGACCAGCGTTGTGCCGAGCGCAAGAAGGATAAGAATGACCGCGAGCAGGGTGCGATAAACGTCTTCTACGATGGAGATGCCCCCCGTGAGTTTATCGATCATTACGAAAACCGCCGCCGCGAATGCCAGAATAATGGACACGTTGAGGGCCTTGAAGCGGAATCCGGCAACGTCGACACGCCACATGACGAAGGGCAGGAAGCCCAGAGGCGCAATCAGGAGGGTGAATTGGCGGCGTAAGTCCGTCAGGTAGAAGCCGACCTGTTCCAGGTAACGACTCGAGAATATGTCGGACGGTGTGATTTTTTCATATTGACCGCGCGTGACCGCATGTTTGAACCCCTCCCAGGTGACGGGGTGCCCCCAGTTCATGGGCGGATTGCGCAGGTCGGACACGATGGGCATATAAAGATAGAAGCCAACCCCGACTTCAGCGCAGAGGATCGTCAACGCGACGGTCTTGCCGTTAGGCAGACAATACCACGAGGTCGTCAGAAGAACGGCGTTCAGCAACATGTAGAACCAGAACCAGGCATCGGTCGGATGGAGCACGCTGTACAGAGCGCCCTTTTTGAGCAGGATCGCCATCGGGATCAGTACGGCCAGGCCGATCAGCATGATCCTTGCGCCGCGCGGCGTGAAACAGCACATGACGACCAGGATTCCCACGAGCACGACAAATATGAGGGAAGGTTTGGCCCAGGAGAAGGTGTCGGCCGTCTGACCCGGTGGTGTCACAAGTGCGGGCGCCGTTTCGATGCGTCCCACCATCCAGAGCATGACGATTGCCCCCGCGGCGTAAAGCGCGATCGGTAGACCCGGGTTGATCTTTCCACGATTCATGCAAAGTGCGGCGAGAATCAGGAAGAAGCCGGTCGCGATGATGGCTCCGTAATTACCGGGGGTGACGACTTTATATAGGGGATGTTTCGTGAAGTGGATCATTTGCCCCATGCTGGCCAGCTTGATGATGCCAATCGCAAGAATGAAGATGGATCCCATAATCAGGAAATCGCGGAAAAGATTCAGGTCGCGCATCATGATGATCAGGATCAGGCAGATCCCGGTGAGCAGGAGCACCTGGTAGTTGGTGAGGCCGAGGCCGAAAATGAATGCGGTGGTGTAGAGCAGTGAGTTAGTCGGCCGCCGCATCCATCGGTAGCAGAGCAGGAACATGATGATCAGGAAGAAGGCGTTCAGGGAGTAGACTTCGACGATCACCGATTGCGACCACATGACGGGACTGAAGGCGAACAGCAGGCTGCCGGTGACGCCCGCAATGTAGCAGATCAGGTTGTTTGATCGGGTCGCATCCGAATCATCGGCGTCGCCACGTTCCTTCCTGTCGCGATTCAGGCAGTCCAGGAGATCAGCGCCCGAACGCGAAATGAGCATAGCCGTGACAGCGATGGCCAGCGCGCCGAAGACGACCGATACGAGCGCAATCGCCCATGCGGGATTCGGGTATCCGCGGTAGGGCACGAAAGCGAAGATATGTCGGAATATCCAGCAGATGATGGTCCAGATGGGATAGCCGGGTGGGTGCGGCACGCCGAGGTGATCGCCGGCTACGGCAAGTTCGCCGGAGTCTTCCAGGGTCACGGTTGGCGCCATCGTGTAAAAATAGACCAGGAACGACGTGGTCAACGCCGTCCAGAACGCGGCCCAGTCAACCCGGGTGAAGAATCGCTCCGGTGGTGACGCGGATGCTAGTTCGTTACTCATGAGAAATTATCCGCTTCTATACGTAAAAGCAGGCACGCATCGTACAAGATCGATCACGGGCCTGCAAGATACCTGATCGGGCATATTATAAGGTCAATTCCGGTCCGTTGCTGGCGGGTTCCGGCCCAATCATTCAAGCAACTTACGATACTGATCGTGTTGCAGCACCGGCGCCAGGCGCGGATCGGATTGGATCGCCCGGCGAGCCTTGTCCCCACCGAGTCGTATGGCTTCCTGCAATGACGAAACACCTTGATCGTAACGCTTGGTGATGAAAAGTGCAACGGCTAGGTCGATCCGTGCCGGGGTATGCGCGGGATGCTTCGTCAGGAATTGGTTGAGTACCTCGATACGGCGGGTGATGTTGCCGGCCTCGCGGTAGATCTGCGCCATCTCCAGCAGGACGACATCCGATAGATTCTCGCCCGCCATGGCGATATAACGTGTGAACGCCGTCTCCATGCGTGCATGCAATCCGTAGGACTTGCACTTCTTCCCGATTCGGTACAGTTCGGTGGAGTTTAGATTGGATCGACCCAGCAGACCGTCAATCAGAATCGCCACGCCCTGTGGGTTTTCGCGCTCGTGATACTGGTCCGCAACCTTGATAATCTGGTCCGGGCTGAAGTTTCCGCTGGTGATCTGGTCGTGAATCAATTCCTTGCGATCCGTGAACGTAAATATCTGGTCCATGCTTTTCAGGATCTTCTGGATGCGATCATTTAATGGATCAATCTGCGCGAACCGGAGCAGGGTGGGTTTGGCATCCGCAAGGCGGTTAGATTTCCAGTACACATCGCGTAGCAGGCGGAAGGTGCCCTCCGGACTGGCCGGATAGAGCAGGAGCGCTTCACGGTAGGCCGTCTCCGCGAGATCGTACATCTCGTGGTGCGCATAGATGCCGCCCATGGTCGTTCGCAATTTGGAAAAGGCCTTTCGCGCAGAGACGTCGCGCACGAAACGCCGGTCGGATGACAGGCGACGCGCATACCAGTCCCAAAAGTCCATGTCTTCGTTTACGCGTGCTGTGGGCAGCTTGTCATGCGGCCGTTCATCGACGCGCATGATCAGACCGTGAGGCACCATAAAGTCGTTCATCCACGGAATCGGGAAGCTCTCCTCGACATAGAACGCGTGGCGCCACTTGTTTTTATCGAAGATCATGCGCGTGATGAACTCGTTGATTTTCATGACTTCGCGCGGGCCCTGCACAAAGATCCGGCCGCCGGAGACTTGAAGCCCCTGCGCTTTATTGATGCGATCGCGTCGCTCGGCTACGTAACGCCCCAGGGCCGCCCGGTTGTCGCGCAAAGTGGGCAGCCATATGTCCTGGCCGTAGAGATCGCGCAAGACACTCATGTAACTGTTGTCGGCCAGTGCGTTCTGGGTCAGGAGGAAGACATCGGGTCGCACATTGGCGCTGAAGATCATGTACGTGGGCACGAATCGCCCGGGGTCGGTTCCGCCGAACAAGATGGCATCCTGCTCGAGCGGGGGCGGATACTGCGGGTTAGGGAGAGGTTCGGCGTCGGGCGTCAATTCCTCCTCGATCCCGACGGAACCGCGCAGTTGGTAATAGCCGAACTGCCATCCGAAGTCGTGATCGCCCTGCTCGGCGCCACCCATTTCGAAAACGAGGGAACGGTTCCAAATGTTCTGCGAGATCGGAACCAGCGGCAGCAGGCAGGCCAGCAGGGGTGCGAGAATGCCGATACGCGGGATGGCGCTCAGGAGCCGGGTGCCGACGGTCAGCATGATCATGACGCCGTAAGCGAGCCAAACGGCGAAGATCAGGTGGGAGGGGATGAATTTAACGCGTTGGATGAAGGTGTCCTGCAAATCGCCCTTCAGTTGGGCGAGTGAGATTAACAGAAGGCTCAGGGCCATAAATCCCGCCAGCAAGGCCAGTAGCCATTGTTGCGAACGGATGTCGAGCTGGGGAGTGGGGCCGCCTTCCGAACGGCGCAGGAAGATAAGCCCGCCGATCACCGCCGCGGGCGCGAGTGCGATGAAGCCGAGGATAAGCGCTCGCATCGGTGGAAGTGCGGCGCCCGATCCCGCGACGGTGCGCACCACGTGGGCCACGAACAGCAGGTATGCCAATGCGAACGCGGTCAGGATCAGGCCGGACACGACGCGGTGTGATGCGGTGTGATCACGCAGCTTGGCAAATAGGTCGCGCGCGGCCGACGTAAGGAGCAGGGCCACCCCGATCGCCGCAATGAGCATGGCAAGCACAAACAAGGCACGATAGACCCCGCCGGATGCAATGGCAGGGACACCGCTGGTGGACTTCTCGACGACGGCACAGAGCCCGATCGCTATCGCGGCGACACAGCCCGTGGCCAAAAGTGGTAGGCGCAGTTTTGTGTAACGCCACATGCAGAAGGGCAGGAATCCCAGTGGCACGATCAGCATCGTGAACTGGCGGCGCAGGTCCCATAGGTAGAAGATCACCTGCTCGACGTAGGCCTCCGAAAGGGGACTGGTGGGCTCAATGGAATGATACTGGGAGCGGGTGACGGAATGTTTGAAGCCCTCCCAGGTCAGCGCGTGGCCCCAGTTCATGGGCGGATTGAGAAGGTCGGAGACGAGCGGCATGTAGCCGTACACGGCGAGTCCTGCTTCGAATGCGAGAATGGTTAGAGCGACGACGCGTCCGCGTGGCAGCAGGCAGGCGATATAGATCAGAAGCACGCCGTTCAGAAAAAAGTACATCCAGAACCATGGGCTGGTCGGGTGAACCAGGCCGTGCAGGATCCCCTTCCGAGTCAGCACGGCCAATGGTACGAGTGTGGCGAGACAGGCTGCCGGAAAGGCGAAGCCGCGGGGCATGCGGATCGCCATGAGAAGCATGATCGCGGCCATTGCGAAGAAGACCCCGATCGGCGTTCGCCAGTTGAAGGGCTCCACGGCCACATTGTGCGGGGCGACGTATTCAGGAGGGGGGTCGAGCCGCATCACAAAAACAAGGACCAGAACGCAGCCGACGCCGAAAAGCACAAGCAGGCCGGTTGCGCGGCGGACCCGGAAGGCATGTGCCAGCAGGCCGAGTCCCGCGATGGCGCTGGCAAGCACGGTTGCAGCACCGCCTGAAATGGGCATGCTGGCCGCGCCGTGCTTCGCGAAGCCGTAGATGGGCGCCGTGGACGCGACGCGACAGATCAAAACAAGCATGCCCAGCGCAACGGCGGCCAGGACGAAGTCGCGGAAGAGATCAAGGTCGCGCAACAGCACGGCGACGGCCAGGGTGGCGCCGATCAAAAGCAGGATCTGGTAATTTGTCAGGCCCAGCCCGAAGAGCAGGGCCGTGGCAATCAGAGCGGCATTGGTGGGTCGCACCAGCCAGCGGTAGGTCAGCACCAGGATGCCCATCATGAAAAGCGCATTGAGACTGTAGACCTCGATGATGACAGACTGGGACCACATCGCGGGGCTGAACGCAAAGAGCAGCGCGCCCGTCACGGAGCCGACCAGACAAATCAATGTCTCGTGCGCGACAGGCCGTTTCTCTTCGCGGAGATTAGCCAGCAAATCTCTTCCCGACCGGCAGGTCAGCAGGGCCAGCAGCCCCGTCGCCAAAGCACCCGCGACAACGGATAGCAAGCCCACGGCCCAGGCCGGGTTGGGGTGACCACGAAACGGGACAAAGGCGAAGACGGCATGGAAGATCCATGCAAGGATGGTCCAGATCGGGTAGCCGGGCGGATGCGGTACACCAAGGTAATCCGCCGCAACGGCGAGTTCGCCGGAGTCCTCGAGTGTCACGGTCGGGGCCAGGGTGGCGAAATAGACCGCGAACGACGCGGCGGTCGCGATCCAGAACGCCGATCGATCCGAAGCCGAAAAGAATGGTTCTTGTTTACGGGGATGCGACATGAAGTCTCCGTTCGCCCGGTCTCGTATAGCGGGCTCCGTCGTCACCGCCTTCTATTATACTACGAAGATGACGATCACGGTGATCCCGTAGATCGCGAGTACGCACAGCAAGGGAATATCTGTGAGCAAGACCCGGTCCGGACGGCCGCCCTCGTCGTGACGATAGACCAGGTCCAGATAACGGAAGATGCCGAATATGACGATAGGAATGGTGAGTCCGAGGTAAGGTGTTCCGAATTTCTCGATGGTCTCGGGCCAGAGGGTGTAGATGGCGTAGGAGACGATCGTGGCAGCGCTGACAATCGCAATCAGCTGATCCAGCAACTGCTGGCTGTATTGGCCCAGGCTGGCGCGATGCAATTCGCCGCCGTCGTGGAGCTGAATTTTCTCGTGACGCCGTTTGCAGAGCGCGAGGAAGAGTGCGAGTAGGAAGGTGCAGAGCAACAGCCAGGGGGATATCGATACGTTGATCGCCAATGCGCCGGCGAGCGCACGGAGCACGAATCCGGTTGCGATGACAAAGGCGTCTACCATCGCGATTCTTTTCAAGACCGTGCTGTAGATCAGTTGAAGGACGATGTACCCGAGGACCACCTTGCTGAACCCGGGCGAGAGGAGCCACGCAAGGACGATACAGACGACAAGCAGGACGACCGAGAGTACCCATGCGGTTGGCATCGATACGGTGCCCGCTGCGACGGGGCGATAGCGTTTGTGCGGATGCTGCCGATCCTGTTCGGCATCGAGAATGTCGTTGAGCACGTAGATGCCGCTCGACGCCAGGCAGAACAAAGCCGCGGCGGCAAGGGCTGTCCACAACGAGGCCGTGACGGCGCCTTGCTGCGTTTGCTCGCCGAAGGCAAAGAAGAATGCGGCAAGCACCACGCTGTTCTTGGTCCATTGACCCGGACGGAGAAGCCGCACGATCGGGGGCAAGGCTGGAATCGTGGCGGCGTTCATGGGGCGCCCGCCGGCCTTGCTGCGGGGGTACGGCGAAAACGGTTCTGGATCGCCAGGGTCCAGACCAGCCACAAAGCCTCTTTAACGATGGTGCCGTTCATTTTTGAATATCCTGCACGTCGATCTTCGAAGGTGATCGGGATCTCGGCGATGCGAAAGTCCCGCATCCATGTCTTATGCGTCAATTCAATCTGAAACGCATAGCCGTTCGACATGATTCGATCAAGGTTGATCGCTTCCAGCACTTCGCGGCGGAAGCATTTGAACCCCCCGGTGGGATCGGTTATGGGCATGCCGGTAATGATTCGGACGTAGGTCGCGGCGGTTTTGCTGAGGATCAGACGACTCAACGGCCAGTTTGTGATTCGGATACCGTGCATATAGCGGGAACCGAGCACGAGGTCCGCTTCCTTGATGTTCGATAGAAAGACCGGGATTTCGGCGGGATCGTGGGAGAAATCGGCGTCCATCTCCATGATGTAGTCGAATGATTCGGCCAGGCCCCATTTGAAACCGTTAATATACGCGCGTCCCAATCCGCCCTTGTTCTGCTGGTGCAAAACGTGGACATGATCGTTCTCGGCGCAGATTTGGTCGATGATCTCACCGGTTCCGTCGGGAGAATTATCGTCGACAAACAGGACATGCGCATCAGGCGCGTTCGCTAACACCGCCTCGGCAATCGGACGAACATTGTCGCGTTCATCGTATGTCGGGATTATGACCAAGGACCGCCCCATGAAAAGAGTCTACTGTAGTGAGGGGTCCCTCGCAAGATGTTGAATCGAACGGCGGAGAGCGCTAGGATTTCGCAACCAGGAGAGTATGAAGCTCGAAATCCTCAATTATGGTCATCCGATGCTGCGTAAGAAACGGCGCCCGATTTCGGACATCACGGAGGCGACACGGCAACTCGCACGGGACATGCTGGACACGATGTATGATGCGGTGGGCGTGGGCCTGGCCGCACAGCAGGTTGGCCGGACCGAAGCCCTGTGTGTCGTGGATATTCCGCCGGGACTGGACGTCGTCGAAGAAGATGGGCCGCCCCAGAATCCGGATGTGCCGATGCCGCTCATCCTGATGAATCCCGAAATCCTTGAATCTGAAGGGAGCATCAAAGGGACCGAGGGCTGTTTAAGCTTTCCCGAGATTCATCTCGAGATCAAACGGTCCGAGACGATCCGGCTCGCGTACACGGACCTCGCCGGCGCGCGTTGTACAATTGAGGTTCGCGGGTTCCTGGCCCGCGCGATTCAGCACGAAATTGATCACCTGGACGGAATCCTGTTCATCGACCACGTCAGCGAAGTGCGTCGGCTTGGTATGGGGGGGCAGCTCAAGCGCATAAAGAAGGAGACGCTGGAGAAGACGAAAGAGGGGAGGGTCCAGGAAAATGGAGGGCTCAACCGTTCGGCGTGATGGACGAGGTCGAAACGGTGGGCGTCACGCCGCCCCGCTCGGCGAGGGCTGCTGCGGGGAGGCGGTCTCGACGGGTGTCCGCGCGTCCGCAGGTCTCTGTTCCGCAGCGTCTGTGCTGTCCGCGGTGCCACGGCGGAGAATGAACTCGCTGGCCAATTCGCGATAAGCGTGAGCGCCGGTGGAGCCGCTGTCGTACATGACAATCGGTTGCCCGTGACTGGGGGCTTCGCTCAGACGGATGTTGCGCGGGATCATGGTGTCGTAGACCTTCTCGCCGAAATGCTGTCGCACCTCTGCCACGACCTGTTGCGCAAGATTGGTGCGGCTGTCGTACATGGTGATCACGACGCCCTCCAGTTCGAGATCCACATTGGCGTTCGCGTCTGAGAGCTGGGCAATCAGGCGATTGATTACGCTCAGTCCCTCAAGCGCATAATATTCGCATTGCAGCGGCACGAGCATGGAGTGCGCGGCGGCCAGGCCGTTCATGGTTAGCATGCCGAGCGAGGGCGGGCAGTCCACGAAAATGAACTCATAGCGACCCTCGTCAAGCACGGGCTTGAGGGCATGTTGAAAACGATGCAGGTAGTTTTCGGTTCGGGCAATATCGACCTCGGCCCCGGCGAGATCGATTTCGGAGGGGATCAGGTCGAGCCCGTCGATCGAGGTAGGCTGGATCAGGTCCGGCAAGGATGTCGTGCCGAGCAACGCACCGTAGACACTACGCCCGTGTTCTTTTTTGAAACCAAGGCCACTCGTCGCATTCGCCTGTGGATCGATGTCAATTAGCAGCGTGCGCGAGCTGAGCCCCGCCAGACAAGCGGCCAGGTTGACGGCGGTGGTGGTCTTGCCGACTCCTCCTTTTTGATTCGCGAGGGCTATGACACGGGAGCGCATGGGTCCGACTATGGACTTAATCGCTGGTCAACTCAATCGTAACCGGACCGTCATTTGTAATCTCAACGGACATCGCGGCCCCGAACGCGCCGGTCGCGACACGATCGGGACCCAGCCGGGCGCGCAGTTCCCGGACGTATGCTTCGTAGAGGCGTTCGGCTTCGGCCGGATCACCGGCACGTGCGAAGCCGGGGCGGTTGCCCTTGCGCGTATCGGCGTAGAGGGTGAACTGTGAAATGGCCAATACCTCGCCCCCGACCGCCAGCAGGTCCAGGTTCATTCGCCCATCATCATCTGCAAAGACACGGAGATTCACCGTTCGCGTGGCAAGTTGGACGGCATCGGTCTCCGTATCACCTTCGCGAACACCGACGAGGACTGTATATCCGTGCCCGATACTTCCCACGACCTCGCCGCTGACGCTCACCTGGCTTCGGCTGACTCGCTGGATCAGGAGCTTCAATGGCCGGGCAGGGTCATGAGTCGTAGGCGTCCTCGATCTTCTGGGCAACATCTTTGAAATGGATGTCGGCCTGGTACACGTCCTTGAAATGCTCCAGAGCCGTGGCAGGATCACCAGTCGCTTCAGCGATGAGGCCGAGTTGGTATAGAACTTCCTTGCGCATCTCGTTCATGCGCGGCAGATCCTCAAGGCATCGTTCGAGTTGCTGGAGCGCCATATCGAACCGGTCCTTGGCCTTAAAGCACATGGCAAGCCTGTAGAACGACTCGGTACGGCGTTGGGGGTAGCGCTGCGATTGCTGGAACTGACCGATGGCCGCGTCATAGTCCTCTCGTTCGGAGAGTACGCATCCCAGGTCGTAACGAATCGACAGGTCGTTGGGGTACCGGCTTACGCGGTCGTTCAGGTCGGCAAAGATGTACGCTTCTTTCTCTTCGAGGCGGGCTGCGGCGCCGTCAGCGTCGCCCGCTTCTTGCAGTTCTTCGATTTGGGCTTCGAATAATCGCACGTAGACACTGCTCAGCATACGATCGATTTCGGGGTCACCGCCCGAGGCTTCCTGGGCACCCTTCAACACGGTAATTGCATTTTCAAAGTCATTGGCCTCGAGATAAAGACGCGCAAGTTGCCGGCGGAAATTCATGTTCCCGGGTTCGGTCTCGATCTTTGTTTTTGATTCCTCGATCAAGGCCTCGGTGTCGCGCTCGCTGCGCACGGCCTTGGACTCGCGTTCAAGCGTTTCGGCTTCATCAGCATCTCTTATATGATCCCGGAAGGTTCGACCTTCGAGTGCTCCCTCCCACTGGCCCTCGGCCATGCTGTCGCGGGCCATGGCATCTTTCAAAAGCTTCAAGGCATGCAGATCCTTCGGTTTCAATTCGCAAAGGTGTTCAAAACTCCTGCGCGCCTCGCGCATCTGGCTCGTGCGGGTGTAGAAATGGCCAAGTGTTTCGGCGATGTGTGCGTTATCGGGATAGGCGTCGCGCGCCTGTTCCAGCGTCATGATCGCGATTTCCGGCATTTCGGCGGATTCGGCCGCACGGGCGAGTAGATTAACGAATCTCATATTGAGGGGATCGCGCCGTAAGAGCTTCTCTGCTGTTACGAGTGCTTTATCGAACTTGCCGGTCTTCAATTGCGCCGAACCGCTCAGGAATTGTGGAAAACCCGTCGCGCTCGACACGATATGCGCGAAGCCGCCGGCGCCGTCCTTTTTGAATTTCTGAATCTCAGCCGCGCGTAAAAACTTGCGGGCCTGCAGGAATGACGGTTCCTGTTCTATACAGGTGAAGAACATGGCGATGGCATAGTCCAGATTCTCGCGTTCCATGGCAGCCATGCCTTTGTGAAATGTATCTTGCGTCCGCTTGGGTACTTCCTGGAGAGTGGCTTCAACCATGGTTCGATTGTGCGATGAGGGCACTTTAATTGTCAAGGTCGACGCGGGTTTCGAACAAACGGCACCGTGGTTGATCTGGTGGCGGGGCTACGCTAGAATCTGCAATATGTGCGCGTTTCCCCGTTTGACCGTGATCGTTCTTGCGTTGCTCGCCGGAAACAACGCATGGAGCGATGCCACTCGCTTTGAATCACTCGAACGTGTCGCCAGTCGATACGGGTTTCCGGTGCCGATCGTGGACGAGGATTCGATCAGGTTCCGGAGCCGCTATTCGTCCCTGATGTTCAAGCGCGACAGCCGGATGCTCGTATATGACGGTGTATTGGTCTGGCTGAACAAGGGTGTCCATAAGCGCAAGAATCGTTGGGGCTTGATCGGCGAGGATTTGCGGACCGTGATCAATCCCCTGCTGCGGCGTAACGAGGTCCTGCGGAAAGTTGGCTACCTGCGCGTGATGCTCGACCCGGGGCATGGTGGAGAGGACGGCGGCGCGTTGTCGGCGCGCGGCCTGCAGGAGAAGCGCGTCGTGCTGGATATCGCGAGGCGCACGCGGCGAAAACTCGAGGCAGCCGGTGTTCTGGTGAACCTGACGCGTTATACTGACGGATTTCTCGAGTTGCACGATCGCTGCCGGGAAGCGCGCCGGTGGCGTGCGGACTTGCTGATCAGTATCCACGCTAATGCATCTGGCAATCCGGCGGCGGCGGGGGTTGAAACCTACATCATGCCGGCGCCCGGGTTTCGCAGCACGGGCTCGACGCGTCCGGACCAACGGCGCTACGAGGGGAACCGTTTCGATGAAGCCAACGTTATTTTGGGGTACTTCGTGCACAAGGGATTGGTTGCCAACTCGGGCGGGGCTGACCGCGGCGTCAAGCGGGCTCGTTTCCTCGTCCTAAAGGACTCGCCCTGTCCCGCAGCATTGGTCGAGTGCGGCTTTCTGAGTAACGCGCAGGACGCCGAGAGCCTTGCGAGTCGCCGTCATCGTGACGTGGTTGCACGCGGATTGACTCAGGGCATCCTGACCTATGTCAGTCGCGTGCGGACGGCGCATACGGCGGCACGCTAGTCGACGATCATCCGTTGTCTGCTCCGCGTTCGGGCGGACCGGCACGAGCCATCGGCGCGGCTTGACAGCGCCGGGCACTAGGCGGATAGTCACACCCCGCGCGTGACGAAAAGCAGCACGGGGGACTGCGATCATGATTAAGGCGAAAATAGTTGGAGCGACTGGCTACGGCGGGCTGGGTGTGCTGGAGCTGCTGTTGCGGCATCCGGATGCGGAACCGGTCTGCCTGGTAGCGACGTCCAACGTTGACCGTCCGATCAGCACGATCTATCCGCACCTGGAGGGCAGTTGCGAACTGCCGGTTCTCGACGCAAGCACGGAAGCGGCGCAACAGCCGGCGGATGTTGTTTTCTTTGCGACGCCGGACGGGGTCGGAATGCACTCGGCCGGCGGAGAGTTGGAGACCGGCGCGCGCGTGATCGATTATAGTGGCGATTTCCGGTTCGACTCGGCTGAGGCGTATGCGGATTACGCCAGGCGACTGGGGCGCGATCCATCGCATGCGAGTCCTGATTTGATGGGGGAGGCCGTGTATGGATTGACCGAATTGCATCGGGATGAACTGGGCGTGGCCCGGTTGGTCGGGAATCCAGGCTGTTTCGCTGTCAGTTGCATCCTCGGCCTGGTGCCCGCGGTGAAGGCGGGCCTGATCGATCTGCGGTCAATCATCTGCGACTGCAAGACAGGTGTCTCTGGTGCGGGCAAGAAGATGACGGCCGCGACGCAGTATGCCGCTGTCTATGAAAACATGTACGCCTACCGGCTGAGCGGGCATCAACATGTCTGCGAGATCGAGCGCGAATTGACGCGTGTGGCGGGATCGGGCGTGACGCTGACGTTTACGGCGCAGGTCGTGCCGCTCTGTAGAGGCATCATGTCGACTCTCTATGCGCAGCTGGGGCCGGGATCCGGGCGAGATGTGCTTGATCTGTATCGCGATTTCTATATAAATGACAGGTTCGTGAGAGTGCTTAGCGGGAACGATCAGACCGGAACAATGGATGTCGGCAGAACGAACTTCTGCAATCTCGTTGTGACCGTGGATGAACGGACGGATACGCTGCGCGTTGTCTCTTATATTGATAATCTGATGAAGGGCCAGGCCGGCTCAGCCTTACAGAACATGAATGTCATGTTCGGACTTGATGAAGGGTTGGGCCTCGACTGGTCTGGACAATATCCATAAACGGAACGGAGGACTGATAATGACTGATGGAACACCTCAGGGCGGCACAGGAAAAACGACGATTGCAAGTGATGTCGAGATCATGGGCACAATCAAGAGTGCGTCTGCGATCGAGATCAACGGCAAGCTGAACGGAGACCTGAATTGCAATGGCGACGCCTCGATCGGCGAGCAAGCTGTTGTGAAGGGTAATCTCAATGTGAACTGCATTACGATCGGCGGCACGGTAAACGGTAACGTCACGGCCAAGGATCGGATCGAGATGAAGGCCACTGCCCGTGTGAACGGTGATATCAAGGCCAAGCGCCTTGCGGTTGTCGACGGCGTCAGCTTTGTCGGTAAGTCTGAAGTGAATCCTTCCGGTATCGCCCCGGGGCTTGCCGCGGATGCAGGGGATAGGGGAAGAAACGCGGGTGGAGACGACGACAAGGGCGGCCTTGGCAAGAAGTAGCGGATTCCATCCTGCTGCATGGCGGGTCTAACATCGTGGCCAAACGACGTAAGTCGAGTGTTGTAGACGGATTCTCTACACTTAAAGCGGTTCGGGATCGCAAGGCGGCTGAAGACGGGATGCCGCCGGACTCCGCGAAAGACGCCCAGCTCGCACCACGCGAAGAAGCGTCATCTAAGGAGTCGCTAACGGGTATCGTCAGCACGGCACTGCCGAGCAAGCACCGGCTGACCTGCTACGAATGTGAGTATACGTTCGTGGTATCCGGCGCCATTCGGACGACCGGATGCCCGAAATGTCACACGCAGCTCGATGCAAAGGACTATTTGATCGAATCGGACTGGACGGGTGATGTTAAGACAATTGGTGCGATACGAGTGGCCGCCGATGGGGTTCTTAAGCGCGGCAGCATCTTTGCGCGTGACCTCGTTCTGGAAGGGAGTATCGAGGATGCGTCGCTGCGGGTCTGCGGCCGCCTTGAGCTCTGTCCGGGCGCGCAGTTCGACGTCAAGACGGTTCATGCGCAGGATCTGCTGGTGCGTGCCGGCGCACAGTTTGTCTTCACGCGGAAGCTAAGTTTTCGTAACGTGGATATCGCGGGAGAATTGAAGTGCAAGCTCCAGGTGGAAGAATTGGTGACTGTGCGTGCCGGCGGGCACTTGCGCGGCAATGTAAGCGGGGCGCGGTTTGCGGTTGAAGAAGGCGGTGGTTTGACAGCCCGTCTCGATATTCGAGGCAAAGAATAGGAGAGTTCAGATGGCAGTGAAAAGAGGTCTTGGACGTGGATTGGGAGCACTCATTAAGGACGCGTTGCCGGAGGAGCGCGACGCGCCGGCGGCGACCGGCGTGCAAACCGTTTCTCTCGCATCCATCGAGGCGAATCCCTTGCAGCCGCGGAAGGCGATGGACGATGCCGCGCTTGGGGAGCTAGCCGATTCGATTCGTGCCAACGGCGTGTTGCAGCCGTTGCTTGTGCGCCCGCGGGGAGCGGGGTACGAGCTGATTGCGGGCGAGCGGCGCTTGCTCGCCTCGCAGGCCGCCGGGTTGACGGATGTGCCGGTCGTGGTGCGGGACACGGACGATAACGGTTCCCTGGCCCTGGCGCTGATCGAGAATCTGCAACGCGAAGACCTGAATATTGTTGAAGAAGCCGATGGCTACCAGTTGTTGGCGGATCAATTCGATATGACGCAGGAGCAAATTGCGGAACGCGTCGGAAAGGCGCGGCCAACGGTCGCCAATGCGATGCGACTGCTCGGCTTGCCGGACGAGATCAAGAACATGCTCTCGGCGGGTACGCTCTCGGCCGGGCATGCGAAGGTTCTACAGGGACTGGAGATACCCGAGGAACAGCTTGTCTACGGGCGCCTCGCGGTTAAGGATGGCCTATCGGTTCGCGCCCTGGAGAAATTGATTGCAAGGGCGACTCGCGTGCCGCGCAAGCCCCGCGCGGAACGTGCCGATATGGACCGCACCCACCTGGCTGACCTTGTGGATCGGCTGCGGCGGCATTTTGGGACACGCGTACGGGTCACGCCCTCGCGCACGCTGGCCAACGGCAAGAAGGCCAAGGGCGCCCTCGAGATCGAATTCCACTCCAACGACGAGTTGACTCGTATCCTGGACCTGCTCGGCGTCGAGGAGCAGTAACCCTTCCGCGTACTATCCTGTGTACCCTCGCCCGGTAGCCATCTGTTGTAGTCTGGCGCTCTTGTGCGGTTGCAATCGTCCTGCCGTGCCGATTGATTCGCCTGCCGTTGCGCAACGATTCGGGGATGGAGCGATTAGCGGTGAGCGTGCACTTGCGTATGTTTCAGATTTTGTCGCGCTCGGGCCTCGGGTGTCCGGGACGACCGGTGCCGAACGCGCAGCGGAGCACTTGAAGGACGCATTCGCGAAGCTCGGTATTGACTGTGCGATCGACGCGTTTGAGGACAAGACGCCCGCCGGCGCCGTCACGTTCAGGAACGTGGTGGGCACGATTCCGGGACGGGGTGAGGGAATTGTTGTGCTGGGCTCGCACTACGATACCAAGAGTGGGATCGGCACCCATTTTGTCGGCGCCAACGATTCCGGTTCGAGTACCGGATTGCTCCTTGAATTGGCTTCGGTTCTTGGGAAGTCTTCGCACCCTTTTGCCGAGATTCGTTGCATTTTTTTCGACGGCGAAGAAGCGGTGCGCAAGTATGGACCTACGGATGGCTTGCACGGGAGCCGGCGGGCAGCACGATTGCTAAAGGAAGAGGGCCTGCCGGTCAGGGCGGTTATTATCATGGACATGGTTGGCGACCGTGACTTGAAGATCAATATCCCTCGCAACTGCGACCCCAGTCTGACTCGCCTCGCGCTGGATGCGGCAGCCGCGCGCGGAGTGCGCGACCGGTTCGGATTAATGCGGCAACCGCTTCTGGACGACCACGTGCCTTTTCTCAAGGCGGGTTTGCCGGCCATTGACCTGATCGACTTCAGGTTTGGCTCCAAGCCGGGCACGCACGATTATTGGCATACAGAACAGGACACGCTGGACAAACTCAGCGCGGAGAGCCTCGAGACCGTCGGCCGGGTTGTGATTGAGCTGCTGAACCGATTGTCGCCATTGGCCACCCCTGCGCAATAACTCGCGCAGGCAGATTCGAACAGCCGGGCAGGACCGGCAGGCAGTCCATTAATTCAATTGCGGGAGCAATTGATATTGTCAGCTTCTTCGGTTTACACTATCACTTTCTCGCCTTTCACGAGTGGCGGGCGTAGCTCAGTTGGTTAGAGCGCCAGGTTGTGATCCTGGAAGTCGCGGGTTCGATTCCCGTCGCTCGCCCCACTCTTTCCGTTCTTTCTTCACGAGGAGAGAACGGTCATGTTTCCAGCGCGTCACCATAGGCGGCTGTCTGAGAGGGGCAGAGGGGGCATCCTGGTCTTTATTGGGATCGCTCTCGTCCGACTCGTGCATGCTCGTTGTCGTACGGTCGAGTTTCAGCATGAAGTCAGGAGGCGCGCGATCATACTGACGGAATTCTGGCATGATCGGGCTCGTTGCTTTCTCTGCAGATCTGGTGTCGTTCCTGTCGGTTCAGGGCTTCGGGCGGCGAGCTACAGAATGGAAGTAACGAGCGTCGCAATGGATCCGAGCACGGGAGAGCCTCGTCCGGTCCGCAATCTATTGGAGGCGGATTGGTTAGCCGGCGGGACCGGTCACGGCGCGGGCGGATCCGGGTACTCGCCCTCGCCGGCACGGCGGATGATATCAAGCGTGTCGCGCGGGAAATCGCTGCGTAGCATCCACTTGATGAAATTCGGGTCCTGCTCGATCATTCTCTTGAGTGCCATTCCCTTCTTGCGGCCAAAATTGATCGCGATGTCGCCGTTGATCCATTTCAGGCGCCCCATGCGATCAACCCAGTCGCTATCGCGCGGATTACAATAAAGGTCCAGCTCTTCCATGTCGTGCGGCAGTTCAGGGTAGTGTTCGAGTTGTCCCTGCAGGACACGGAGCGTTGCATCGGCATCGGCCAGCGCTCCATGCGCCCCGTCGTGTTCGCGATCACAGTAGAAGGCCAGTGCTGCCGTGAGATCCCGCGGCTCATTCTTGTGAAAGATGCGTTGCGCGTCGATGATGCGTCGACCGTCGGTGCGGAAGCGGAGCCGTGCTCGAATGAACTCCTCCTCAAGCATCGGAATGTCATAGCGAATCAGGTTGTAGCCACCGAGGTCGCAGTCGGTCAGAAATTCTTCAACGTCGGCCGCGATGTCGTCGAACGGCAGGCATTCTGCAACGTCCTCGTCGGTGATGCCGTGCACCGCGATTGCGCCCAGCGGAATGGGCATCTGGGGGTTGATACGATCAACGCGTTCCAATCGCTGCCCGTCCGGCATCATTTTGATGATAGCCAGTTCCACCATGCGATCCGTACGCGGATTGGTGCCGGTGGATTCGATATCGAAGACCGCCAGGGGGCGGTCTAGCTTGAGATCAAGTGTCGGATCGGTATTCATTTTGCCTAATATGCGCGCATTCCGCCCCATAAACGCTGAAGTTTATGCTCCATGGCGAACGTTCTTTTAATCGGAAACGGTTTGACATGCAAAGGCTTAATGGCCACTATTGCGCGCTAATTTTGCAAGACCAGTAGATCAAGGGGAATGTTTATGTCTCAGCACTCTAGTCTCAAAGCGGCAAAAAAAATTGTCATTACGCGTAATGTGCTCAAGCGATTCGAGCGTATCGACCTCTTGAGAGAGCGGGGCAAGTGGCAAGAGGGAGACCGTGCACATGGACTCCCCAAAACGAAGCCGGAATAAGACGGCTTCCTGCCGCCTGCAGAAGCACCTCGCAAGCTGTGGACTCGGGTCCCGGCGGACCTGCGAGGATTTCATCCGTGCCGGCCGAATTAGTGTTAACGGGAGGCCGGTCTCTGCTCAGGGCCAGGTCATCGACCCATCAACGGACCGAGTCGAATTCGACGGGCGACTCGTTAAACCTCAATCTCGGGTCTATATCATGCTCAATAAACCACGCGATGTGCTTTGTACGTCTTCCGATCCGGGCGGCCGCCGTATCTGTCTGGATCTCGTGCCCGAAATTCCGGAGCGGGTCTATACCATCGGCCGGCTCGATCGGGATAGTGAGGGGTTGATCGTTTTAACGAACGACGGGGTGCTCGCACAACGCCTGACCCATCCGCGCTATCATGTCGAAAAAATATACAACGTATGGTCCCGGCACCGCCTGACGCGGGAGCAGATCGCAAAGATGCACGCGGGCGTATCGGTCGATGGAGAGCGACTTCGCGCCCTACGTGTCGATGTAAAATCGGTTGGGGAACGCGGCATGATGTACGAAATGGTTCTCGGAGAGGGTCGCAAGCGGCAGATCCGGCGTATGTTCGAGGTCGCCGGTTGTCGGGTCAGTCGATTGAAGCGAATCGCGATTGGCACACTGCAGTTGGGGAAACTTGGATCCGGAAAATGGCGCTATTTAAGAGGAAAGGAAGTCGAGCGGCTGCGCGGACCGGATAAACCGTGACACCCCATGGGCTTTTTGTTAGAGGACGAGCATTCTCTTCAGGGATCGGATATATGAACACTGGAATTATAGGTCGCGCGATGGTCGTCGCCATGCTTGTGCCGTATCTGGCGATCGCAGCCGAGATTATCATCGTAACCGGTCAGCATGTGAACCTGCGTGCCGGCCCGGGTGAGCATGCCGAGATCCTCTCCAAGGCTTCTGGCGGCGATACGTTGACGGTGCGTTCCCATGCGGAGAAGTGGGTTGAGGTCGATCCGCCGCAGGGTACGTTCTTCTGGATGTATCGCGAATCGGTACGCGAAGGCACGGTCGCGGGGGCGACGGCCAATATGCGTATCGGGCCGGGCATTGATTACCCGATCATCGCGCGCATGGCGCAGGGCGACCCGGTTGGCGTTATCGATCGCGAAGGGGACTGGCTGCGGGTGCGATCACCCGACGATCTTACGCTCTGGATCAGTGTTGATTTTGTAAAGGCGGCGCCGGCGGTTGTCGCGAAGGGGCCGCACGTCGTAAAAGAACGCGAACCGGTGGTTCTACATGATATTGAGTCGGTGCCAGCGGCCGCGACATCCCGCCGCCGATCGTCAGCGATTTCCGGACGCCAGGGTAATCTTCAGGGCGACGGGCCCCCGGTTCGGTATGATGGTGTGATTCAGCCTGCATCACTGGTCTTCAATCAGCCCAGCGCATACCGCCTGGTGCGGACGGAAAATAACCGTCGCGTGACAGCCTGTTACGTGATCGGGGATAGTCAACGATTGGCTTGCCTGGTTGGGCAATCGGTGAGCGTGGTGGGCCGCGAGTACACGGCTCCCGGCGTACGGCATCACGTTGTGGTTGCGACCGGTATTGTGGTCGCCGATTTGTAGAGGGTTGCGGACCGTAGGACGACATGGACTGGATGTTTTATAGAATTTTCGGCATGGAGATGTACCGTATCTGCGCGTTCTTCGCGATCGTCCTGATTGCACTCGTGATTGGGCGCCTTGCGCGAATTGCGATGAGGCGTCGTGCGACGCAACACAAGGATGCAGGCCGAGGGTTTCGCGGGGTGATGATGACCGTGTTGGCCCGCGCGTCGCTTCCGTTGTCGGTTGCGATCGGTGTCCGCTTCGGCGTCGGCGTACTGGATATCGCCCCCGAGGGTTCAGGGCTTGCGGGCCTGATTCAGACGATCGTCGATATCGTGGTCAGCGCGTCGATCGGATACGCGGCCTATTGCCTGATCGATCTGGTTGACTATCAGCTCAATTGTCTGGCGGAACGCACGGAGACGAAGGTGGACGATATGCTCGTGCCTCTGGTGGGCAAGAGCGTACGGATCACGATCCTGGTTCTGATCATCGTGCAGGTGCTGCAGACCTTGAGCGACAAGCCGTTGACGTCGATTCTGGCGGGCTTGGGCGTGGGAGGCCTCGCACTTGCGCTGGCCGGCCAGGACATCATGAAGAACTTCTTTGGCTCCCTTGTTATCTTGACCGATCGTCCTTTCGAGGTCGGAGACCGCATCAAGGTGGGGGACCATGATGGCCCCGTTGAATCGGTCGGTTTCCGGTCGACGAAGATCCGGACCCTCTCCGGCCACCTGGTGACGCTGCCCAATTCGGATGTCATGAACAGAGCGGTAGAGAACATCAGCAAGCGGCCCTACATCAAGCGTATCGCCAATATCACGGTGACGTACGACACCGCTCCCGGGCAGTTGCACAAGGGTATCGAGATTATTCGCGAGATTCTGGCCGATCATGAAGGCATGGATCCGGAGCGCCCGCCACTGGCGTTTTTCAACGAATTCAACGACGTCTCGCTGAACATCATCGCTATCTACTGGTATCACAACCCGGATTTCGTCGCGTACTTGAAATTCACGGACAAAATCAACTTCGCGATTTTGGAGCGCTTCAACGCGGAAGGGATCGAATTTGCGTTCCCGACACAGACCGTATTCCTCGCGAATGACGATAAGCGGCAACTGGCGGTGAAAGTCCTTGATGGCGATCCGTCTGCAAGGGGTGCCGGATAGGGCGATGTGCGGTCGATGGGTTCCAATCGCGAAGCACGTGGGGAGCGCCGGCCGCAGGAGATCAACCAATGCGGGTAATTATCATAGGTGCAGGCCGAACCGGCGGACAACTGGTGGCGAGTCTCTGCACTGAGAATCACGATGTTACTGTTGTCGATAGCGATCCACGGGTTCTGACGGATCTGTCATCGCAGTACGACATCCTGACGCTGGCTGGTTCCGGGTGCGATCCACAGATACTGGAGGAGGCCGGTGTGGAGAAATGCCAGCTTCTCGTGGCCTGTACGCAGGAGGACGAGACCAATATCCTGGCCTGTGCCTGCGCGAAGCGCGCGGGCGTGGAGCGTACCGTCTGTCGTATTTCGAATGTTGTATACACGCAGAAGAAGGAGTGGTTTAGCCTGGAACAGCTCGGTGTCGACGTTGTGATCAGTCAGCAGGAAGAGAGTGCTCGGGAAATATACAATACCGTGATGATGCCGGGTAGCAGTGAAGTCGTCCCCATGTTGGACGGCAAGGCCCGCATCGTGGGTATGAAAATCTCGAAGGTGAGCCCACTCTTTGGAGCCAAGCTGGATTCTTTTCCCTACCCGGATCTGTTGGACCTGATTCGCTTCGTGGCGATCATGCGTGGCGGTGAACTCGTTATCCCGCACGGCGATACGGTTTTCATAGAAGATGACGAGGTGTATATCCTTGGAACGCCGAGCATGACGCTTGATTTCATCGATTGGGCCTGCCCGCGTCAGCAGGAGCTGCTGAAGGTCGTTATCGCGGGGGGCGGATCGGTGGGGCTGCCCTTGGCGGAGCAACTGGAGGACGCCCCCGTGCAGGTTGTCGTTATCGAAAAGGACGAGAAGCGCGCGTCTTATTGTTCGTCGATGCTGGACCGTTCACTTGTCCTGCAGGGCGATGCACTCGAGGAGGCGACGCTTAAGGAAGCCGGCATCTCGGAGGGCACGTCTTTCGTAGCCGTGCTGGGCAACGACGAGAGCAATATCCTGGGATGCATCCTGGCCAAGCAGAACGGCGCGTCCTTCGTCGTATCGCAAATCAACAAGGCTGAGTATTCGCCGATTGTGACCCATCTGGACATGATTGATCGTGTCGTGAATCCGAATGTAACGATCACGAATGCCATCCTGCACATGGCACGCTGGAAAAATATCGAAGCCTATTCCTTCTTGCAGCAGGTGCCGGGGCAACTGATTGAATTCGTGATTAATGCTGAGAGCAAGCACGCGGGTGTATCCGTGCGGGATCTCAAGCTGCCGCGTCGCGCGGTCATTGCCGCGGTGAAGCGCGACAGTGGCGTCATTATCGCGACCGGAAGCACGGAGCTGCTGGTTGAGGATCGGGTTGTCGTTTTCGCGGAACCGGAAGTGGTCAAAAAAGTTCAACAGATGTTCGCCTGAGAGCGGCCAGGCCGCTGCTTTTGAATGGCGTTGTCATGTTCACGCGCGGAGTGCCATTGATTTGAACGATTATTCTGGAGGGTCGGCGTTTTTGTTCAGTCGTTCGCCTTTCTGGACAACTGAATCCAGGAACCTTTGAAGCTCTAGCCCATGCAGCCTCGAGCCGTATTACATGTCATAGCCGTGTTGCTGATCGTTGTCGCACCTGCGATGGGGGTCAGTTGGGCCGTCTCGCATGCCATGGGCGATACACCTGCGGTGCAGCATGCTTTTCTTATATCGACCGGCGTCACAGCGGTTGCGGGGCTGGTGATGTTTCTGTCAACCTTCGCGAAGGTTGACCTCGGGCGTCGTGACGGATTCGCCGTCGTGACATTCGGTTGGATCGCCGTCTCGCTATTCGGCGCGCTGCCGTATTACCTGACCGGGGTGGCGGCCAGCCCGATCGACGCGATTTTTGAGACGATGTCGGGATTCACGACCACCGGCGCATCCGTACTGACCGATTTGGAGGCCTTGCCTGCCGGCATCCTGTTCTGGCGCTGTCTAACGCAGTGGCTCGGCGGAATGGGCGTGCTGGTTCTCTGCGTCGCCATTCTGCCGTTCCTGGGGGTCGGGGGGATGCAGATATACAAGGCGGAGATGCCGGGGCCTGCCAAGGACCGCTTGACGCCGCGCATCACCTCAACCGCGAAGCTGCTCTGGGGGGTCTACCTGGCCCTGACGCTGGCGCAGGCATTGTTGCTGCATCTGGGCGGGGTGGATTGGTTGGAGGCGATCTGTCATGCCTTCACGACCATGTCGACCGGCGGCTTCAGCACGCGCAGTGCGAGCGTTGCCGGATTTGATAGTCTGTATGTGGAACTTGTGATCGTGGTCTTCATGTTCCTGGCGGGCGTCAACTTCGTTTTGCACTACAAGGCGCTGACGGGGAGACCGATCGCGTATCTGCGGGATCCCGAGTTTCGTTTTTACGGCGCCGTATGGCTGATCGGAATCTTTATTCTGACCATGAACAACCTGTGGGCGACGACGTTCGCGACGATTGGGCAGTCGCTGCGCGCGGCTGTGTTTCAAACCACATCGATCATGACCACGACCGGATACGCGACGGAGGATTTTGCGAAGTGGGAGATATCTTCGCAATTCGTGCTGGTCCTCCTGATGTTTCTCGGTGGCTGCGCGGGTTCGACCGCGGGCGGAATCAAGAACGTGCGAGCTTTTATTATTCTCAAGGAGATGGTGCGCGATATTCGCCGGTTTATTCATCCGCAAGGGGTCTTTCACGTCAAACTTGGCAAACAGCCGATTGCGCAGGACGTGATTGATCCGATCGTTGGCTTCGTCCTGATTTTTGTGCTCTTGTTCGCGGGCGCAACCTTTGGCATGAGCTTCTGTACCGAGGACATTGCGACCGCATTCTCCTCGGTAGTCGCGGCGCTGGGCAACATCGGTCCGGGTTTGAGTTCGGTCGGTCCCATGGCTGGCTTCGCCGACATAGCGCCGGGCGGAAAAATTCTGCTAACCGGCTGTATGCTGTTGGGCCGCCTGGAGCTCTACACTGTTCTCGTGCTGTTTCTTCCTCGCTTCTGGCAGAAGTAGAAGGTGCCCGAGTGCGTCCGTGACTTACCTGAACGCTGGCTGTACTATCGTGACATGAGTGATGCTCTTGGATCGGACGAATTGGCCGCAATTGCCGCAAGCAGCGCCGAGATCATCGCAGGCCTGGCTGACCAGGCGGATCAGATACGCGCGATCTGCAATGCCATCGTTACGGCCTTGTCGGACGGCCGCAAGGTGTTGACCGCCGGCAATGGAGGAAGCTCAGCAGAGGCGATGCATCTGGCCGAAGAACTGGTGGGACGTTATCGCGGCAATCGCGATCCGCTTCCAGGGCTTGCATTGCCGGCGGACTCCACGGCCTTGACCTGTATCGCGAATGACTTCGGGTACGAGCATGTGTTTAGCCGGCAGATCCAGGCGCTCGGCTGCCCGGGCGATGTGCTGATTCTGTTCAGCACCAGCGGACGTGGCGCGAATTTGGTGAACGCGGCCACGGCCGCACGCAACGCTGGATTGTTGACGATCTGCCTGCTGGGCAGAGACGGCGGAAATCTGGCTGCCGCTGCGGATCATGCGCTGATCGTGAAGGCTGATGACACGGCGCGTATCCAGGAGGCGCACCAGGTGATATTGCACATGATCCTCGAATCCGTTGAGCAAGTCTTCACGCCGGAATCGTCGTGAGAATCCGGACGATTGCCCTGCTGATTCTATCGGCGCTGCCGTCCTGCCTCGTTGCGCAGTTCAGCGTGCACCTCACGGCGCCGAACGAGGAGGTGCTGCAGTTCGAGGCTATGCCGGTCGATCTCACCATCCAGAACGAGACAGGTTCCGCTATCGAGTTCGGTAAGTATCATCCGCATGCGAAGGTCCAGTTCGTGATCCGGCGCAGCCGGGACCGGTTTCTTTCGAAGCGAAACGAGTCGTTATTCGTGAGCAGCTGGTCGGTCGCATCTCAGAAAGAAAGCACCCGACGCATCGACATGTCACGCTTCTTTGACGTGCGCCCTGTAGGGCGCTACTTCGTGCGCGCAAAAGTCGAGTGGCGCGGCAAGGCATATCGTTCGCGTGAAGCGATCATCGATGTCGTGAATGGCATGGAGCTGCTTACGCGCGATCGCGAATTGCCTGAATCCCCATCCATTGTGCGAACCTACAGTTTGCGCTACTGGGCCCGTGGCGACACGGAAATGTTGTTCCTTTGCGTCTACGACGCGAAGGAGCGGCGATCATACGGGGTTTTCGAATTGGGACGAATTGTGCGGGTATTTAAACCGCGTATCGAATTCGACCCTTTGGGCAACATCCGGATCATGCATCTCGTGGCTCGCGACGTCATCGCGCACACGTACTTCATCGCGACACCGACCGGCGTACGGTTCATCGACCAGGCACTTCGTAACCCCAAGGGTGAACCGATCGAGACCGGCACGATTGAACCACGTTTTTCAATCGGGGGCGAATAGGATTGCAAGCCGCTCCCGGGATCGGTAATTATCTGGCCTCTCCTGCACGGAGATATCTCGACGCAGCCGTGGCGGAATTGGTAGACGCGCAAGATTCAGGTTCTTGTCCTGGCAACAGGGTGGAGGTTCGAGTCCTCTCGGCTGCATTTCTCCTCGTTCACAACCCCCATGCAATGCGGGACTACGGGGGTGCCTTCACGGAGCTCTTGCTGCGATGCCTGGTGCGCGCCAACGAGGATCCGGGACGGCGCGCGCGGAGCGGGCGCAGAGATGCCGGTACGCTGATCCGCCCTAGTTTCGCCTGTACTTTCAGTCCGGCGTTGGTACTTTGCATGTCAACGATTGGCTCATCATGAAAGTTTATGTCAGTGGAAAATTGGTCGCCGAGCGCGATGCCAAGATATCTGTGTTTGATCACGGCCTGCTCTATGGGGATGGCGTGTTCGAGGGTATTCGTGCGTACAATGGGCGGGTCTTCAAATTGGAGGAACATATCGAGCGGCTGTTCGATTCGGCACGAGCGATTGCGCTCGAGATCCCGATGACGCCAACCGGCATCGGGCGGGCGGTGGTTCGCACCTGTCGCGCCAACAAGATCAAGGATGGCTACATTCGGCTGATCGTGACGCGCGGGGTTGGAACCCTGGGCTTGAATCCATATACGTGCAAGAAGGGCGAAGTCATCGTCATCGCAGGCAGTATTCAGCTTTATCCGCGGCGGCTGTATGAGGAAGGGCTTTCGATCGTGACCGTCGGAACGGTGCGTAACCATCCGGAGGCCCTCAATCCGAGTATCAAGAGCTTGAATTACCTGAACAACATTCTGGCTAAAATCGAGGCGATAAACTCCGGCGTACTGGAGGCGGTGATGTTGAATCACGCCGGCAACGTTGCGGAGGCAACCGGCGATAATATCTTCGTGGTGAAGGGCCGCGTTTTGCGCACGCCTCCGGCCAGCGCTGGAATTCTGCGTGGGATTACGCGTGACATTGTGATCGAACTGGCGCGCGAAAAGAATTACGAGGTTCGCGAGGAAACGTTGAGTCGCTACGATCTGTATACCGCCGAGGAAGTCTTCCTGACCGGCACGGCTGCGGAAGTTATTGCCGTTATCAACATCGACCGGCGTAAAATCGGGGTGGGAGAGCCCGGGCCGATCACGCGCGAACTTGCGTCTGAATTCAAGAAACTTGCCATGGGCACCGGTACGCCGATTTAGGGCCCAGCCATCATGTTGTGTGAAATCTGTAAAATGCAGGATGCCGCGGTGGATTACGCCTCCGAGATCAACGGCGAGGAGCGCACGCTGCATCTCTGCGAAGAGTGCGCCGCGCGCAAGGATATCGGGGGCGGTGGCCCCCTTTCGTTGACCGACTTGTTGTACGGCATGGGGGCCGAGAGTGATAGTGCGCAGTCGGACAAGTCCTGCCCGCAATGCCACATGCGTCGTGGCGACTTCAAGAAGACGTCGCGCCTCGGCTGCCCCGAATGCTACCGCACGTTCGCCGATGATCTGGCGCCTATTTTGAAGCATTCGCATCGAGATGTGGTGCATGTCGGGCGCTTTCCTGAATGCGAGCGACAGGTTGTTGAGTTACGCCGCCTGGAACGCGAATTGCGTGCAGCGGTAACATCCCAGGAGTTTGAAGAGGCGGCACGCCTGCGCGATCGGATTCAATCCATGCGTACGGAGCCGTCGGCCCGCGAAATTGAACATGAAGGTTGAGGATCTGGTACGTTTGCCGGGCTCCTGGTTGTCGGTCGGCCTCGACACGGGCACGGTCATTAGTAGTCGCGTGCGCCTCGCGCGCAACGTGAAGGACGCGGCATTTCCCGGCTGGGCGGGGAAGGACGAACGGGCGAGCATCTACGATCGCCTGGCCGCCGCGATTCGCGAAACCGGGCTGCTTGACGACGCCCTGTATCTTTCCATGGAGCGCCTGGGCGAGGTGGACTGCCTCGTGCTCAAGGAACGCCAGCTGATCAGCAACGAACTGATCGGCCGCCACGATGGCAATGGCCTGGTCGTCAGCCCGGACGAGTCGATTGCGATCATGATCAACGAGGAGGACCATCTTCGCATGCAAGCCATGCGGCCGGGATTGAGTCTACAGGCGATCTGGGAACGCCTGCTTGCGATCGAGAGTGCGCTCGAGTCGCAGGTCGATTTTTCCTTCGCGCCGGACCTGGGCTACCTGACCGCCTGCCCGACGAACGTCGGCACCGGCATGCGGGCCAGTGTCATGATGCACCTGCCGGCGCTGAAGCTTACGGAGGACATCGGTCCTGTCACGGTCGGATTGAGCAAAATGAAGCTGGCCGTACGGGGCTTACTGGGGGAGGGAACCGATGCCTGGGGCAACATGTTCCAGATCTCCAACCAGACCTCGCTCGGTGAGAGCGAGGAGCAGATCATCGCGTACATCCACCAGGTGGTGGAAGAGCTGGATCGACACGAGTGTAACGCACGTGAAAGGTTGATGCAGGATCGCGAGAGCCTGGTGCGTGACTACGTCGGCCGGGCCTTTGGCATACTCACCAATGCTCATCTTTTGAGCTCGAAAGAGACGCTTGATTTGCTCTCCGCCATTCGCCTCGGGATTGAGCTCGAATTCGTTGAAAAGATCGGGATCGCGGAGATCAACGAGCTTATGATCTTGACACAGCCGGGACACTTACAGAAGATAATGCAACAAGTTATCGAACCAGAAGCACGCGACAAGGTCCGTGCCGACTTGGTCCGGGAAAGACTCTCGGGAGCGGAGTTTTAGATCATGAGCGATTTCAGTAATTTCACTCCGCGAGCACAACAGGTGATCCAGTTGTGCCGCAAGGAAGCCGAACGCTTCAATCATGATTATATCGGTACCGAGCATCTCCTGCTGGGCCTTGTTGCGCTTGGCGAGGGGGTCGCCGTGAGTGTGCTGGAGCGGATGGGTGTTTCCCTTGAACGGCTACGCCTCGAGGTGGAGAAGGCCGTGGGCCAGGGGCCGGAGACCAAGACGGTCGGAAGTCTTCCGTTTACGCCGCGGGCCAAGAAGGTCTTGCAACTCGCCGTTTCCGAGGCGCTCGCGCTGAATCATACCTATGTGGGTACCGAACATATTTTGTTGGGCTTGATTCGGGAGGGCGAGGGCGTTGCAGCGCAAGTGCTGGCCAATCTAAGCGTGGACATGGAAACCGCACGGGGCGAAATCATGAAAGAGCTGGATCCTAATTTCGAACCGCCGTCGGAATCCGATGTGCCGGAAAAGCCCACGAAAGCCAAATCCAGCAAGACACCGGCGCTGGATGCCTTCGGGCGTGATTTGACCAATCTCGCGCACCGGTCGGAATTGGATCCTGTGATCGGGCGTGAGGAAGAACTTGAACGGGTTATTCAGATTCTCTGTCGCCGCACGAAAAACAATCCTGTGCTTCTCGGTGAAGCGGGTGTCGGCAAGACCGCCGTGGTTGAAGGGCTCGCGCAGTCCATTACGGGTGGCTGCGCGCCGGAGATCATGCGCAACAAGAAGGTCATCACGCTCGACCTGGCCCTGATGATTGCCGGCACCAAATATCGCGGACAGTTTGAGGAACGCATCAAGGCCGTGCTCGACGAGATCGTGCAGGCCAAGAACGTGATTCTTTTTATCGACGAGCTACACACGCTGGTCGGCGCGGGATCGGCCGAAGGCGCAATGGATGCCTCGAACATCATTAAACCGGCTCTCGCCCGCGGTGAGTTGCAGTGCATTGGCGCGACGACGCTGGACGAATATCGGCGCTATATCGAGAAGGATTCCGCGCTGGAGCGTCGATTCCAGCCGGTGCGGATCGAAGAACCTTCGGTCGAGGAGACAATCAAGATTTTGCAGGGCATCAGTTCGCGTTATGAAGATCACCACATGGTGACGTTTACGGAGGACGCGCTCGAAACGGCTGCGCGCCTTGCGGATCGTTACATCACCGGCCGGTTTTTGCCGGACAAGGCGATCGACATGATTGATGAAGCCGGTGCCCGCGCACGGATTGCCGCAACGACGCGTTCGCCGGATTTGCGTAAGCGCGAGGAGAAGATCGATAAGATTAAGAATCGCAAGGAAGTTGCGATTAAGGAGCAACGATTTGAAGAAGCCGCCGAGCTGCGCGATAAGGAACGCAAGGAGCGCGAAGCGCTGGATGAGATTATCAAGCAGTGGCAGGTGGAAAATCAGAAGAAGACGATTATGGTCGACGGGGAAGACGTCATGGCGATGGTGGCCAAGGCGACCGGCGTGCCCTTGAAAAAGATGGAGGGTCAGGAACTCGCCCGCCTGTTGAACATGGAGTCCGAACTCGAACACACGGTCGTGGGTCAGGAAGAGGCGGTGCAGGCGATCTCCAAAGCCCTGCGTCGCTCGCATGCTGACTTGAAGGATCCGCGCCGTCCGATCGGGTCGTTTGTCTTTCTGGGACCCACCGGCGTTGGCAAGACGTTGTTGGCCAAGGCGTTGGCCGAGTTCATGTTCAATGATTCGGATGCCTTGATTCAGATCGACATGTCGGAATACATGGAGAAATTTACGGTCTCGCGCCTGGTTGGTTCACCACCGGGTTATGTGGGGCATGGCGATGGTGGCCAGTTGACCGAAAAGGTTCGCCAGCGCCCCTATTCGGTCGTGCTCTTCGATGAGGTCGAGAAGGCCCATCCGGACGTGATGCACATGCTGTTGCAAATCCTCGAAGAGGGCACATTGACAGACAGCATGGGGCGGCAGGTCGATTTTCGTAACGTAGTCGTGATTATGACGTCGAACCTGGGTGCGGCACTCGCCAGGAAAGGATCTTCGCTCGGGTTTAACGACAATACGGGAGAGACGGACTACGCAAAATTGAAAGAGCGCATGCTCGAAGAGGCGAAGCGTTCATTCAAGCCCGAGTTCCTGAATCGAATTGACGATATCATGGTATTCCGTCCGCTGACGCGCGAGCATGTCTCCGAAATTCTGGATCTCGAGTTAAGCAAGGTCCAGGCGCGTTTGCTGCATCGCGGCGGTGTGAATCTGGAGCTGAGCGACGACTCGCGGGAGTTTTTGATCGAGAAGGGCTTCGACGCCGAGTTTGGCGCGCGGCCCATGCGTCGCGCGGTCGAAAAACATCTTGAGGATCCCTTGGCGGAAGAGATTTTACGCGGTAACCTCGAGGAAACGCATACGATCATAGCCGAGGTCGATGGCGACCGGCTCACGTTCCGCTCGGTAGAGGTTAAGGCGGAGGAGCCTGAGTTAGTTGAAGAGAAGTCGGACTGACCCGGATTCGCTTCGCATCGCGCCGTCTTGCCATTTCCACCGTTCACGGCATCCGTGAACGGAATGCTTCTGCTCCTGCCAATCACACCATAGGAAAGCGCCATGCTTGAATCACTGAGTGCATCGCTACAGAAAGTCATCAAGAAGGTCCGTGGGCACGGGCGAATGAGCGAAGAAAATATCGCGGAGGCCGTGCGCGATGTGCGCATGGCGCTGCTGGAGGCGGACGTAAGCTTCGAGGTCGTGAAAGACTTTGTTGCGAGTCTGCGTGAACGATGCCTCGGTCAGGAGGTGACACAGAGCATTGCGCCGGGTCAACAGTTTGTTAAGTGCGTACATGAGGAGATGGTTGCGCTGCTTGGTGAAAAGAATCAGGCTGTCAATCTGAATGGGCACCCGGCGTCCGTGTTGTTGTTGGGTCTGCACGGATCGGGAAAAACGACGTCGTGTGCGAAGTTGGCGCTGCATTGGAAGGGCAAGGGGAAGCGTGTCGTGATGGTGGCGGCGGATATTCGTCGACCCGCTGCGGTGGAACAGCTTGCCGTTCTAGGTGAGCAAATAGAAGTCGAGGTGATTCGCCCGACAGCGGGCGAGGTCGTGCCGGCGCTTGGTGCACGGGGCTTGGATGAGGCCTCACGGAGTGGGGCCGATGTGGTGCTGTTCGATACCGGCGGGCGTTTCCAGGTTGACGAGGATTTGGTGCAGGAACTAGAGGCGCTGCGCGACGCCGTCAACCCACGCAACACGATCCTTGTTGTTGATTCCGCGCTGGGACAGGAGTCGGTCAACGTGGCGCGCACGTTTCATGAGCGAATCGGCCTGACCGGTCTGGTGCTTACAAAACTCGATGGTGATGCTCGCGGCGGAGCGGCACTGTCGATCCGCCGTGTGGCGGGATGTCCCGTGCTGTTCTCCGGTGTCGGGGAGAAACTCGAGGATCTGGAGCCGTTTTATCCGGACCGGCTTGCATCACGCATTCTTGGTATGGGTGATGTGGTTTCACTGGTCGAGAAGGTGCAAGAGGTCGTCGACGAAGATCAGGCGCAGCGAATGGAGCAGACGCTTCGCAAAAAGCGTTTGAACCTGGAGGATTTTCTGGAGCAATTGCGACAGATTCGCAAGATGGGATCCATGGATAGCATCATGAAAATGTTGCCGATTTCTGCCGATTTGAAGGCCTCCGCGGGCACGGGACCCGACGCAGCAGCCCAGATGGACAGCTTCGCGGTCAAGGCTGAAGCCATTATTCTGAGTATGACGCCGACCGAGCGCCGCCGCCCCGCTTTGCTGAATGGAAGCCGTCGTAAACGTATCGCGGGGGGTAGCGGTACCACGCCCAGCGATGTCAATGAGCTCATGCGCCGCTTCCAGCAGGCTCAAAAAATGGCCAAAAAAATGGGTAAGATGCAGAAGGCGATGCAAAAAGGGTTGAATATCATGCGATAATGTGTCACAACACCCGGTCATTTTCGGAGGGGAAGTCTAAAAAGAGAGTAGAGTCCGGTCGAATTCGACCACGAGGAGTAATACATGTCCGTTAAACTGAGGTTACGGAGGACAGGGGCCAAGAATGACCCGTGTTTCCGGGTTGTAGCGACCGATACGCGAGCACCGCGCGATGGTCGATTTCTTGAAATACTGGGTTGGTACGATCCCCAGCGTACGGGGGAGAATTTCAAACTCGATCTCGAACGCGTGACGCATTGGACCGACCAGGGGGCGATACCGAGCGAAACGGTACGCTCATTGATAAAGAAGGCCCGCAAGTCGTCGGCAACCGCGACTGCTTAGTCGACCCGCAGGGCACCGGTCGTCGAGCGGTTACACGCGCGTGAACCGTTGACGCCCTCGAGCTTTATTGGAACAGAACGAAAGTAATATGATGAAGAAGTTTATCGAGAACACGATCAAGCAGATGACGGACTATCCCGACGAGATCCGCGTCGCGGAGATTGCCGGCGAGCACCTTTCGATTTACGAGTTGCGCTGTCACGAGCAGGACATTGGTCGCGTGATTGGCAAAAACGGTTCGACCATCGCCGCTGTTCGCGTGTTACTGGGTGTCATGGCGTCGAAGCAGGGCCGGCGCGCGATCCTCGAGGTGGTCGATTAAGCTGCGAATAGACATCGTCACAATTTTTCCGCAGATACTCGGCGGGGTGTTCGGTGAGAGCATGCTTAAAATCGCGCAAGAAAAGGCGGCAGTAGATATTGGGTTCGTGAATCCGCGGGATTTCACGACAGATAAGCATCGGACGACGGATTCGCCGCCGTACGGTGGTGGGCCGGGAATGGTGATGCAGCCCGGGCCGATTTTTGAGGCCGTGGAGTCGGTACGTGAGCCGGCTTCGTACGTGGTGTTGATGTCCCCGCAGGGGCGGCGCTTCGAACAGGCCATCGCACGAGACTTGAGCGTGAAAACGCACCTGGTTATGGTCTGTGGCCATTACGAGGGCGTGGATGAACGAATACGAACGGGATTGGTCGATGACGAGATATCGATTGGTGACTATGTGCTGACGAATGGTGCGCTGGCGGCTGGTGTCGTGGTTGACGCGGTCGTGAGACTGCTGCCGGGTGTACTGGGTGCGGCCGATGCGACCGAAGAGGAGTCGTTCACAAACGGGTTGCTGGAATATCCGCAGTACACGCGGCCGGCGACATACCGGGACATGGAAGTGCCGGAAGTGCTGCGATCGGGTAACCATGGGGCAATAAAAAAATGGCGGATCGAGCAGGCGCGCCGACGTTCGGCGTTGCGCAGGCCTGACCTTTTGCAGGAAGATAGTGGAAGCGCGCATTAAATCGCGCGATCGACGAGCAACTCTCAAGATGGCGTAAAGGAGCAACGCGGACAATGATAACGAAACAGATCGAGAAAATTGAGCGTGCCCAGTGCCGGACGACGGGATTGACTCCGTTTCGCATCGGGGACACCGTACGAGTCCACTTCAGCATTACGGAAGGCGACAAAGAACGCATCCAGGTCTTTGAAGGGCTGGTTATTGCCAGAGACGGCGGTGGTGCGACGGAGACGTTCACCGTGCGTCGTATCGCACATGGGATCGGCGTCGAGCGCGTGTTCCCTGTGCATTCGCCCAAAATCGCGAAGCTCGAAATAGAACGTTCGGGGCATACCCGTCGTGCCAAGCTTTACTTTCTGCGGAATCGTATCGGCAAGAAAGCGACGCGATTAAAGGCGCGCCGGAAGTAACCGTTGCTCGAACACGAAATCGACGTTTGGGCACAGGGCTTCACCCGTGTCGCGGGCGTGGATGAAGCGGGTCGCGGTCCACTGGCAGGTCCCGTTGTTGCAGCGGCGGTGGTCTTCCAGCGTGATTACGCCGAGTCCGACGGCAACGGGGATCTTGAAGGTCTCAATGATTCCAAGCAATTGAGCAAAAGCCGCCGGGAGGCATTTTTCGAAATACTGCAGAACAGTTCCTGCGCTGATGTTGGACTGGGCTGCGTCGATTCCACTACAATCGACGAGATCAACATCCTGCAGGCGACGCATCAGGCGATGACGATTGCAGTTGAGCACCTGCTGCACGCCGCGGATTTCGCGATCATCGACGGTCGCACCATGCCACCGTTGCCTTGCCCGGCACGGGCCGTGACCCGCGGTGACCAGGCCAGTTTATCCATCGCCGCCGCCAGTGTGATTGCCAAGGTGACCCGCGACCGCATGATGGTCGAATTTGACGCGGTGTATCCGCCATATGGGTTTGCGCGACACAAGGGGTATGGTTCCAAGGCGCATTTTCAAGCATTGATGGAACATGGTCCGACACCCATCCACCGCCAGTCTTTTCGCCCCGTGCGCGAGAGTGCGGAAATACGATCCCGTGCAGCAGCTCGGGAATAGAGCAATCACGGCATGAAGCCGAACGACAGCCAGGCAATCGGACATTGGGGCGAAAAGCATGCCGGCAAGGATCTGAAGCGCCGTGGCATGAAGGTGCTTGGCAAGCGCGTACGCCCTGGGGGTCGCGACGAAATAGACATCGTGGCCCGGGAAGGTGATGTGCTCGTGTTCGTGGAGGTCAAGACCCGCGCGACGGAGACCTTTGGAAGGCCGTCGGATGCGGTGGATCGCGATAAGCGGCGTGTCCTTTCGCGTGCTGCCGTGCGGTATCTGCAGCGTCTTCGCGACCCACGGGTAAGTTTTCGGTTCGATGTCGTAGAGATTGTGGGGCGCATGGATGATGGTGAGCCAGAGATCCGGCACATCCAAAACGCATTTCAACTCGATCGACGCTATCTGCTATAATCCCGCTGACGAATGTTTAAGCGCTTTAAATCACGAGGCGAGAAGCCGGGGGATTCCGCGGTGAATGACAAGCTCAAGCTACGCGATCGCAAGGTGGAATCGTCGCGAATCTCGAATCCAGCCGAATCGGTGCTTCAGCGCGAGATGGATCGACGCGATCGGCGCCGTAAGGTCCTGCGTCGACCGGGAAGGGGCCCCCTGGTTCTTTTGGCCCTGGTTGTCATCGCAGTTCTGGTGTCGTTGTTCGTCCATGAGTATGAGGCGATTGCCGACCTGGCTCTGAGCCGCAAAGGTTTGGATGCGATTACGATTCTAAAGCGCAATGCCGACAATGAGCCTGCTCTTGCAGAGTTGAAGTCCGTTGCGGCGGACTTGCTGCGGCGCGACCGCGCGGGCAATCATGTGCACGAGGCCGTGCTGGCCGTGTACACCGTAGGCAGTCTGGCTGCCGGGCACGAACCCACGTTTGTCCGCGGCCGGAAGTTTTTCACCGCGATGTTCCCCGATTCGGCCTATGGGGCATTCCTTTCTGATGATAAGGTTGCCCGGGCCTGTGTTCTATGCGGCCGAGACGGCACAACGGAGCGGCCCTGCGGGCCCTGTGCCGCAGATGGCTCCTGTCCCTTCTGTGGCGGCACGGGCAAGCGCGAATCGCTCGCAAAGTCGGGGCGTAGCGAACGATGCACGGCATGCGATGGCGACCGTAAGTGCGCGAAGTGCGGAGGCACCGGGCAGATCCGGGCTAAATGTCGGGAATGCAACGGTACGGCGCTGAAGCCGTCGTCGGCGTCTGCTCGGGAAGCTCTTGTTAAAGCCGCGACCCGTGCCCAGTGGACCCTTCGCGGGGATCTCATCCTGGGTCACGCGAACAACGTACTCGGGCGAGCGCAACGTTTAATGAGGCGGAAATAGGGCTGCGGGCAAGCGTGATTTAACGAGAACGGTAGCCGCAGGACTTAGGTCGCATAGGAGCCTGCCGCAACGGCGGCGCGTTTCAAGGCGGTTCACACGCGCGCAAATTTTACCCTGTATGGCTACGGGTCTATTGGGACCGTGCTGGCGATCGGGGCATCGCGCCCGCGGCGGCCCGTTCCTTCTAGCCGCTCTGCGGGTCCGGCGTTTCGCTCTCCGGGCCGAATGCCTTGAACAGCATCAGCATACGCGGCAGCAGGGTCAGTGCGGCTGCGAGTGCCATCGCCATGGCCAGGCTCGTCAGCAATCCGAACAACACACTTGGTATGAATTCGGATAAGGAGAGAATCGAAAACCCGATGATGATCGTGATCGACGTGTAATACATGGCCTTTCCGATGCTCCCGTGGCAGCGGAACATGGTTTGCATATAGTTCCTGTCCGTGGCGAACTCGCGCCGAAAGCGATGGATGTAGTGAATCGTGTTGTCGACCGCGATTCCGATGCTGATCGCCACGATGGTGATTGTCATCATATCCAGCGAGATGCCGAGTAGCCCCATCGCGCCGAGCACGACAAGGGAGGCCATCAGGTTCGGGAAAATAGCAATGAGCGCAATTCGAATAGATCGAAAGAGAATCATGAACATGATCAAGATGGCCAGCACGGTGAACCCGATGGTCTGTACCTGTGACCGGAAAAGACTCTGCAGCATATTGTTGTAGAGAATCATGACGCCGGCGAGGCTGGCCTGGCCCGGTTCGAGTCCGACTTCAGAGTCGAGGTGCGCCTGAATATCCTCCAGTAAGACGTTGCGCCGTAACCATTGCAGGGAGTCCTTGATGCGGACGGTGAAGCGGGCCTGGTTGTGTTCGATTGAGACGTACGGCTCGATGACCAGGCTCCGGAAATCGTCCGGGAACTCCTTGAATAGAAGGGCAAGTTCGAAGCTGTCCCATTCTTCGTTGCCCGTAATGTCCTCGGCAATGGCTAGCATGGTATTGAGCGAGAGCACCTTGCCGATGGCAGGGAGGCTGTCGAGGTAGTGGTGCACACGGCGGATGGTCGCGATCTTGTCGGGTGTATACCAATACTTCTCGTCGTCACCTTCTTCTTCTTCAAATTCCTCGAAATCGCCAAAATCATCAAATTCGTCGTCAGGGTCCTCTTCTCCGCCGACGTGTTCGACCTCGTCAATCGTCTTGAAATTCACGATGACATCGAGGGGCGTGGTGCCCCCGAGGTTGCGGTCGATAATCTCCATCCCCTTGAAGATCTCGGTGGATCGGCGGAAGTAGTTGATGAAACTGTTCTCTACGTCGAGCCTCGAGATACCGACGATCGTGACGGCGACCACCACGAGCGCAAGGGTGAAGATGACGAGCGGGAAACGACTCGTAAAGTTGGCGAGTACGGTTGTCACGGAAAATTCACTGCGACTCGGGGTTGCGGGCGGCGCGATGGGCATGATGGACAAAATGGTCGGCAGGAGCAGGAAGGTGACACAGAGCGAGACGACAATACCCAGGGTCATCATCCAGCCGAAATTCACGACGGGTAGAATGTCGCAGATCATCAGCGAACAGAAGCCGGCAACGGTCGTCAACGCGGTGTAAAGGCAGGGGAGAAAAATAGTGCGGACCGTCTCGAGGATAAGCTCGTGGTGGTCGTTCGTGGTGCCCGCAGCCTGGATTTCCCTGTAGCGCACGATGATATGGATAGACAGGGCCATCGAGATAATGAGCTGGAGGGAGATGAAGTTGGCGGAGACCACTGTTACCGGCCAATCGAAAATGCCCAGTCCGCCCATCATGATGGCTGCCGATGCAACGCAGTTGATAATTGGAAGCACGACCCACCGGATCTTCCGGAAGATGACAACCAGAGTCAGGATCAAAAAGCCGAGCATGCCGGTGCCGAAGACACGGAGATCACGTCGCACGAAGGTGACCATGTCGTCGGCGATCATCGGCACCCCGCCGAGATGCAGCTCGGCATGTCTTCGATGCGTCTCCATGATCCCGCGGATGGCCTCGATCAAGTCATGGCGGGACTCGCCGGCGCGGTCTTTAGCCCTGTTATAGGCCTTGCTGACACGTTGCAAGTCATCGGACTCCGTTGCGGTAATGCTGCCGTCCTGCTTGCGCAGGCGCAGGTCCGCTCGTTGGCGAAAAAGATCCTCTAGATCCGGATCGTCCGCGAGATTGATCTGAAGGGCAGTGCTCTGAAGATCCGGGCTGATCAGGAGATTCAGCAGTAACGGGCTTCCGGCGATCTCCTCGCGTGCGAGGGCCATATCGATGCCGGGCGAGTCTAACGTCTTTATGTTCGCGCGTAGCTCAGCGAGTGGTACCGGCGGATTCTTGAGGAGTGGCGCATCGAGAAGCGTGACCACGGATGATACGCGGTCGAGGGCGTCCAGTTGATCCCGCAGGGCCCGTATATTCCGTAGCGATCCCTTGTCGAAAATGTCCCCGTGAGGCGTATAGGCGATG
The DNA here is from genome assembly GCA_913047795.1 of uncultured Verrucomicrobiota bacterium. Taxonomy (GTDB): domain Bacteria; phylum Verrucomicrobiota; class Kiritimatiellia; order CAJWTS01; family CAJWTS01; genus CAJWTS01. The sequence continues at coordinate 9,540 of CAJWTS010000020.1, read as the reverse complement.
AAGAGGTATTCGCTTGATCCGTAGCGTGCGGTGACATTGCGATAGCGCTCAAGATCCTCGTCGTGCTCAAGGATCAGCGTGTCCGCGCTGGCATCGATCCGGAAGTCCTTGATTCGGTAACCGAACGCGACGAGGACGCAGACCAGCAACAGGAGCACAAGCTTCGCGTGGCCGAGAATGGCGCGGTCGTAGAGCCGGATCCAGTTCATCGACTGATTGCCATCTGCGGGTCGCACGACGGGATGTTACTTGCCGACGCTGGCCCTCATCTTCTTGAGTAAGTCCTCGACGGAACGGGAAGTGAGGAACTGGCGGTACTGTGCCTTGTAAGACTTCACAATGCTGACTTCCTGGACTTCCACGTCCCAGACCTTCCACTGGCCGTTTTTGCTGTACAGCTTATACAGCATGCCCTGTCGTTCCGATTTCGAGACGGCGATCATCGGCAGGGGGACGTGGCTCTTGACTCGAATGGGGGCCAGGGATTCAACCGCCACGTTGGAGAAGAGGGACATCTTCTCAAAATAGGTCTGGCGCAAAAGATCGCCGAATAAAAGGAGGTATTCTCTCTTCTGGTCTGCCTTGAACCGGGACCAGCGCGTCTTGCCTAGTGCCTGTTTGCCCATTCGATCAAAGTCGAACACCGGGTCTATGATCTGCTTGAACTGATCAAATCGCGTCTCGTAGTCCGAGGACTGGTCGCGCAGGGATTCGAGCACGGCTCCGACTGTGTCGCGCGTGACCTTGTCAACGTCCGAGAGATCATCCGCAACTAACGGCTGCAGGCAGAGCGCCGTAAAAATGCTAATGACTAGTATCCTCTTCATGGGTTACTCCCTTATCGCTGCTTCGCGTCGTTGCTTGTAGCCGTCTTTAAACATGGTATAGGCGTCGATTGCCGAATTTTTCATAAGGTCATACTCGCCGAGATTGAGTGACAGGTAATTCTCGGCGACCCACGCCTCTATGATAGTCGAATTGCGAGGAGGCAAATGACTGAACGGATGGACGTACCAGTCGGGAATCATCGCCAGCGAGTCCCGCAGATTTGACGATCCCAGAATGGGAAGCACGATCGGAAACCCTGCGCCGATGCCGTAATGTCCCAGGGTCTGACCGAGGTCCTCTCGTGGTGGTGCGGCAAGGCCGAAGTGCGCGGCCGCGGGATCAAAGAGTCCCGCGATGCCGATCGTCGTGTTGATTGCGAAACGACCGAACTCGACGCTGGCAGCCTTGAGCTTTAGTTGCAGAGCGGAATTTAAGAATCGGACCGGAAACCCGAGATTGACGACGCAGCGGTGCACGGCCCGGCGCGCGGATTCGGGTACGACCTTGCCGTAGCCTGTTGCGACCGGTTTCATGACCCAATAATATGCCTTATCGTTAAAGGCAAACATGAGTCGATTGTATCCACGAAGAGGATCCCCGGGAAGGGGTGCATCGTCTTCGTCGAAATCCTCGCCAAAATCGTCGTCAAAATCGTCGATCTGGTCGCTGGCGACCTCGGTATCGGTGGAGTTGGTCTCCTGAGCACTGAGGTTTGACGGCAGCAAACTCCAGCAAAGTGTCGCGGCAAAGATTAGGACTCGAATCATAATTTCTTTCCAGGTCTCTCGTGCCCCATTGTGCAGTCTGTCTACCGTTCGTCAAGTTGGTTAGTAAGACGCGGCTTCCCGAGCGATATTCATTTCCGCGCATGTATAGGCCGGGAGCAAACGAACAATGCAGGTTTTGGTTTCGTGGTCACGGCGGATGTAGACTTGTGGCGCGGGGTGAATCCCAGCTAAAGTAGGATTTCGAAAACACACCATGCCAAAGAATACACAGAGCCTGGAGCACGGATTATCGGCCGGACAATTAGCGCGATACAGGGAAGAAGGTTACTTGCGCTACGGCCCGTTTTTGAACGGAGCCGAAATGGAGGAGCTGCAGCAGGTCGGCGAGCGGATGTATGCCGACGCCAACCTGCGCTCGATCGAGCTGGACGCCGGTGAGGGCGGGACCTACCCGCTCTATACGCCCGTTTTTTCTCGAGAACCGCGTTTCGAGGAAATTCTCTTCCGCCATCCCGTATTGCTGGACATCCTGGAGTCGATCCTGGGTCCCGTCTTCCGTCTCGTCGAGGACCAGTATTTCTATAAGCCGGCAAAACACGGAGCGTCGCTGGCCTGTCATCACGATAATATCTATTATGGCTTCGTCGACCCAAAGATCGTCACGGTTTGGCTCGCGCTGGATGATGCCACGCTCGAGAACGGCTGCCTGAAGGTTCTGCCGGGCAGTCATCGAGAAGAGATCGAGCACCAGGGCGTACCTGGCACCATTATCACCGAAGCCGTCATCGACAAGAACGATCTCGTGTCGGTTCCGGTCCCGGCCGGAGAGTTGATCCTGGTCGATGGCTTAACGGTGCACGGCAGCGGACCGAACACCACGGACGCGCCGCGGCGCGTTGCCAATCTCGTCGCGATTGTTCCCTGCGCCGACAGCGCCAGCCGCATCTTCAGTCTCGAGGCGAATCCTTATCTACGCGGCGCGCCGGTGTAGAAGTACTACGCGCGCGGGGCGACACAAGCCACCGTAGGCCGGCGGCTTTACCGGGCGGGCCATCATGGATTCAAGCCTGGTGCGCGCAAGACGCGGATCCGGTTGGTGCGGCGCTCGGACTCGCCTGCTGTTCTGCTCGGAACGAAAACCAATTTCGGCGCATTGGCTCACGCATTGGTGCTCGATCCGGGGTCCGCGCGATTTCCGATACAATAAACCGAAGGTGCACGACGTTATATTATGCAACCAACGGAGATCCCCTTGAGATCTAGTGTCGTTTTCACAGCAAGTCTGGTCGTCCTGCTCCTCGGCGCGGACTGGGTCAGTGCTCAAAGTCGCGGTTCGTCGAGCCGTCGGCGGAGTGACCGCATGCCCGAAACGGCACTGCGCGAGGGGGATCTGGCCATCGATTTTTCGCTCGAGAGTGTGGACGGAAAAAGCAAGGTCACGCTCTCGACATTCCGCGGCAAACGTCCGGTCATACTGGTCTTCGGAAGCTACACCTGAGGCCCTTTTCGGCGCCAGGTTGGTGCCCTCAATCGTCTGTACAAGGTGTACAAGGCCGACGTCGAATTTCTCATGATCTACATCAAGGAAGCGCACCCCGCGGATGGCTGGGTCAAGCGCAGCAACGAGCGGGCCGGAATCAATATCGCGACCCACCGTCACATGGATGACCGTGTCGCGGCCTGCACGCTAGCCCAGTCCGAACTCAATATCGAGATTCCGGCTTTGGTCGACGGGATGGATGACGCGGTCGCCCGTGAATATTCCGCCTGGCCGGATCGCATTTACCTCATCGACAAGGATGGGCGCGTCGCTATAAAGGCCGACCGCGGGCCGCGCGGCTTTCCGCCGGGCGTCAGCCGAGTCCAGGACTGGCTGGAGACGCGCTTTCATGAGTAGCGCGAAGCGCTCAGTTGTCGCCAGTCGGCTGGAACTTGGCCTGCAGATCTTCACCTTCGGGCCGAGGTGGGAATTCCCAGTCGCTTCCCTCCGCGCTGCCGCGGCACAAGATCGTCCTTTTTGCCCACCCGGGATCCAGCGGCACGACACTTGGTGGGCAATAGCGAATGGTAAGACCACAGCGGCGCCGATCGGATGCGTTGGGCTCGGAGCCGTGCGCGAGCATGTCGGCGTGTAGCGAAAAATCGCCGGCTTTCAATTCGTCGTATACGGGCTCGCCGTACGACTCGATATTCTTGATTTCCTGGTAAAGCACGGCCGGCCCCTTGACCATTCCCCACTCGAGCGGCCCCTTGCGGTGGGTGCCCGGCATAAACGTCATGGCCGAGTTTTCGCGGTCGGCATCGTCGATGGCCAGCCAAACGGTGACGGTACGCGCTGGAGAAAGCGGCCAGTATGACGCGTCCTGATGCCACCCGACCTTCTTGGGGTCATGTGGCATTTTGCAGAAGAAATGTGTGCCCCATGAAACGAAGTCGGGTCCCAGCAGGTCCTCGACATGGTCCAGGATCGTGGGATTCATGACCAGGTCATAGATCCCGCGACAGACCGTATGAAATCCATTGATGGCATAGCTGTCGAGGTCGCTGCGCGTGGCCTGCAGTTCGCTCATTAAGCTGTCGAAGTAATCACGCTGCTTGTCGGCCTCCTCTTGATCATAGGCCGTGAACGGCTTGACGTAGCCGTTTTCGTTGAAGAACGCGATCTGTTCGGCCGTCAATCGTTTCGGATCAGGATTCTCCGTAGGAATGAAGCTGAGATCACGGTCGTCCGCTTTGTCGTCTCTTGCCATTTAATGAAGTTTGATATGCCCGATTACCCGGGTCAACACCTTCTTGCCTTATCGATGTCTGCGGTGGACGCTGATCTCTGCAAGGGCAACTCGGGCCCTGGCGACCGTTGCGGGGTCGCGAGCCTGGTCGACCGCATCAAGCAGGTACTGGTAGGCCGAGGCGTGTTGTTGCTGCTGCAGGCGCAAGAGGCCGAGTTGGAGATGAACGGGCGCCAGATCTTTGGAACCCCGCTGGTGCGACAAGCAACTGCGTAGCAGGCGTCCGGCGGCTGCGGAGTAACCGGCCTCGTGCATCCACTCGGCGAGCACGACGGTTTCGTTCGGGAGGAGGTCTGCGAGCTCAGTCGCATCGAGGGAGGCCGCGATTCCAAGTGCGGCCTGGGACCTGCGATCGCGAATGGCACGTCGCAGGCGAAGGGGCGCGGGTTCGTCAGGTGCATCCTGTTCCCCAGCCGACGATGAATCGGCCTGTCGTTTGGAGGGGGATAACCGTCCTGTCCATGGCCATTGCCAGGCCTGTTGCTCCCCGAACCAGGCCACCCCCAGTCCGGCAAGGAATCCGCCGATGTGGGCGCCGTAGGCAACATTCGAGTGGCCTCCGGCAACGAACGGCAGAATGTTGTCGAGTATGAGGTAGACACCCAACACCAGCCGAGCGGGGATGAGGAAGACATTGAAGATCAGCGGGAAGAAAAAGATGAAGACCTTCACGCGGTTGCGCGGGAAGAGCAGGAAGTAGAGACCCAGCACGCCCGAGATCGCACCGGAGGCGCCGACGAGCGGCGTCATTGATCCGCGCGCGAATTGGGCGAAGAACAGCGTCGCCACGATGCCGGTACCGATGTATGTCAGCAAATAGCCGCAGCGACCGAGGCGGTGCTCGACGTTGTCACCGTAGATCCAGAGGAAAAGCATGTTGCCGAAGAGATGCATGAAGCCGCCATGCAGGAACATGGAATAGAGCAGGTCGGATAGTTGGGCTGCGGCCGGCTTAAAGCCGTGGAGAAAGACATACAGGTCGTACGCGCTGATGCTCTGTAGAAGATGAGCGGGGATCATGCCTGCGGGCAAATCGGGAGCCATCGAAAGAATGTACTCGGCCAGCAGCGGATTGCGCGGATCCACCCCAACGGTCGAAAGCGGAAGCGTAACGAATACGAAGACCGCAATATTGACCAGGATCAACCCGTAGTTGACCCAGGGCGTAAAGTCGCGCGGATTAGGTGTATCTCCCGTGGGCAGGAACATGCGGAAAGTCTACCACGCCAAACGGCCCTCCAGAAAGACGTAGACGACTTGGGGAGTCCGAAGGGCATTGAGAGGAGTCCGTGCAGCAAGGCGTGAGCATGTCGTCGCGGGGTTTCGGGAGCCGCAGGGGTGGCGATTAGCCGAGGCGTATCCGGCCAAGGCTTGAATTCGCCACAGGGGTCAGGCCACTTCTACTGCACGATGACCAAGGTGCCGGCAGGGGAAGGGACGAACGCCGCGGACGCCAGGCCGGTTCCGGCGCTGCCGTTCAGCACCAGCGTGAAACTCGGGCTGCTGCCGCTGAGGCCTTCCATACTGCCCAGCCCGCTGGCGTACGTCCAGAACAGGTCGGGACCGCTGGCGCCCGCAATGGCAGCCGTGGTGCCGCTGGCGGCATCATGGATCTGCTTCAGCGAATCGAATTTAGCGGCATTGTAGTTCAATACCGCGTTAGTCGCGACTTCGTATAGACCGAGCACCTCGCCTGCGGTGAGTGCTTCGTCCCAGACGGCGAAGTCGTCCAGCTTGCCGTCGAAGCCGTAATCGATGACGGCCTTGGAGATGCTCCCAAGGATGAGGGAATCGATCGAGTCCCAGATTTCGCCGCTACTATAAGAATTGAGACTACCGGATTTGATACTCCAACTGTTGTCCGTCCCGGAAAGCCCTGACCCCAAAGTGTCCACATAACCCATGAGTCGGAAGTTCACATCGTCCAGCACGATGGCGAAATGGTGCCAGGTGCCGGCCTCAAATCCGCTCGATCTGCGAAGATCGCGTAGAGTAGAAACTGCGGGGGCGGAGGGCTTTCCCCGCATGCGTAAACCATTGCCAACCTTAAACAATGCCCACCCGGCCTCCGGGTTGCTGCCGCCTTTGGCCATGGGGAATCCGTTAGCCGAGGTGTCCGGATTTAGCCAGATGGAAACCGTATGCCCCAACGGTGCGTTCGTGTGGTCGTAAAAATCTCCGTAGCCTACATGACGCGTACCTGCCGGAGCTCCATCGCCCTCGAAATCGAGGGCCTCGCCGATGATTCCGGTCGCGCCGGAGAGGACAGACTGCGGTCCGGCGGTTTCGGTGGCGGTGCCGTTGGGCGAACCTACGAGGTTGTTGACCGTAAAATCCCCCGAGCCCGTGTCGTCGGTGCCCGCTCCCGCACCCACGTCAGCGTTGTCCATCGTACTGTGCAGGATGAGACCTGCATCCGCCGTTTGCGTCGCGACGGCGAAGATCTCCACGGCGGTGCAAACCAGCGACGGCAGGATGTGCGAGATGGCGGAAATGTGTTTATGGATAATCATTTACCGGGCACCCTCAATCAATCGTTACTAAACGACCCTTACCCCCACCGGCGGTACCGGCAAAAGACGCAGGTCATTCCACATCCACATTAGCATAATGATTAGTCTCCTCATATTGTCGTCAATATTCCCTAGCTTTGAAAAGCCTGTTTTTGATGTTTTTACGAAAGAAATCAGATTTTTCGCCTTTCGCCCTCACGAGAGACCCCTGGCTCCGATACCCAGGGATTCTCGAGGCGGATCGCTTCTGCTCTGGTCCGGATTCCTTCTCGCGGCGACGGCGTAGATTGGCGGAGAGGGTGGGATTCGAACCCACGGACGGTTGCCCGTCGCCGGTTTTCAAGACCGGTGCTTTCGTCCACTCAGCCACCTCTCCGGGGGCAATCATATCAGGATATTTATAAGATATCAGAGCCCGGTGCAAAATTGTTGCCTGTACTCATGCCTGATTCATGCCGTTCTTCGCTGAGTCAGATCGGAAGGATCCCGGTTAATGCCGCATACATCACCAAAGATACGAGAAGACATAAACCAAGGCAAGTACATGCGCTTTGTTGTGGACGACAGGCACGACAGCGAGGGCAAACACGTCCGTCGGACCTTTCGTGCACACGAGGACGTGGATGCCGACATCCATGCACAGGCAATGCTCTCCCAGGCCATTCGCCGACAAACACGCAAGCTCAAGGACGGAGAACTGCGGGACGCCGCAAAGGCTCTGGAAATACTGGCGAGCCTGGCCTCACGTCAGAAGGTGGCCCGATATTACGTGGATCGCAATTCCACAGACGGGCAAGAGTTATCCAGCGCGGCACGGAGAGCCACATGGCGTGCAGCAACACGGAGCGCCCTGACAGCTGAATCCGGGGGAGAACAGCGCAGCCGTTACAGAGAGTTAACAGCAGGTTGATTAGCCCTGCAACTGGGGCAGAATTCCTGACAGAATCTGATACCGCCAATTTTCCGTGCTGACATGGCTGCTTTCAGGCATTACATTCCGGCGTTCAGCCAAATTTCCACGTTCATGGAAGCCAGATAACCAACTAATCCAAAGGAGCAACGCATGAAAACAAACCACGGAAGCAGTAAAAGAAAACTCTCACTTTTTCACGCGGCATTGGCTGCCGGCGTAGCGCTTGTCTTTGGATTCCTGCAAAGCGCCAGCGCGACTACAAACGGGCCTTTCGCCGACGACCAGGGTAACGACTCCAATACCTCGATCGGCCAGAGCGCCGGAGGGAATAGCGTCGGTATAGGCCTCTCGTCCCTTGGCGACGGGGCCGGCAATACAGTAACCGGGAACTATAATACAGCCGCGGGCACCTCCGCCGGACAGAGCGTAAACGGCCACTATAATCAAGCATCAGGCGCCTACGCCGGCGGGAACGTAAACGGCGACCAGAATCAAGCCGCGGGCACCTCCGCCGGACAGAACGTAACCGGCGACAACAATCTAGCCGCGGGCTCGAGCGCCGGCTCGAACGTAAACGGCGACAACAATCAAGCCACGGGCGCCTACGCCGGACAGAGCGTAAACGGCACCAACAATCAAGCCGCGGGATACGCCGCCGGACAGAGCGTAAACGGCAACAACAATCAAGCCTCGGGCTTCGAGGCCGGACAGAACGTAAACGGCAACGATAATCAAGCCTCGGGCGAGGGCGCCGGACAGAACGTAACCGGCAACGATAATCTAGCCTCGGGCCAATACGCCGGACAGAGCGTAACCGGCAGCTATAATCAAGCCTCAGGCTACGACGCCGGCCGGAACGTAAACGGCTACAACAATCAAGCCTCAGGCCAGAACGCCGGACAGAACGTAAACGGCGACAACAATCAAGCCTCAGGCCTGGCCGCCGGCAACAACGTAAACGGCAGCAATAATCAAGCCTCAGGCTACCAGGCCGGCACGAACGTAAACGGCAGCTTTAATCAAGCCGCGGGCGACGGCGCCGGACAGGAAGTAAACGGCAACCGGAATCAAGCCGCGGGCGCCTACGCCGGTCGGAATGTAACCGGCAACAACAATCAAGCCGCGGGCCAGAACGCCGGCTCGAACGTAAACGGCAACCAGAATCAAGCCGCGGGCTCGAGCGCCGGCAATTTCGTAGACGGCGACAATAATCAAGCCTCGGGCCTGAACGCCGGCACGAACGTAACCGGCAACTATAATCAAGCCTCGGGATACGCCGCCGGACAGAACGTAAGCGGCAACGATAATCTAGCCTGGGGTGACGGCGCCGGACAGAGCGTAACCGGCTTCCATAATCAAGCCTGGGGCGACGACGCCGGCAACGACGTAACCGGGCGCGATAATCTAGCCTCGGGCGACAACGCCGGCCGGAACGTAACCGGCGACGATAATCAAGCCTCGGGCGACGGCGCCGGCCGGAACGTAACCGGCAGCGATAATCTAGCCTCGGGCGACCACGCCGGCACGAACGTAAACGGCTCCGGGAATATAGCCTACGGCCAGGACGCCGGACAAAACATTACGGGTAACCGTAACATTGCCATAGGCGAAGGTGCAGGGCAGAACATTACCGGGAATGATTCCGTCTCCATCGGTACGGGCGCCAAGGCCGCTGAAAACGGCGTGGCCATCGGTCCGGGCGCTACGGCCGCTAAAAACAGCGTGGCTCTCGGTGCGGGCAGTGTAGCCGATGAGGAGAACACCGTGAG